>CAXTCV010000027.1:0-27348 GCA_964242725.1 uncultured Methylobacterium sp.
CGACCGGCTGGAGCTTGCCCATCTGGCCGACCAGCCCCACGAGGTCGGCGATCCGCCCGGCCAGCTCCTTGCGGTCGCGCTCCAGCATCGAGAGGCCCAGGGTCGAGGCGGCGAGGCGGCCCTCGGCGGCACCGGCGGCGGCCAGCGCCTTCCTCTCGGCGATCTCGCCGTCGATCTCGCGCACGTAGCCGCGGCTCGCCGCCACGCGTTCCCGGGCGATGCGCAGGGTGTCGGTGCCCTCGCGCAGGCGCATGCGGATTGCGACAAGGTCGAGGCTGCGGCGGCGCAACTCGGCCGAGGCCGCGCGCAGTTCGTGCGCTGCCGTGGCCAGGACCGCCTCGCTCCAGGCCGCGTAGCGGTCGCGCAGGCGCCGCAGCCGTGTGAGCCGGCTCTCCAACTCGGCGATGGTCTCCAGGAGCCGCCGCCAGTGGGCGATGGATTGCCGGACGCGCTCGACATCGAGCGGCTCCGGCTCCAGCACAAAGGCGCGCACGAAGGCGCTGGTGTCGAAGATCGGCTTGAACGCCACCGCGTTGGCGAAGCTGCGCAGGAAGTGCCGCGGCTCCGGCGCCGGTGCGCCCTCGCGCAGGGTGGCCAGGACATCGGCGGTGAAGCGCTCGCCGGAGGTCCGGTACTCGGTGAAGCTCGCCGCGCGGGCGCGCAGGTCCCCGGCGATCTCGCTCCACGGCGCCGTATAGCTGCCGCCGGGGGCGGTGCGGGCGTAGTCGGCGATCTCGAACCGATGCCCGACCGCGATGAAGCGCGACAGGACGGTTTCCTTCGTTTCCGCGGCCCGGGCGGCCAGCGCCAGCCCGACCGTGACCAGCCGCCCCGAGGCGGGGTTCTCGAACACCAGCGCGAGCACGGTCTCGCAGGATTCCCGGGTCGGGCGGCCGCCCTCCGCGGGGTCGCTGATCCAGCCGAGGCAGTAGTCGCGCACCGTGCGGGCGCTGCGCCCGGAGGCCGAGGCGTTGAGGGCGAGGCGGCTGGCGTTGTTGCCGGCCAGCACCGTGCCGACCGCGTCGAAGATCGTGGACTTGCCCGCCCCGGTCGGTCCGACGAGCGCCGCCGCGCCGCGCAGCCGGATCTGCTCGCGACGGATGAGATACCAGTTCGAGAGGGCGATGTCGGTGAGGACGTACACGGGGTCGGGGGGCTGGGCGACGTGCGGGTGGATCGGGTCCCAGTTGGCCGGGTTCGGCCGCGTATGCAAGCGATCACCCGATCCGCGCGAATGCCAGCCGAGGGTGCCGCCAACGATGCGATCGGTATCCCCTGGCGGGGGGATACCGGGAGGTGTCACGATCCGGATTCCCGCCTGGTTTCCGGCCCGACTTCCGGGGGGGAGGCGGGATGTCTCGGAACTGGAGCGGTGATCGATCGGATGTGGCGCTGCCGCTGAACGGTCTGCGATGGGGGGCGGACGGGTGCATGTCCGGTCGCCGGGACCGGCAATGGGAAGGGACGCACACCCCTGTCACCGCTGCTGCAATTCACAACTTGTCAGACAATTCGATCCCTGTATCGTCCGTGTCGGGAGGATCGATAATCGCCATGCGCGCCAGTCTTAAGCTCAAGTTGAGCGGGCTCATTGCTACTCTCATGCTCGCAGCCGCGCTCCAGGGCAGCATTACGATATACAATATGTTTGTCGTGAACGTTCATATGGCACAGCTGCTTGACGTGGCGGTGCCGTCATTGAACGAAGCACAAGCGATCGACGCCTTGGTCGCCAGAGTACGCCTGCAGCAAGTCCGATTCGCCACAGCCGATTTCGCTTCCGAACGCGACGCGGGTGAGAAGACGGTCGACGACCTGCTCCAGGCCCGGACCGCGAGAGTCACCGCCTATCAGGCCCGGATTGCGTCGGCGGACGAGCGGGCTCTGTACGACGCCCTGGCGGCGAAACTGAAGATCCAGCGCTACGACTGGGACCGCCTGCGGGCGTTCGGTCTCGGTCAGCGCGAAGCCGCGATGTCCTATTACCGCGGGGCGATGCACAGCCATTACGCGGAGGCGGCTCAGGCCGCCCATGCACTGGTCGAATGGCATGTGAAGAGCGTCGAGGCGGCCGGCCTGTCCGCTCGGGCGAGGCAGGCGGGCGCGGTCCGCTGGACCGTCGTCATCCTGGGCGCCACCCTCGTGATCGCGCTCGGTGCCACCCTCTACAGCTTCATCGGCGTGTCGCGGCCCATCACCGTCATGACCCACGCCATGCGCCGGCTGGCCGATGGCGAGACGCAGGCCGAGATCCCCTATGCGGACCGGCGCGACGAGATCGGTGCGATGTCCGCCACCCTCCAGGTGTTCAAGCAGAACTTGCTGCATGCGCGCGCCCTGGAGGCCGCGACGGCGGTCGCCAGAGCGGATGCCGAAGGACAGCGGCGGCAAGCCGCGATCGCGCTCGCCGGCCGGTTCGAGGCCACGGTCGGCGGCATCGTCGGGTCCGTCACCGCCGCGGCGACGCACCTGCAGACGACGGCCGAGAGCCTGACCGCCACGGCGACCCGGACGGCCGGCCAGTCGACCAGCGCGGCCGCGGCGGCCGCGGACGCCTCCACCAACGTGAACACGGTGGCGGCGGCGGCCGAGGAGCTCGGCTCGTCGGTCAACGAGATCGGCCGTCGGGTCGGGTCCTCGGCGGATCTGGCCCGGGCTGCCGTGCGCGAAGCGGGCGCGACCGCCAGTTTGGTCCAAGAGCTCAGCGGCGCCGCGCACCGAGTCGGGGAGGTCGTGGACCTGATCTCGGCCATCGCCAGCCAGACCAATCTGGTCGCCCTGAACGCCACCATCGAGGCGGCCCGCGCGGGCGCGGCGGGGCGGGGCTTCGCGGTGGTCGCCACCGCAGTGAAGGCGCTCGCCGATCAGACCGGTCGGGCGACCGCCGAGATCGCAACGCAGATCGCCCATATCCAGGGTTCGACCGGTCAGGCGGTCCAGGCGATCGACGGGATCGCGGGACGGATCCGGGAGATCAGCGGCATGGCCACCTCGATCGCCGCGGCCGTGGAGGAGCAGGGCGCGGCGACGCAGGAGATCGTCCGCAACGTCGCGGAGGCCGCGACCGGCACCGCGGCCATGACCGCCAACGTCACCGGGGTCGCCGGTGCCGCCGAGGAGACCGGTGCGGCGGCCGTGCAGGTCTTGGCCTCGGCCTCCGAGATGTCCCGACAGGCGACCCATCTCGGGGCCGAAGTCGAGCGCTTCCTCGCCACGGTGCGGGCGGCCTGACTCGCACCCACGGGGCCGATCAGGCCTCCCCGGCTTCGGACCAGGCCCGCAGGCGCTCGAGCCATGCGTCCGAGGCGAGCACCGCCAGCCCCGGCAGGAGCGAGAGCGGGGTGACCCGCTCGACCCGGTCGCGCTCGCCGAGCCGCAGGCCGCCGCGCCTTGCGTAGAGGCGCAGGATATCGGCGAGCCGTCCCTCCTCGGGGGGCTCGTTGCGGGCCACGGTGCGGATCTTCTCGACGATCTCGTCGGTGGTGCACTCGACGATCCCGTCCGTGCCGGCGCGGTGGTCGCGCAGGCCCTCCTCGTAGAGCAGCCGGAGCGCCAGGAGCACGAGGGTCTCGTCCTTGCGCAGGCGCTCCGAGACGATGTCGTGGCGCGGCGCGTCCGCGGCCGGGATCAGCGCGACCATCTGGTCGCGGTGCGAGACCGTCAGCGCATAGCCGAGGCAGGCGAAATAGTCGGTGAAGAACGGCGCGTAGTGCCGGGCGAGTTCGTAGGAGCGCCCGATCCCCTGGGTGTCGGCGTAGATCACCTGGCCCTTCAGCAGCACCTGGAGGGCACGGCTGAGTTCCTCGGCGTCCGGCGCCCGGGCGCCCGGTGGCGCGGACTCGTCGCCATCGATGATGGCGCGAAAACCCTCAAGCACCGGAGCGCCGCTCCAGGAGGAAATCCGGGCAGTCGAGCCAGCCGTTGGCCAAGCGCCCGGGCAGGCGCGAGACGGCGTACAGGTCGCCGAGCGTGGCGTCGAACAGCACGTCGATCTCGCGCAGGCGCTGGAACACGATGAAGTCGTCCACGTCCCCGATCGCGATCTCGGATCCGCGCAGCGCCGCAGCCCGGCCGAGCCGCGCCTCCAGGAAGGCCGTCATGCTCTCGGGCGTCACGGTGGTGCGGCGCCGGAACGCCGCCTTGGCGGCCGCGAAGGCGTCGGCCACGGGATCGTCCTCCAGGTCGGGCAGGGGCTCCAATTCGATCGCGGCCTTGCGGGCTCGCGGGGCCTGGAGATGCGCGTGGCCGATCGGTGGGCGCAGCAGCGCGACGTCGGCCGGGACGTCGGGGGCGATCTCCGACCCGCCGACGGCGCGCAGCAGCGCGGCGACGCGCTCGACGGCGCTCGGATCCGGGCGATCCATGACGTGGAGGGCGGCCCCGATCCGGCGCTCCAGGCGCGCCACCACGGCGTCGACGGCGTCGAGGTGATTGTCGAGCCCCTCGAACACCGCCAGGATCTGGGTGAGATCGGCCCGGATCGCCCGCTGCGCGGCGTCGAGGTCGGGGCTGCGGCCCTCGCGGATCAGCCCCTCGGCGAGCGCCCGGACCGTGAGCGCGTCGCGCAGGGCCCGGGCCGCCTCGCGCACCACGCTGGCCCGGAAGCGGAACGGGTTGAATCGCGTGTGCAGCGTCCGGTAGTCGCTGATCAGGTGGCGCTCGACGAAATCCTCGAAGAACAGCCGGAAGGTCTTGGCGCGGTCGGGCTCGCGCAGGATCCGCTCCTCGACCTTGCGCATGCCGGCGGCCAGGCCGCGCACATGCCCCAGGAAGGCCGCCGCCGCCCGGGCGGCGTTGGACAGCGCCTCGGATCGGCTGCCCGGATCCGAGAGGGCGCTCTCGAGGCCGCCCAGCACCTCCAGCACGGCGCCGCCGTAGGAGCGGGTCTCGCCCCGTTCGAGGCGCGACAGCTCCTCCAGCAGGAGCCGCGCCTCGGGGTCGAACTCCACCACCGGGACGTAGCGCTCGCGGCGTTCGATCAGCCAGCCGGTGTCGAGGAGACGCCTGTAGAGCGCCGTGCGGCGCTCGGCCGGATCGGCGGAGATCGGCTCGTCGCCGCTGACCTCCGGATCGCTCCAGCCCGCCGCGAAGTCGCCGATCTCGGCCAGCAACTCGGCCTTGCGCACCGGCTCGGCCCCGAGGACACGCCGGTGCAGGTGCAACAGCAGGGCGGCGTTGAAGCCCCGGCTCGGCGCGGCCAGGGGCTTGAACAACTCGTCGGGCAGCTGCGCGAACAGCATGTCTGGGGATTCTCGCGCTCGCGCAGCCGAACCCTTACTTCGCGCCGAGAAGCTCGACGTCGAAGATCAGGGTGGCGTTCGGCGGGATCACGCCGCCGGCGCCCCGGGCGCCGTAGCCGAGCTGCGGCGGGATGATCAGGGTGCGCTTGCCGCCGGTCTTCATCGTGGCGACGCCCTCGTCCCAGCCCTTGATGACCTGACCGGCCCCGAGCGGGAAGCTGAAGGGCTGGTTGCGGTCGCGGGACGAATCGAACTTCTTGCCCTTCTTGCCGCCCTCGTCGAGCCAGCCGGTGTACTGGACGGTGACCTGCTGCCCGGCCTTCGGCTCCGGCCCGGTCCCCACGACCTCGTCCTGGTACTGCAGCCCGGACGGCAGGGTCACGGTCTCGGCATTGGCGGCTGTGGTCATGGCGATCAACGCGGCTCCGGCGATGAGGGACAGGCGAGGCATGGTTTCTCCCTGGAACCGGCGCTGCGCGCGCCGGCCGTCGGGGGCCTTCTACCGGTTCGAACCGGTCCAGGCCAGGGCGGGGCGGATGCACGCCGCGGAACGTCAGCCGTTCAGCATCCCCGCCAGGTGCGCGACCAGCCGCCGGGCGACCTCGTCCTTGCCGAGGCGCGGCCAGGTTTCCGCGACACCGTCCCGGTGGATCAGGTGGACCGCATTCTCGGCGCCCCCCATGACGCCCCCCTCCGCCGAGACGTCGTTGGCCACGATCAGGTCGCAGCCCTTGCGGACGATCTTGGCCCGGGCATGGTCCAGCACCGCATCGGTCTCCGCCGCGAAGCCGACCACCAGGGGCGGCCGCCCCGAGGGCATGCGCGCCACCGTGGCGAGGATGTCGGGGTTCTCGGCCAGGGGGAGCGGGGCGGGACCGCCGCCATCCTTCTTGATCTTCTTCGCGCCGGCCTCCTGCGCCGGGCGCCAATCGGCCACCGCGGCGGCGAAGATGGCGATGTCGGCCGGCAGCGCCGCCTCGACGGCGGCCAGCATCTCTCGAGCGGTCTCGACCCGGATCACGGCCACGCCCGCCGGATCGGGGATCGCCACCGGTCCCGCGATCAGGGTCACGGCGGCGCCGGCCCGGGCGGCGGCGGCCGCGATGGCGTGGCCCTGGCGGCCGGAGGAGCGGTTGGCGATGTAACGCACCGGGTCGATCGGCTCGTGGGTCGGGCCGGAGGTCACGAGCACGCGCCGGCCGGCCAGGGGGCGGTCGCCATCCAGGCCGAGCATCCGTTCGAGGGCGTCGGCGATCTCGTGCGGCTCGGCCATGCGACCGGGGCCGGTCTCGGGCTCGGCCATCCGGCCGGCATTGGGGCCGACGATCCGGACACCGTCGCCCTCCAGGATCGCGCGGTTGCGCCCGGTGGCCGGGTGGGCCCACATCCGGACGTTCATGGCCGGCGCGATCAGGATCGGCAGGGCGGTCGCCAGGAGGATCGTGGTCGCGAGATCGGCGGCGTGGCCGCCCGCCATCCGGGCCATGAGGTTGGCGGTGGCGGGCGCCACGACGACGGCATCCGCCTGTCGGGCGAGCTTGATGTGGCCGATCTCCGCCTCGGAGGCCCGGTCGAACAGGTCGGTATGGGCCCGCTCGCCGGCGAGCGCGGCCGCGGCCAGCGGCGTCACGAATTCCTGCGCCCCCGCGGTCAGGACCGGGCAGACGCTGGCGCCGCGCTCGCGCAGGCGGCGGATCAGGTCGAGGGCCTTGTAGGCCGCGATTCCGCCGCCGACGACGAGGAGGACGCGGCGGTTGGCAAGGGTCTCGCTCATGCCGGGACCCTCTGCGCGCCGCCGCACGCCCGTCAAGCGGGGCTCAGGCCGCGGCCGGGACGGCCGACGCCTTGAGCCCGCCGAACCGGCGCTCGCGGCGGTGGAACTCCGCCGTCGCCTCGGCGAGGTCCGCGGGCCCGAAATCGGGCCACATCCGCTCGGTGAAGTGCAGTTCGGCGTAGGCCGCCTCCCACAGCATGAAGTCCGACAGCCGCTGCTCGCCCCCGGTGCGGATCAGCAGATCGACTTCCACCGGCGAGCCGTGCATCGGGCCGGCCACCAGCGCGCCGAAGTCTTCCCGCGTGACCGCGTCCGCGCCCTGCAGGCGCTGCGCCGCCGCGAGGATCGCGTCGCGGGCGGAGTAGTCGACGCAGATCCGCAGGTGCAGGCGGGTCCCCGCCGCGGTGGCGCCCTCGGCGGCCATGATCGCCTCGGGGATGCCGTCCGGCAGCCGGTCCCTGCGGCCCACGACGCTGAGGCGCGTGCCGGTGCGGGCGAGCCGCTGGGTCTCGTTGCGCAGGTAGGAGCGCAGGAGCCGCATCAGCCCGCCGACCTCGTCGGCGGGACGTTGCCAATTGTCCGCCGAGAAGGCGTAGAGCGTCAGCGTGCCGATGCCGAGATCCGGGCAGGCCTCGGCGGTGCGCCGGATCGCCTCGACGCCCCGGTGATGCCCGGCGAGCCGCGGCCGCCCGCGCTGCGTCGCCCAGCGCCCGTTGCCGTCCATGATGATCGCGGCGTGCAGGGCCCTCGGCTCCGCTTCGCTTTGCATCCTAAAGTCTCCCGGCATGGGGGTATCGCTTAAGTTTATCGGGGCGGAGTTAATAATCTTGGGAAGCTTAGACAGTCTCACACCGGTTTCGTGGCCGGATCGAGGCCGCGGCGGCCCGCTTCCGGCCCGCGATCGGCGGCCTCCGCGGCATCGCGCACGACCTGCTCCAGGACGCTCAGGTAGCCGATGAAGCGCTGGCGGCCGGTGTCGGTCAGCCGGCACACCGTCTGCGGGCGGTTATGCGCGAGACCCTTCTCGAGGCTCACCAGATCCGCCTCGCTCAGCACCGCGAGGTGGCGGCTCAGGTTCCCGTCGGTCAACCCGCACAGCCGCTTCAGATCCGGAAACGGCAAGCCCTTCGGGTGCGCAACCAGGGAGGTGAGCACGGAGAGGCGCGCCCGCTCGTGGATCAGCCGGTCGAGCCCTTCGTACGAGAAACGCCCGACGGCGCGGTCAGCGGTCGTCATCGAGGGCCCGGACGCTGTGATGGATGATCCCGGCCAGCCAGGCCTGGCCGATCAGGAAGGGCAGGCCCATCGCCCAGGGGGAGAGGAGGCGCGTCTCCGCCGAGAGGGCCAGCACGGCGAGCCCGGCGAGCAGATACCACGCCCCCACGCCTTGGACCGCCCGCGGCAGGATCCGCGCCGATGCGAACAGGCCGAGGCCGACGAGGACCTGCCACAGGCCGGGCAGCATCCACACCTCCCCGGGGGCGAAGCGAGCGATCACCAGGGCCAGGCACGCCCCCGCGCCGGCCGCCGGCAGGAAGACTTCGATGGCGTTCCACACCATGGCGTCGGCGAGGCCGGAATGCAGGCGCCGCGAGCGCCGCATCGCCTCGACGCCGATCATCGCGAAGGCCGCGAGGGCGGCGGCGACCCAGAGCCCGAAGAACAGGCCGGGCTTGGTCGCCGGATCGCCCAGCCACAGGGCCTGCCCGGCCGCACAGGCGAGCGCGAGGCCACCGGTGCCGGCGACGGTCGCCGCCCCGACCCCGCGAAACGCCGTGTCGCGCGCGATCTGCGAACGGATCGCCACGATGTCGGCCAATGCCTTGTCCAGATCCCGCATGCGCCTCATGCCCCGGGGCTGCATCGTGCTTTGCGCCGCAAAGTACCGGCCCAGCCGGATCGTCGCAAGCCAATTCGACCGGTCGCAGCGGTGGAATTTCTCAACATCGCCGCGGCAGGTCGAGTCCGAAATGGGATGAAGTCTACCTACCGGTTGTATTCGGACAATCACCGGCCCCCAAAAGCCTGCTGCCGCAACCCGGATCCCGGCGGGTCCGCAGACCGGCAACCCCTGCGGCTCCGGCGCGGTAAATCTCCCTGTCGGACAGGGTTTCTCACGGCGGTCGCGCGGCCCATATTGGCACCATGCCCGCTCCGAAGAAATCGCGCGCCGCGTCCGTCACGGCCTCGTCCGCCAAGGCGTCGAAGCCCGAACTGAAGCCCCTCGATACCTATCTCGCTGCGTTGCTGAACCCGGCACTCAACCGCAACCGGCCGCCGCCCGCGGAGCCGGCGCCCGAGGCGCCGGCCCGGCCGGGCAGGCCCAAGAAGCGTGGCGCCAAGGACGGGACCACCGGCGGCTCCCGCCGGGCCGAGATCGCCCGCGACGGCTTCGCGGAGGCACCGCAATCCGGCTACGCCCTGGGCGACGCCGCCGATGTCGACCCGCGTCTCGCCCAGGCCCTGGGCCTGACCCCGCCCGAGGACGGCCCCGTTCCCGAGGGCGCCGACCTGACGGATCCCGGCGGCGATGGCGGCGCCTCGGCCACCGTGACCGCGCTGGAACGGCTGCTCACCGAGGGCAACCCGCTCTTCAAGGACGGCCAGACCTGGACCCCGCACCGGCCGGAGCGCCCGCAGAAGTCCGAGGGCGGCCTCCGGTTCACGCTGAAATCCGAGTTCGAGCCGGCCGGCGACCAGCCCACCGCCATCGCCGAGCTGGTCAAGGGCGTGCGGGTGCACGAGCGCGATCAGGTCCTGCTCGGCGTCACCGGCTCGGGCAAGACCTTCACGATGGCCAAGATCATCGAGGAGACCCAGCGCCCGGCGCTGATCCTCGCGCCCAACAAGACGCTGGCCGCCCAGCTCTACGGCGAATTCAAGTCCTTCTTCCCGGATAACGCGGTCGAGTATTTCGTCTCCTACTACGACTACTACCAGCCCGAGGCCTACGTCCCGCGCTCCGACACGTTCATCGAGAAGGAATCCTCGATCAACGAGCAGATCGACCGGATGCGCCATTCCGCCACCCGCGCCCTGCTGGAGCGGGACGACGTGATCATCGTCGCCTCGGTCTCGTGCATCTACGGCATCGGCTCGGTGGAGACCTACACGGCGATGTCGTTCACCGTCTCGCTCGGCGAGCGGATCGAGCAGCGTCAGCTCATCGCCGACCTCGTGGCCCTGCAGTACAAGCGCATCCAGTCGGATTTCGCCCGCGGCACCTTCCGGGTGCGGGGCGATTCCATCGAATTGTGGCCCGCCCACCTGGAGGATCGCGGCTGGCGGATCGGCCTGTTCGGCGACGAGATCGAGAGCATCGTCGAGTTCGACCCGCTCACCGGCAAGACCATCGCCGAGCTGAAGTTCGTCAAGGTCTACGCCAACTCGCACTACGTGACGCCGCGCCCGACGCTGCAGCAGGCGATCAAGGGCATCAAGAACGAGCTGAACGGCCGGATCGAGGAGCTGACCAAGATGGGCCGGCTGATCGAGGCCCAGCGCATCGACCAGCGCTGCACCTTCGACATCGAGATGATCGAGGCCACCGGCGCCTGCAACGGCATCGAGAACTATTCCCGCTACCTCACCGGCCGGAAGCCGGGCGAGCCGCCGCCGACCCTGTTCGAGTACCTGCCCGACAACGCCCTGGTCTTCACCGACGAGAGCCATGTCACCGTGCCGCAGATCGGCGGCATGTACCGGGGCGACTTCCGCCGGAAGGCGACGCTCGCCGAATACGGCTTCCGCCTGCCCTCCTGCCTGGACAACCGGCCGCTGCGCTTCGAGGAGTGGGACGCGATGCGGCCCATGACCGTCCACGTCTCGGCGACCCCGGGGAAGTGGGAGATGGAGCAGACCGGCGGCGTCTTCGCCGAGCAGGTGATCCGTCCGACCGGCCTCGTCGACCCGGTGATCGAGATCCGCCCGGCCCGCAGCCAGGTGGACGACCTGCTGGGCGAGGTCCGCACCGTGGCCCAGGCCGGCTACCGGACGCTGGTGACCACGCTGACCAAGCGCATGGCCGAGGACCTCACCGAGTACCTGCACGAGAACGGCGTGCGGGTGCGCTACATGCACTCGGATATCGACACCCTGGAGCGGATCGAGATCATCCGCGACCTCCGACTCGGTGCCTTCGACGTGCTGATCGGCATCAACCTCCTGCGCGAGGGCCTCGACATCCCGGAATGCGCTTTGGTGGCGATCCTCGACGCCGACAAGGAGGGATTTCTCCGTTCGGAGACCTCGCTGATCCAGACCATCGGCCGTGCCGCCCGGAACGCCGACGCACGCTGCATCCTCTACGCGGACAACATCACCGGCTCGATGGAGCGGGCGATGGCCGAAACCGAGCGGCGCCGGACCAAGCAGCTCGCCTACAACGAAGAGCACGGGATCACCCCGCAGAGCGTGAAGCGCGGCATCGCCGACATCCTCAGCAGCGTGTTCGAGCGCGACCACGTCCAGGTCGATACCGGCCTGGCCAAGGACGCGATCACGGTCGGCCATAACCTGAAGGCCGTGCTGGCCGATCTGGAGAAGCGCATGCGCGCGGCGGCTGCCGATCTCGACTTCGAGGAGGCGGCGCGGCTGCGTGATGAGCTCAAGCGGCTTCAGGCGACCGAGCTGCTGGTCTCGGACGACCCGATGGCCCGTCAGGGGGACGTGGAGCGGGAGGCCGGCAAGTTCGGCCGGAAAGCCCCGCGTGGGGCGGGGAACAGCCGCATCGCCAAGCCCGACCTCGACAATATGGGCCCGGGCACGGACCGGGAGCTGCCGGCCGGAGGCGGCGCGCCGGTCTGGCAGGAGCGGCCGAAGCCGCGCTCGACGCAGGGCCTCGGCGGGCAGAAGCCGAAGTACAAGGGCGGCGGCGGGCGGCGGCGCGACTGATCGGCCGCCGGAGCGTCACGCGGCCTCGTGACTCCGTCCCACGACCTGTGCGGCGGCGGCCTCGCCGGCGTCGACGATCGCCTGGGCGATCCGGACCACGAGGGCGTCGCACGCCGCGTCGTAGGCACGGGGATCCCCCTGGACGGCGGCCGCCGCGACGGCGCCGACCCGGTCCCGGGCGATCTCGCGCGCGGTGCGCAGCGCGTCGGCGAAGGGTTCGAACGGTCGGGGCATCGCGGCGCTCCGGAGGCGCCGGGTCGCTCCGGCGGGGGTTGGCCGCTGGAACGAGCGGGCCGGCGAAACTGTTCCCCGCGGCGCTGGACGCGCAGCCCGCACCGGCCCAGATCACCCCCGGTGACAGACGAGCACCCGATGGCCTCAGAGACGAACACGCCCCCCGCCCTCGACGACGAGACCCTGGCCTTCGCCGGGCGCGTCTTCCAATACGCGCGGATGGGCCATGCGCAGGAACTCGCCGAGCTGTTCGGCCAGGGCCTGCCGGCCAACCTGCGCAACGACAAGGGCGACAGCCTGCTGATGCTCGCGGCCTATAACGGTCAGGCGGAGGCGACCCGTGTGATCCTGGAGGCCGGCGGCGATCCCGAGCTCGCCAACGACCGCGGCCAGACGCCTCTCGCCGGGGCGGCGTTCAAGAACGATCTGGCGGTGGCGCGGCTGCTGCTCGATCACGGGGCCGCGGTGGACGGCACCGGCGACGGCACGCGCACGGCCCTGATGACCGCCGCGATGTTCGACCGGACCGAGATGGTCGACCTGCTCCTCCGGCACGGCGCCGACCCGGACCGCCGCGACGGCTCCGGCCAGGGCGCGGCCGACATGGCCCGGGCCATGGGCGCGCAGGCGACCCCGGGCCAGCTCGACGCGGCGGCGCGGCGATAGCCGAAGCCGGGTCGGACATTCAACACGAGGCCGTAAAGGTCCGGGCGCGACAGTCGCCCCAGATGGGAGCACGCCGTTGTTGCGATCGACCGGAGCCGCCCTGCTGACTCTCCTGGCCGGGCCCGTCCCGTCGGGCTGGGCCGCCGACGCCGAGACCCCCTGGCCCGCCTTCGGGCACGATCCCAGCAACCGCAATTTCTCCGAACTCACCCAGATCGACCGCGACAGCGTCGGACGGCTGCGCCCCGCCTGGATCTTCCAGACCGGGGTGACCGGCTACTTCCAGGCCCAGCCCGTGATGGTGGACGGGGGCCTCTACGTCTCCACGACACAGAACAACGTCGCGGCGCTGGACGCGCGCACCGGCAAGCCGCTCTGGACCTACACCCACAAGCCGCGGACGGAGAAGATCTTCGGACCGCCGTCGAATCGCGGCCTCGCCGTCTCGGGCGGCCTCGTCTACGAGGCGACCATGGACGGGCGGTTGCTCGCCCTGGATGCCAAGACCGGCCGCGTGGTCTGGGACAGGGAGGCGGTCCGGCCGGAGGAGGGCGAGACCGAGACCGCCTCGGGGCTGGCGACGACCCTCGGCGGCAAACCCGTCCAGGGCTCGAGCCGGCTGGGCTTCAAGATGCCGCCGCTGGTCGCCGACGGGCTGGTGATCGTCGGCGTCACCGGCGCGGGCTACGGCCTCCACATCGAGGACGAGGCGGGCGGCCTCGACGGCGGCGCGGTGGTCGGCATCGAGGGTGGCTACGGCCGGCGCGGCTGGCTCGCCGCCTACGACGCCAAGACCGGCGCGGAGCGCTGGCGGTGGTACGTCACCCCCTCGGAGGGCTGGGAGGGCGGCTTCGTGGAGGAAACCGCCGACGGCACGCCGCTCCACCGGGACATCGCCGCCGAGAAGGACGCGGCGCCGGCCAACCGCGACGCCTGGCGCGTGGGCGGCGGCTCCCTCTGGATGACGCCGGCCTACGATGCCGCTCTCGGGCTGATCTTCCTCGGCACCGGCAATCCGGCGCCGCAGAATTTCGGCCTGTCGCGCCCCGGGGACAATCTCTACACGATGTGCCTCGTCGCCCTCGACGTGCACACCGGCACGTTGCGCTGGTACTATCAGCAGGTGCCGCACGACGAGTGGGGCTACGACGTCGCCGCGCCGCCCTTCCTGCTCGACCTGCCCGGCGGCACGAAGGCGGTGGGGTCCGCGAGCAAGACCGGGTGGATCTACGTCCACGACCGCGCCACGGGCAAGCTCCTCGAACGCTCGGCACCGCTTCTCGACCAGAAGAACCTGTTCGCGCCGCCGAGCCCGCAGGGCACGGTGGTGGCACCCGGGCCCCTCGGCGCGGTCTCCTGGCCGCCCACCGCCTATGACGGGCGGCTGGCCTATGTGCAGGTCCGCCACGGGGCGACGACCTACACGGTCAAGACGGTTCCGGCGGCCGCGGGGCGTCCGGAGATCCGCTACAGCGAGACCGCCGAGGCTCGGGGCGAGCCCGCCTTCAGCACGCTCACCGCCGTCGACCTCGCCGACGGGGGCCGGATCGCCTGGTCGGTCCGCGCGGCGAGCCGCTTGTCCGGAGGGACGCTGGCGACCGCCGGCGGCCTCGTCTTCTCGGGGGAGGAGGACGGCCATCTCGATGCCCACGATTCCCGCGACGGCCGGGTGCTCTGGCGCTTCCAGTGCGGCGCGGGCATCAGCGGCCCGGCCATGACCTACGCCCTCGACGGCCGGCAATACGTCGCGGTTGCGGCGGGCGGCGCGTCCTACACGAAGGCCGCGGGCTTCGGCACCGGCGACGCACTCCTGGTCTTCGCGCTTCCCGATTGACGCATGCCGAGCTTGGCGGGAAGAGTTCCACGCGTGACGGCGGGGACTCGTCCGATCCATGGCTGACGAGGGGATCGCGGACGCGGGTTCGCAGCCGACCGATCGCGGGCTGCCGGTGATCCGCACCATCGCGATGCCGGCCGACACCAACCCGGCCGGGGACATCTCCGGCGGCTGGCTGATGGCGCAGATGGACCTTGCCGCCGGCAACGTCGCGGCGCGACGCTCGCGCGGGCGCTGCGCCACCATCGCGGTCGACGCGATCACCTTCCACCATCCGGTCTTCGTCGGCGACGAGGTCAGCCTCTACGCGTGGCTGATCACGGTCGGGCGCTCGTCACTCCGCATTCAGGTCGAGGTCTGGCGGCGCGAGCGGGCGAGCGAGACCACCATGAAGGTGACGGAGGCGACCTTCACCTTCGTGGCGATCGGCGACGACCGGCGTCCACGGCCGGTGCCGCCGGGGGGTAGCGGGATCTGAGAACCTTCCAAATTCCCGGTCCGGGTCGGCCTTCAGCCGCCGCATGCGTATCGCGAGGCCAATCAGGGCCGGCGCCCGTCCGGATCGGGGCATGTCCGGAGATGCACGCGTCGGATGCGCGTCCCGATCTGGATGGCCCGCTGTGATCGGTCAGCGGACTATGCGCGGACGCGCTTTCGCCGATCCGCAGGCATCTTTATCGAACCTCACGCCGTACGCTCAGCAAGCCGAGAAAGAGAGCAGCGGGAGCCTCGAAATGGCGCTGGCCCACGACAACGGGCTCTGCGTTAGGCTCTGCACGAGGGATCGCGGCTAGGATCGCGCCGACGCTCAGTTCGTGCCCGGCGGCGCCGATTGCGGTCTCGATCTGGCACCATTCCTGGGGGCCGTTCACGATCCTGACGAAGGCGATCCGCCCGTTGAGCGGACTCTTGCGTTGTCGGACGGTGAGAACGGTCGCTGCCGTCGCCGGCGCGCCGACTGCGCGGGATCTGTCGATCGGACGGGCCGCCTCACCCCGGCGCCAGCGCGTAGCGCGTGCGCAACCGCAGGCCGAACACCGCCATCATGAACATGCAGCAGGTGGCGTTGTTGCCGTTGTACAGAACCGTTTCGAACGAGGCCGAGACCAGGCCCAGAAACCAGAACCGCAGGAACAGCAGCGTCTCGGCGTCGAGCCTGCGCCCCCCGGCCGCGCGCTGCAGGTCGCGCAGGGGCGCGAGCACGAAGGCCGCCACGGTGACCGCCAGGAGCGGCAGGCCGCCGATCAGCGCCGTGTCGAGATAGGCGTTGTGGGCGTGGTCGACGGTGTTGACCCAGGTCAGTTCCTCGGAGCCGGCATACATGGTCCGCTCGGTCATCCAGAACGCGCCGAGCCCCCAGCCGCGCCAGGGGCGGATCAGGATGTTGTCGATCGCGAATTGCCAGATCTCGCTGCGCCCCGTGAACGTCGCGTCGGTGAGGAGCGCCCCGACCGCGTCCTGGATCGGCGGCGCCAGGACGGAGCCGATGGAGATCAGCGAGAACCCGGCCACCGGGCCGAGGAGCAGCAGGCCCCGACCGAGGCCCCCGGTCAGGACCTGGCAGAGGCCCGTTGTGGCGAGGATCACCGGCAGCAGCAGGATCGCGGTCTTGGACCCGCTCGCCACCAGGAACCCCGCCGCCAGCAGCACGATCCCCCAGCCGAGGAGCCGGCTCGTCGCGGAGGCGACGTACAGGCCGACGATCACCAGGATCACCATGGCGGCCCCGGCCTCGTTCTTCTGCGGGAAGATCCCGCGCCAGAGGCCGGGATGGCTCGGATCGGAATTGACGTCGAAGGCCGAATGGATCGCGAGGCTCGGCACGAACGCCACCGCCAGGTAAGAGGACAGCACGATCACCAGGGCCGCCCCGGCCATGGTCAGCGCCAGCTGCCGCGGAGATCGGGCGACGATCAGGACACCCGCCGACAACATGGCGGCGATCGCGAACAGCGCCAGCCGCCGCAGCGAGAGGCCCGGCTCGATGGACAGGAGCGTCGTCAGGCCGAGCCAGAGGGCGCAGAGCAGGAGCGACCGCGTCATCAGCGGGCGCAGATGCCGGACGCCGATCCGGTGGATCGCCGCCGCCATGGCGGCACCGGCGGCGAGGAACAGCACCTGGGTCAGCAGGCTGCCATCCTCGGAGGCCGCCAGGATCGAGCGATCGGACAGGTCCTTCAGCCAGACGTGGTTCCAGAGGAGGACGAAGACCGCCCCGTTCAGGAGCACGCGCAGCACGTCCGGGACGTCGCGGCCGGCGATGCCCTGCTGCCGCCCTTCGGCGGGGATCCCGATCGCCGCGTCCGCAGAAGCCATGTCCCGTTCCACCGCTGAGCCTGCGACCCATCAAGGTCCCCGCCGCGCATCCGGGTGATCCCACCCGCTGCCCTCATCCTCAGGTGACGGCATCAGCGGCCCTCGGAGGACGGCTCCGCCGCGTTCCGGCACCTGAGGATGAGGGCAGTGGGTGGGACGTTCGTCGCTTCCGTCTGGGACGGCGGGTTGGCCGCAGCCTCATCTTAGGCCCGGACGCGGCCCGGGCGATGGCAAATCAAGAGTTGCACCCATTGATCGCGCGCTAACCTTGACGAAGGGTTTCCGGCCTCAGCGCCGCATCGTGTACTGCGACCGGCTGGCGGATTGGCGCATCAGGAAGGCCGCCATCTCGGCGAGTTCCGGGGCCTTTGAGCGGAAGGTCACCGACAGGGCGAGCAGCGTGTCCTTGTGGTCGAGGCCGGGATAGATCCGCTGCTGCACGGGCACGTGCTCAGCGCGCAGGCGCGCGGCGAGGCTGACGGTGTGCCGGGGCTTCACCACCGTGTCGGCGTCGCCGGTCGCCAGAAAGGCGGGGGGTGACAGCGGGCCGACGAAGCTGACCGGCTGGGTCGCGGCCGCGTCGGGGGCCTGTCCGAACACCTTGAGCGTGGTGTCCTGATCGAGCGGCAGGAAATCGTAGGGGCCGGACAGGCCGGCCACCGCCTTGATCGCCTTGGGATCGACGCCGGCCGCGATCACGTAGCGCGGGTCGAGGCCGAGCATCACGGCGTTGTAGGCCCCGGCGGAATGCCCGGCCAGCACGATCCGGCGTGGGTCGCCGCCATAGGCCGCGATGTTGTCGCGCACCCAGGCGAGCGCCGCGGCGCCATCCTCCAGGAAGCCCGGGAAGGCCGTCTCGGGATAGAGCCGGTAGTCGGGCAGCACCGTGACGAAGCCCTGGGCGGCGAGGGCGTGCCCGACGAAGGCGTAATCGTCCTTCGAACCGCTTTGCCAGGAGCCGCCGTAGAAGAACACCAGCACGGGGGCGTTCTCGGTGGCCGCGACGGGAACGTAGACGTCGAGCCGCCGCCGCGACCCTTCGCCGAAGGACTGGTCCTTCGCGGCGAGGCGTCCGCCCGGATCCCGCGGGCCGATCGCGTCGAAGAGCGCGAGCGGCGAGGCTGCGTTGAGGCCGAACGCCGCGAGCCCGAGGCAGAGCAGGCTGGCAAGCGCAGTGAAGAGCCGTGTCATATCCCGTCCGGTTGTCGCAACCGGCGCATTCGGCGCCAGCCTCGGGGCGGATTGATGACGGCCGCGCGGCGGCGCGCGGAAAATCAGGTCCGCAGCACGAAACAGGCGCCCCCGACCTTGCGGATGCGGCCGCACAGATCGTCGGCGGCCTGGCGGTTCTGAGCCGGGATCCGGATCCGGTAGAACGCCCGGGTGCCGCGGTTACGCAGGCGCGTGCCGATGATCATCGGCCGCACGTCGCCGATCACCCCCGCATAGGCGCTCCGCGCCCGGTTGAAGCTCCGGAGCGCCAGCGCCTTGGAGAAGTTGCCGGCGAGCTGGATCCCCCAGGGCGCGGCCGGGCCCTCGTTGGCGCCCAGGGCGAAGCGATCGCCGCGGGACGGGATGCGCAGGCTGGCGGTGACCTGAAGGCAGGTCTGTGCCGGTTCCGGCTTCGCGTCCGCTGTCTCGGGCTTCCTGGGCGCGCCGCCCTCCGGGTACTCGATCGCGTTGGCGGGGCCGGTGCGCCAATCGTCGGCCGGGACGCCCGTGATGGCGGCCACGTAGGCGCGGGTCTCGGCGGGCAGACCGCCATCCCCGGCCAGCCACTTGCTGACACGCGCCGCGCCGCCGTTATAGGCCGCCGCCGCGAGCCCGAGATTGCCGAACTGGCTCTTCAGGTCCGCCAGCAGATGGGCGGCGTGCGGGATCGCCTGTTCGGGGTCGAACGGGTCCAGGAGCCCGCGCTCCCGGGCCGTCCCGGGCATGAACTGGGCGACGCCCTGAGCCCCCGCCGGGCTGACCACGCCCACGCGAAAACTGCTCTCGCGCCAGATCAGCCGCGTCAGGAACGGCACCGGCAGGGCGCGGGCCTTGGCGGATTCGTCGATCAGGCGGCACAGCGCCTGCTCGACGGTCTCGGTCGCCCCTTCGGACGGGACGGCGGCGGCCGGACAGGCGGAGCCGAGCAGGAAGAGGGCGAGGAGCGCGCCGCAGCGCAGGCGTGCGATGTTCACACCGGCGCTTGTAGCGACCTCCGGTTGCGGATCAATCCGCCGAACGGGGTTGCGCGCCGTGGATCGCGGCACCGCGCTCATCGGCCGCCCAGGCCGGTGCATCGGCCCCGAGGCGACGCGCCGGCCGCGCCCAGCGCATCGGAGCGCCCGCGACGGAAACCGGCGGCCGCAGGCGCCGCGCCGGCCCCCAGGCGGTCGCCTCGATCTCCGGCGCAACGTCCGCTGCGGTCTCGGCCGCGAAGGCCGGTTCGGGCGGAGCCGCTCCCCCGTCAATCAGGAAGGCCGCCGTGCGGGCGAGGGAGAGTCGCGCCCGGCCGCCGGTGCCGTCCGACACACGCCGGCTCAGCAGCCGAAGCACCGCCGCGGCCATCATGTAGCCGGTGGCGTGATCGAGGGCCTGGACCGGGAGCGGCACCGGAGCCTCGGCCCCGCGCCACTCCTGCCCGGCCTGCGCGATCCCGGTGCTCATCTGGACGAGGCTGTCGAAGCCGCGCCGTCCGGCCCAGGGGCCGGTCCACCCATAGGCGTCGAGGCAGACCTCGACGAGGCCCGGCGACAGGTCCGACCGGGCGCGCGCACCGTAGCCGAGCCCGTCGAGGGCCCCGGGCCGGTAGCCATGGACCAGCACGTCCGCCCCGGCGAGCAGGGCCTCGAAGGTAGCCCGGTCGGGGTCGCGGCGCAGGTCGAGGCGAGCACAGGTCTTGCCGAGGGTCACCTCCGGCTCGATGCCGGCCTCGGTCCAGTCCGGGGGATCGATCCGCAGGACATCGGCTCCGAAGCCGGCGAGAAAGCGCGTCGCCACCGGCCCGGCCAAGACCCGCGTCAGGTCGAGAACGCGCAGGCCGGCCAGCGGACGGTCAGGCCGGGACGCCCAGCCCGATGCCGACCGGCCGGCGCATGACTCCAGGGCGGCCAAAGGCTCGGCTGCCACCGCGCGCCCTTGCGGGTGCGCGGCCCAGGCGTCGAGCCCGCGCATCTCGGCGGCGCAGCCGCCTTCGGCCAGGATCGCGGCCTCCAGGGTGGCCTTGTCCCACTCCGCCACCGCCCGCGCCATGCCGGCGCGATCCGCCTGGGCGCCGAGCACGCGCTCCGCCGCCGCCCGGTGATGCGGGGCGTTGGTGTGGAGCCGGATCCAGCCGTCCCGCGTCCTGTAGTCGCCCGCGACCGGGTCCCAGAGTGCCGGCATGCGCCAGCCATCCGGCCGCAGCGACGTCGCGAACCAGAACGAGGCGAGCCGCCGATCCACGGTCGCCGGCCCCGTCAGCCCCGCGACCTCCGCGAGGGCCAGCGCGGCCGCAGCAACCGAGCCCGCGGCGAGGTCGGTCACCGCGAAGGTCGAGGGCAGGGCGCCCGTCCCGGTGACGTTCAGGCGGTCGAGGGCGCCGGGCGGCCCGTCGAGCGCCGTCCAGATCCGGGCGGCACAGGCGGCGGCTCCAGACGTCATCGTGATCTCCGGTCGGGCTCCGGCGGCCCGGGTGAGTCGGCGTCGCGGCAGGATAGACGCGGATCGGCGGCCGCGCGCTATAAGGGACCGCATGTCCCCGGATGATACCCAGCCGCTCCTCGCCGTCGAGAACCTGTCCGTCGCCTTCCGATCCCGCGCGGGCGAGACGGCGGCGGTCGACGGGATCGGCTTCACCATCCGGCGCGGCGAGACCGTGGCACTGGTCGGCGAATCGGGCTCCGGCAAGTCCGTGACGGCGCTCGCCATCCTGCGGCTGCTGGACGGGGCGGCGCGCCAGGAGGGCCGGATCCTGTTCAAGGGCCGCGACCTCGCGACCCTTCCGGAACGCGCCATGCGCGACGTCCGCGGCGCCGACATCACCATGGTGTTCCAGGAACCCATGACGTCGCTGAATCCGCTCCACACGATCGAGCGGCAGATCGGCGAGGTCCTGGGGCTCCACCGCGGCCTCACGGGGCGCGCCGCCCGCCGGCGCATCCTCGAACTGCTGGAGCTCGTGGGCCTGCGCGACGCGGAGCGCCGCCTCAGCGCCTACCCGCACGAGCTCTCGGGCGGCCAGCGCCAGCGGGTGATGATCGCCATGGCGCTCGCCTGCGAGCCGGACCTGCTCGTCGCCGACGAGCCGACCACCGCCCTCGACGTCACCGTCCAGGCGCAGATCCTGGCGCTGCTCGCCGACCTGCAGCAGCGCCTCGGCATGGCGATGCTGTTCATCACCCACGATCTCGGCATCGTCGAGCGGATCGCCGACCGGGTCTGCGTCATGCTGAAGGGCCGGATCGTGGAGGCGGGGGCGACGAAGGCGGTCTTCGCCGATCCGCAGCACGACTATACGCGGCGCCTGATCGCCTCGGAGCCGAAGGGCCGCGCCAACCCGGTCCCGGCCGATGCGGCGCCGTTGCTCGAGGCCGGGCCGCTCAAGGTCTGGTTCCCCCTGAAGACCGGGCTGCTCCGGCGGGTCACCGGCCACGTCAAGGCGGTGGACGGGGTCTCGCTGAAGGTCCGCGCCGGCGAGACCGTGGGGGTCGTCGGCGAATCCGGCTCGGGCAAGACGACGCTGGGTCTCGCCCTGCTGCGGCTGACGGCCTCGGAGGGGCCGATCGTGTTCCTGGGGCGGACCATCGACAGGTTCACGGTGGCGCAGATGCGGCCCCTGCGGCGGGACATGCAGGTCGTGTTCCAGGACCCCTACGGCTCGCTGTCGCCGCGGATGTCCGTGGCCGATATCGTCGCCGAGGGTCTGGTGGTGCAGGGTGCCGTGCGCAGCCGGGCCGAGCGCCGGGCGGTCGTCTCGAAGGCGCTGGCCGATGTCGGCCTGGACCCGGCCGCCATGGATCGCTACCCGCACGAATTCTCCGGCGGCCAGCGCCAGCGCATCGCCATCGCCCGGGCCATCGTGCTGAATCCCCGCTTCGTGGTGCTCGACGAGCCGACCTCGGCGCTGGACCGCTCGGTCCAGGCGCAGATCGTGACCCTGCTGCGCGACCTCCAGCGGGAGCGCGGCCTCGCCTACCTGTTCATCAGCCACGACCTGAAGGTCGTGCGGGCGCTCGCCAACTACGTGGTGGTCATGCAGAACGGCCGCGTGGTCGAGGAAGGACCGGCCGAGACGATCTTCGTTGATCCGCGGACCGCCTATACGCGCGCCCTGTTCAAGGCCGCCTTCGCCCTCGACAGCGACGCGTCGACCGAGCTGGAGCCCGTCTGACCGTGCCGCGCGCGCTGATGATCGTCCTCGATTCCGTCGGCATCGGCGGCGCCCCCGACGCAGAAGCCTACGGGGATGCCGGCTCCGACACCCTCGGACATATCGCGGAATCCTGCGCCGTGGGCCGCGGCGACCGGGCGGGGCTCCGGGCCGGCCCGCTGCGCCTGCCCCATCTCGCCACCCTCGGCCTCGGGCTCGCCGCCGCGGGCGCCACGGGCCGGATCCCGCCCCATCTCGCTCCCGCGGGCGCGCCGAGCGGCGCCTACGGCCATGCCGTGGAGACGGCCGCCGGCAAGGACACACCGTCAGGTCACTGGGAGATCGCAGGTCTGCCCCTGCCGGCGCCTTGGGGCCATTTCCCCGAGACGCGCCCGGCCTTCCCGGCCGCGCTTACGCAGGCCCTGATCGCCGAGGGTGGATTGCCCGGCATCCTGGGGGATCGCCACGCCCCGGGCGTCGCCATCATCGACGAATTCGGGGCCGAGCATGTCCGGACAGCCAAGCCGATCTGCTACACCTCGGCCGACAGCGTGTTCCAGATCGCCGCCCACGAGGAGGCCTTCGGCCTGGAGCGGCTCTACGCCCTGTGCCGCGTGGCCCGGCGGCTGTGCGATCCCTACCGCGTCTGCCGGGTGATCGCCCGCCCGTTCGTCGGCTCGGCGGAGACGGGTTTTCGCCGCACCGGCCACCGCAGGGACTTTGCGGTGGCGCCCCCGGGCCGTACCCTGCTCGACCTGGCGGAGGAGGAGGGCCGGGCGGTGGTCAGCGTCGGCAAGATCGGAGACATCTTCGCCCACCGGGCCACCGGCCGCGAGATCAAGCCGGGTCCGAACGCCGCCTGCCTGCAGGCGGGGCTCGATGCCCTGTCCGACCTGCCCGACGGCGGCTTGGTCTTCGTCAACCTCGTGGATTTCGACACCGAGCACGGCCATCGCCGGGACGTCCCGGGCTATGCCGCCGAACTCGAAGCGTTCGACGCCCGGCTCCCGGAGATCCTGACGGCGCTCCGCTCCGGCGACCTCGCCATCATCACCGCCGACCACGGCAACGACCCGACCTGGACCGGGACCGACCACACCCGCGAGCAGGTGCCGGTCCTGGCCTTCGGACCCGGCGTCACGCCCCGCTCCATCGGCCGGCGGGACAGCCTTTCGGATATCGGCGCCACGGTGGCGGGCCATCTGGGCCTGCCCTGGGACGGCGCCGGACGACCGTTCCTGTAGGGAGGACACGATGCGGGACGACGAGGACCGGCCGCGCAGGGCCGTCGCCCACGAGATCGGGCAGCCCCTCGATACGCTGTCGCTCTCCGACCTCGACGCGCGTATCGCGCTGCTGCGGGCCGAGATCGCCCGGATCGAGGCGGCCCGGGCGGCCAAGCAGGCGGCGCAGGGGGCGGCCGACGCCTTCTTCAAGCGGGGCTGAGGCTTGGACCGGACCGAAACGCTTGCGGCCCTGCGGCGCGGTGAGCTTGGCGGCGCCCGCGAAGTGCGGTTGCCCGACGGCCTCACCGAAGTCCCGCGGGAGGTCTTCGGCCTCGCCGATACGCTGGAGGTGCTGGACCTCGGCAGGGGCAGCCTGACCGACTTGCCGGCCGATCTCGGCCGCCTGCACCGCCTGCGGGTGCTGTTCGCCTCCGGCAACCCGTTCCCGCGCCTGCCGCCGGTCCTGGGCGACTGCCCGACGCTCAGCCAGCTCGGCTTCCGCGGCTGCGGCATCCGGGAGGTGCCGGCGGAGTCGTTGCCGCGCGACCTGCGCTGGCTCATCCTCACCGACAACCGCATCGAGACCCTGCCGGACGCCCTCGGCGCGCGTCCGCGCCTGCAGAAGCTGATGCTGGCGGGCAACCGGCTCGCGCATCTGCCAGAAGACCTCGCAACCGCGGAGAACCTGGAGCTGATCCGCCTGTCCTGCAACCGGCTCGACGCCCTGCCGGCCTGGCTCACCCGGCTGCCGCGCCTGGCCTGGATCGCCTATGCGGGCAACCCGGCCGAACCGGCGACGGAGCCCGCGGCGGCCGCGCCCGTGCCGTGGGGGGAAGTGGCGGTGGGCGAGCTCCTCGGGGAGGGGGCCTCGGGCCGGGTCCATCGCGCGTCCTGGCGCGGGGAGGCCGTGGCGCTGAAGCAGTTCAAGGGGGCGATGACCAGCGACGGCCTGCCCGAGCGGGAGATGGAAGCCTGCCTGGCGGCCGGTACGCATCCGGCCCTCACAGGAGCCCTCGGCCGGCTCGAAGGCCATCCCGACGGCGCGCAGGGCTTGCTGCTCCGGCTGCTGCCGCTGCATTGGCGCGTCCTCGCCGGACCACCGAGCCTCGCGAGCTGCAGCCGCGACGTCTATGATCCGGCTCTGCGGCTCGATCCGGAGCACGTCCTGAGGATCGCGCAGTCCGTGGCCGAGGCGGTAGCCCATCTGCACGGGCGCGGCCTGCTCCACGGTGATGTCTACGCCCATAACACGCTCTGGGACGCCGGGACCGGCGCGGCCGTGCTCAGCGACTTCGGGGCCGCCTCGGCGCTGCCGGCGGGGGCGGGCGGGGCGGCGCTCGGACAAATCGAGGTGCGGGCCTTGGGGATCCTGCTGGGCGAGCTCCTCGACCGTTGCGATCAGCCCCCGACGGACTTGCGGTCCTTGGAACAGGTCTGCCTGCGGGCCGACCCGGCGCAGCGTCCCGGTCCGGCGGAGGTTGCCGCCATGCTGCAACGGATTTCCGCCCAAGCCTAGCGGCGGCGCGTCTCGTCCGGGCGTCGCCCGCGCGATTCAATCCGGGATGTCGGCCTGCCGGCGCACCACCACGGCGAACAGGTCGCCCAGAGCGGCGAGGCTCGCGGCCTGAAGTTGAGAGGCGGGCACGACGCTGCCGTCCGGGCCGGGCAGATCGCGTGTCGCGGTGGCGGCGGCCACGACGGTCGGGCGGAAGCCGAGCGTGAAGGCGCCGCGGGCGGTCGAGTTCACGCACATATGCGTCATGAAGCCCGCCAGCACCACGTCCTTCACGCCCGCCGCCTCGAGCCTGGCCTGGAGGTCGGTGCCCGCGAAGGAACTCGGATAAGCCTTGGTGATCACCGGCTCGCTGCCCTGTGGGGACACTTCCGGACTGATCTGACCGATCGGAGCGGTCACGTCGTAGGGCGAACCGGGCCCCGCATCGTGTCGCACGTGAAAAATCGGGATGCCGGCCGCCCGCGCACGCCGCAGGAGGTCCGCCGCCTCATGGAGGGCGGTCTCGACGCCCGCGAGCCGCATGACCCCCTCGCGATAGGTCTGCTGCAAGTCGATCATCACCAGCGCCGAGCCCGCGAGGGGGGCCGGCTCCGGGCTCAGGCCGGAGAGGCCGCGGAGGGTCGCCAGATCGGACATGCGGGTGCTCCCAGGGTGCGCCGTGCGGGCCGCAACGGTGTTCTGTCGGGCGGGATCCTACACCGGGCGTCCGAGCCTGCACGATAAATCCGAGGGCCCATCGCACCGCGCCAGCGGCGCGGAAAGCCGGCAGGTCCGCGCTACCGCGCCGGCGGACCCGGATCGATCGCCGGCAACTCGCTCGCCGGCAGACCCATTCCGGCCTGGACCTGCGTCCCGGCGCCGCCCCGGGCGCGGTTGGCGAGCGCCACGGTCAGGCGCTCGGCGGTCTCGGGCTGCATCACCGCCAGAACCTCGGCCATCTTGCGCGGGTTCATGGCCAGCACGATCGGGACCAGCACCTCGTGGCCGAGCCGGTCGAACACCCGGGCGGCGTCCTTGGGCTTCATCGCCTCGTACATCGTGACGATGTTCTTGAGGCCCTGCTTCTCGGAATCCTCCTTGGCCTTGGCCACCGCGTCGACCTTGTCCTCGGCCTTCTTGAGATCGCCGAGCCCGGTCTCGAGCTTCCGCTCGGCCTCGCCCAGCATCTTCTCGCGCAGTTCCAGTTCGTCGCTCTTCTGGCGGAGGGCGTCGCGCCGGGCGCCGAGCTTTTCCAGGATCGCGCGCTCGGTGGGGGACGCCGAAGCCGGTGCGGCGGGAGGCTGGGCCGGGGGCGGTTCCGATGCCCTCTCGGGCTCGGCGGGCTCCGCCTTGGCGTTGACCGATCCGGTGGTCACGGGATCGGACACGTCGAAACCGGTGCGGGCCCGGGCCACCGCCCGCCCGTAATCCGGCAGAAGACCGGCCTCGGGCAGGCCGGCCTGAAGCAGGCTGAGGAGCTTCAGGACGAGGAGGCCGCCCGCCGCGAGGGCCACGGCATCGACGAGGCGCAGCCGCATCGGCCGCACGGTCTTCGGGCGGGGGCGCCGGAGCGCCGTGCCGGCGCGGCGCATCTTCTCCTCGGGATCCGGCTTCGGCGGCGGGATCTTCGGAACCTTGACCCCGGTCACGCGGCGCGCGCCCGGACGCGGGCCAGCGCGCGCTCGCTCATGGCGAGGGCCGCCGCGGCGGCGGCCCCGAGGCGCTCGCCGTTCGGGCTCGCGGGCTCGGCACGGCGCGGCGTCGGCATCGCCGGCTCGGGTGCGGCCGGCACGGCGGGCGCCGGTTCCGGCCGGGCCGGCACGGCGCGCATCTGCGCCACGATGGCGCCGATGCGCGCGACCACCACCTCCCCGGCCTCGACCTGCTGCGACAGCTCGACGGTGCGGGTCGCGGCGGCCTCCAGGCGGGCATTGAGGGTGCGGTCGGCCTCGTCGATCGCGGCGCGCAGGCCCGCGATGGCGCGCTCGGCGGTACCGGTCGCCACCATCAGGTCGCCGATCGTCTGGCGGAGGGCGCCCTCGTCGCCCTTGAGCTGTCCGATCCGGCGCGAGAGCCGCAGGGAGGTGACGATGGTCGCCGCCAAGAGGACTGCCACCAGGATGTCGGTGGCGAGGGTGACGAAGAGACTCATGCTGGGACCCTCATCGGTCTTAGGCCATCGTCCGGGGCACCGGAACCGGGACAATGGGCTATCGTGTTGATCTGCAGCGTCTGTTCCCGAAAGCCGGTCACCGTACGGGACGACGCTTCAATTGTCCGAGCGGTTGTTCAGGGAGGCCTCGTAGGCCTGGATCGTCGTGCGCGAGCG
>CAXTCV010000027.1:27448-30777 GCA_964242725.1 uncultured Methylobacterium sp.
TGTCCGAGCGGTTGTTCAGGGAGGCCTCGTAGGCCTGGATCGTCGTGCGCGAGCGGCGCAGGGGCCGGGTGACCTGCACGGCGATGTGGCCGTCGACCCGGCCCATCCGGCCCTGGGTCAGCGCCCAGTCGCCGCAGCGCACGGTGATGAGATCGGAGGGCTTGGCCTCGAACATCAGCGTGTCGCCGACCTTGAGGCTCATGACCTGCTTGAGCGGCAGCATCATCTCGTGCAGCACGGCCTGCATGGTCACGTCGGCCTGCCAGATCTCGGTGGCGAGGTGGCCTTCCCAGACGTGGTCGCGGCCGAGCTTCTCGCCCATGAAGCTCTGGGTGAGGAGTTCCCGGATCGGCTCGATCGTCGCGTAGGGGAACAGGATCTGCAGCATGCCGCCGCGCCCGTCGACGTCGAGGCGCAGGCTGATCAGGATCGCGGCATTGCCGGGCCGGGTGATGGTGGCGAAGCGCGGGTTGGTCTCGATCCGGTCGATGCCGAAGGTCACGGGTGAGAGCGGCTGGAACGACAATTCCAGGTCGCCCAGCACGATCTCCACGAGCCGGCGCACCAGCGTCATCTCGATCGCGGTGAACGGCCTGCCGTCGAGGCGGCTCGACGTGCCGCCGCGCTTGCCGCCGAGCAGGAGGTCGAAGGTCGCGTAGGCGAGGTTGGAATCGACCGTGACGAGGCCGGAATTCTCCCATTGCTCGGCCCGGAACACGCCGAGCAGCGTCGGCAGGGGGATCGCGTTGAGGTAGTCGCCGAACCGCACGGAGGTGATGTTGTCGAGCGTGACCTCGACGTTGTCCTGGAACAGGTTGCGCAGGGAGGTCGACAGCAACCGGATCATCCGGTCGAAGACGATCTCCAGCATCGGCAGGCGTTCGTACTGGACGACGCCCGAATCGACGATGGCCTGCACGCCCCCGGCCCCGGAGGCCGAGAGTTCGCGCATGGAGAAGCCGAGGACGCCGTCGATCTCGTCCTGGTTCAGCACCCGGTCGTTGCCGGCGAGTTCGGGGAGGTTGTCGCTCTCCCCGTCCTCGATCATCGTCGCCCATTCGGCGGCGACGTCCCCTGCGCTGCGCGTCGTGCCCTGTTCGGCGAGCGCCGCGCCCCATTCCTCGGCGAGGGACGAGTCGCCGCCCTCGGCCCCCTGTTCCAGCAGGGCGGCGGACCAGTCGTCCTCGGGGAGTTGGTCCTCGGGTTCCATCAGGCCTGCTCGCTGAGGCCCCGGCGGGGCGCTGCGCCGATGACGGGAAGGGTCTCCGGCCGGGTCACTGGACGATCACGTCCTTGAACAGCACCGCCTCGACCTTGGCGGGGTAGACCGCGACGTTGACGCGGCGCAGCAATTCCTCGCGCAGCCGGAACAGGCCCACCGAGCCGGTGAGGTCGCTGGCGCGCAGCTCGCGCATGTAGACCTGCAGCGCGTCCTCGACCCGCGGCATCAGCGGCTTCACCTCCTCCTCGACCTTGGCGTCCTTCAGTTCGAGGGCGAGCCGCACCTTGGCGTACTTCACCTTCTCCTGCGGCAGGTCGGGGCTGAGGTTCAGCACCATCTCGCGCACCTCGACGAACACCACCGGCTTCTTCCCGTCGGGACCGGCGGCGTCCCCGCCGTGGCCGCCGCCGTGCCCGCCCCCATGTCCGCCCCCATGTCCGCCCTCGGCGACCTCCTTGCCGTCGTCGTGGCCGCCGCCATGCCCCAGCATCAGGAAGGCACCCCCGCCGCCCAGGACCAGGACCGCGGCGGCGGCGGCGATGATGATGAGCTTCTTCTTGCCCTTCGGGGCGGCTTCGGCGCCGGCCTCGCCCTCCTCGGCGGAGGCCTTCTTGGGCTTCTTGGCCATGGCAATAATGCTCTCTCACCGGGATCCGCGCCCGGGTACGCCTCGATATCGGAGCATCACGGTTAACGCGCCGTTAAGCCGGCAATTCCTGCCGGGCCAGGATTGCCGCGGCGCAGCCCCGACCCGTCGCCCGGGCCAGCGGTTTGGTAATCAAGTGCCTACGAATGAACGGAAAATCCCAACCGAGTCCCGTGGCATGGCGCATGCTGAATGGATCGTTGCCGCCACCGCGGCACGCGAGTCCCAGAGTCCACGATGCAGAATGCCCTCCTCGTCGGCGTATCGAGCCAGATGGCGCTCCAGCGCGAGCTGGACGTGATCGGCAACAACATGGCGAACGTGTCGACCACCGGGTTCAAGGCCCGCAGCAGCCGCTTCCAGGAGTACCTGATGCCGGTGGCGAGCGCGGATTCCTTCGCCCGGCCGGACCGACGCCTGTCCTACGTCATCGACCAGGGCACCACCCTCGACCTGGGGCAGGGCCCGATCGAGCAGACCGGCAACCCACTCAACGTCGCCATCAAAGGCTCGGCCTTCATCGCCGTGCAGTCGGCCCAGGGGGAGCGCTACACCCGCAACGGCGCCTTCGAGATCAACGCGCAGGGCACCCTGGTGACCAGCGACGGCGACCCGGTCGTGGGCGACGGCGGCCCGATCAGCATCAACGCGCAGGAAACCGGCCTCGCCATCGGCTCCGACGGCACGGTGTCGACCAATCTGGGCATCCGCGGCAAGATCAAGCTCGTCACCTTCGCCAACCCGCAGCGGCTCACCAACGAGGGCGGCAACCTCTACGCCTCGCCGGAGGCCGCGACCCCGGCCGGCCTCGAGGGCCGCGTCGAAGCCGGCGCCCTGGAGCGGTCGAACGTCCGGCCGGTGATCGAGATGACCCGGCTCATGGACGTGAACCGGTCCTACACCATGGTGTCGAGCATGATCACGCGCCTGGACGAGTTGCGGGGCACGGCGATCAGCCGCCTCGCCAACGTCGCCTAAGGGGACCGGCGATGCGCGCCCTCTACTCGGCCGCCACCGGCATGGCGGCCCAGGAGCTGAACGTCCAGGTCATCTCCAACAACATCGCGAACCTGCGCACCACCGGCTACAAGCGCCAGCAGGTGCACTTCCAGGATCTGCTCTACCAGAACCTGCGCCGGGCCGGCTCCTCCACCTCCGAGCAGAACACGCAGCTCCCCGCCGGATTGGCGATCGGCTCGGGCGTGAAGACCACCTCGACGGCGCGGGTGATGTCGCAGGGCACGCTGACCTCCACCGAGAAGGACTACGACGTCGCCATCCGCGGCGAAGGCTTCTTCCGGATGACCCTGCCGGACGGCCGCACCGGCTACACCCGGGACGGTTCCTTCGACCTCTCGGCATCGGGCCAGCTCGTGACCCGGGACGGTTACCTGCTCGATCCGGCCATCACCGTGCCGCAGACCGCGACCTCGGTGACGATCAGCGCCACCGGCGCCGTCC
>CAXTCV010000028.1:0-19354 GCA_964242725.1 uncultured Methylobacterium sp.
GCGTCGAAGGCCTCGGCGACGACCCGGGCGTGGCGGTCGAAATCCTCGGGATGCAATCCCTCGCGCCAGCCGAGGCCGAGTTCCGCCGAAAGCGGGCGCCCGGTGAATTCCAGCCAACACTCGTTGTGGTGGACCGCGTGCCCGTGCGCGTCCGAGCGCCACATCATCAGCGGGACGACGTCGGCGAAGCGCTTGAAGCTGTCGCTCAACGCGGCCGCCTCCGCGGTACCCTGCGCCGGAACCGTTCCAGTATCCCCCGCGGGACCGTCGTCCAGCGGCTCAGCCGTTCCGGACCCTGGTGGCTGTCCGACCATTCTTTGTCCGATTCGCTCTGACGACGTGTGTGATGGAGACGATGGTGTGTGGATCGCGCCGGTCAACGTGCCGACCGAGGCACCGTTCCGGTCTTCGGCCGCCTTTGGAGCCGTCATTCACAGGCACGCGCACGGCGATGGGAGGACCGCTCCGCATCAAGGCGTTCGAGCCGGGGCGCGCCCTCGTCCCGCGGGTGCCGCAGGGGCGCTGCTCCGTTCGCCGCCGGAGACGATCCCCGTCGGGCCGCAGGTCTCGTGTCGCGGATCCGCGCGTCACGCCTTGTGAAACCTGTCTCCCGTGCGTGCTGTGCCGGTCGTCCATCGCCGGCCGCGGCGTCTCGACCCGGCCGTTCCGCGGGACGAGCCCCCGAGACCGGCTGCGCGCCATCCAACCTGCTGCCGGTGACGCGCCAGATGCCGTCCGCCCCGACCGTGCCGCACATGCTCCTCGACCGCATCGCGGCCCGGCCCTGAGACCGGCCCTGGGTTCGGCCGGGCGGCCGAGACACCGCGGCGCCGGTCATCCTCGCGTGCCTTCGCGAGGGTCGCCTGCGGACACGCTGAGCCCGCTTCGAGCCGGACCGAATTCGGGGCCGGCGGGGTGCCGCATGCGCGGCCGACAACCTAAAGGATCGTGTCGGATTACAACCCAAGCTTGTGAAATTTTATAACCTGTTATAGCCTGCCCGGCGCGGATGAGGGCCTGTCGTGGTCGATCGAGCCGTCGGGTCGATCAGCGCGGCCCTTGTCGGTCGGAACCGGGCTGGTCCCGCAAGTTGTGCCGACCGCGCGAAGTTTTCGCGATCAGGTTGCCGCCGAAAACCGATTTTTAATCATCAGAAGTTGTAATCAGGATTGTAGTCGACGCCCTGGTTGTAACGATGCCCGGCTTTCCTGGACTCTCCTCCCGTCGCGAGGCCGCGGCCGTCCGATCGTGCGGTCGGACCGGATGGCGGGTCGCCCTCGCCGTGTCGTCGACCAGCCTCACCGCCCTCGTCGGGATCGGCGATGCCCGGGCGCAATCCGGTCCGCTGATCAATGTCTGTGCCGGGCTCGGCGTGGCCCTGCCGCACCTCCAGGGCCCGAGTCCGATCACCGCGCCGTTCAGCCTGGTGACCGGACTGACCACGACGCTCAATGGATTGGTCGACACCATCAACCAGGGCGTGATCACCCCGCTCTCCGATACCACCCTGCGGGTCGGTGTCCTGGATGCGAACGGCAATCTCGTCAGCGTCGCCAGTCCCGGCGGCTGCAACCTGAGCGCGTCGAGCCTGACGCTCGACAGCAGCAGGGGGTTGTCGCTCGGCGGGGGCCGGATCGGCGGCCTCGGAAATACCGCCGGTCAAGCCGCCAGCGCGGGGGAGGTCTCGGCGATCGCCCTCGGCGACGGAAGCCAGACGGCGGTGGGAAGCGCGAATGCGGTGGCGCTCGGCGCGCAGGCGACGGCGAGCGGCAGCAACGCGATCGCGATCGGGCTGCGCGGGAGTGTCGCCAGCACGGATGCAATCGCCATCGGGACCGATGCGAACAGCTCCGCTTCGGCCGGATTGAGCCTCGGTGCGCGCAGCGCGGCCACCGTCGCCGGGGGCGTCGCGTTGGGGAGCGGCGCGGTGGCCGACCGGGCCGGCCTGAACGGCGGGTCTGAGGCCTTCAGCGGGCTCACCGTCGGATCGAGCGCGGGCGCCGTGTCGGTCGGGGCGGCCGGCTCCGAGCGGCAGATCACCAACGTCGCCGGCGGCACGCAGGCGACCGACGCCGTCAACCTGCGCCAGCTCTCGGCCGTCGGCGGCAACCTGGCGGCCGGCATCGGGGGCGGGGCCAGGTTCGACCCGGCCACCGGCCTGTTCACGGCGCCGAGCTTCACGATCCAGGGGGGCACCTACAGCACGGTCGGCGGCGCGCTCGGCGCGCTCGATCTCCGCGTGTCGGGGAATGGCGCGGCGATCTCCGCGGCGACGACCGATCTGCAGCAGCTGCAGAGCCAGGTTGCCGCCCTGCCGAACCTCGTCCAGCAGGATGCGGTCACGCGCACGATCACCGTCGGGAAGACGGCCGACGGCGGCTTGGTCAGCATCGCGGGCTCGGCGGGGGATCGGCGTCTGACCGGCGTGAGCGCCGGGACGAGCGCCAACGATGCCGTCAACCTGACCCAGCTGCGCAGTGCCGGCACGACGGTCGCCGCCTCGCTGGGGGCGGGAGCTGGTTTCAATCCGGCGACGGGGGCCTATCAGGCGCCGAACTACACCGTCGCGGGATCGTCCTACGCCTCGGTCGACCGCGCGATCGGTGCGCTCGACACCCTCTCGGTGCAGTACGTGCCGGGTACGTCGGGGGCGGCCACGAATGTGGTCGATCTGAGCAAGGGCGGCACCCTCGGCCCGGTGACGCTGCGCGGCGTCGCGCCGGGATCGCTGGCGGCGGGCTCCAGCGAAGCCGTGAACGGCGGTCAGCTCCAGACCACGAACCAGCAGGTCGCGACCAACACCGCCGGCCTCTCGGTCCTGCAGAATGCCTTCAGCACGAGCGCGATCGGGATCCTGGCACAGGATCCGGTCACCCATACGATCACGCTCGGGGCGGCCACGGGCGGGACCCTGCTCAACGTCGCCGGCACGGCGGGCGACCGGCGTCTCACCGGCGTCGCGGCGGGCACCAGCACCAACGACGCGGTCAACGTCGGACAGCTGAGTGCGGCCCTGACGGTCGCGACCGGCAGCGCAGCGGCCCTGGCGGCGAGCAACCCGGCCGGCGCGGCGCTCCCCGCCACGGCCGGCGCGGACGCCGTGGCGGTCGGGTACGGCGCCTCGGCGGCGGCGTCCCGCTCGGTCGCCATCGGCAGCGGATCCGTCGCGACGGAGGCCGACACCGTCTCGGTGGGGGCCGTCGGATCGGAGCGCCGGGTGGTCAACGTGGCCAACGGCACCGTGGCGTCCGGATCGACCGATGCCGTCAACGGCGGGCAGCTCTACGCGGTCGATCAGCGGGTGACCGCGGTGTCGGACGCGCTCACCGGGCTGCGCGGCAGCCTCGACGACGGCACCGTCGGCCTCGTCCGGCAGAACCCGTCGACCCACACCCTCACGGTCGGCGCGGCGACGGACGGGACCGTACTCAGCGTGAGCGGCACGGCGGGCAATCGCCGGGTCACCGGCGTGGCGGCCGGCGTCGCGGGTAGCGACGCCGTCAATCTCGACCAGCTCAATGCGGTGCTGACCGGTGGCGGAACGCCGGGCGCCACCGTGCCCCTGGCCGCCAGCAACCAGGCGGGCCTCGGAGCGCCGGCCGCGTCCGGGCGCGACGCCCTCGCCATCGGCAATGGCGCGTCGGCGACCGCGAGCCGGTCCATCGCGATCGGGAGCGGTTCGGTCGCGGATCAGGCGGACACGCTCTCCGTGGGGCAGCCCGGCGCGGAGCGGCGCATCGTCAACGTGGCGGCCGGCGCGGTGTCCGCCGGCTCGACGGATGCAGTCAACGGCGGCCAATTGTTCGGTGCCACCGCACAGATGGCCGCCGCGCTCGGCGGTGGCGCCCGCGTCGACGGCCAGACCGGTCGCTGGACGGCCCCGGCCTATACCATCCGCGGCAGCAGCTATTCTGATGTCGGAAGCGCCCTGAACGCGGTCGATGCCGTCCTCGGCGGCACTGCCGGACAGATCGCCGCCGTCACGCAGCAGGTTGCGGTCCTGCAGAATGCCGGAGGCGGCGCTGGGCTCGTCCAGCAGACGGGCTCCGGTGGGGCCGTGACCGTCGCCAGCCAAGCCGGCGGCCGCGTGATCACCGTGTCCGGAACCGACGGCCCGCGCACGATTAGCGGCGTTGCGAACGGGCAGGCCGCGGGCGACGCGGTGAATCTCGGCCAGCTCAACGCCGCGGCGCAGACGCTCGACGCCGCGATCCAGGATTTTCCCGTGCGCGCCAACAACGCCCGCGGCGCGGCACCGCCCGTGGCGGCCGGGGCGGATTCCTACGCGAGCGGCTACGGTGCGGCAGCCCTGGGCGCGGCGAGCGTCGCGGTCGGCTCATCCGCTTCGGCACAGGGCTCCGGCGCCACGGCGACCGGATCCGGCAGCGTCGCCAGCGGCAGCGACAGCGCGGCCTACGGCCAGGGCAGCCAGGCGACGGCCTCGGCGACCACCGCGATCGGGACGGGATCCCAGGCGACCTACGCCGGCGCGACGGCGATCGGCTACGGGGCGACGGCCACCGCCGACCCGACCACGGCCGTCGGCTACAGGGCGGCCGCCAGCGGCAACGAAGCCTCGGCGTTCGGCGCCTATGCCAGCGCGACCGCCGAGAATGCGACCGCCCTCGGGCGTTCGGCCAGCGCGACCGGCTCCGGCGCGACCGCGGTGGGCGTCGATGCGCGTGCCCAAGGGACCGGCTCTGTGGCCGTCGGGCAGGGCGCCCAGGCCGCGCACGACAACGCGGTCGCGCTCGGCGCGGGCGTGGCCACCACCCGTGCCAATCAGGTGGCGATCGGCGCGTCCAGCCAGACCTACACCCTCGCCGGGCTCGCCTCGGCCCAGAGCCTCGCCACGCAATCGGGGCCGACGGGCTTCGTGACCACGGACGCGAGCGGGAACCTCGCGGCGTCGAGCTTCGGTCCGGCAAACCTCGACGCGATGAACAGCCGGATCGGCACCCTGGAGGCGAGCGTCGCCGGACTGCAAGGCGCCACGCTGCAACTCCAACGCGATGTCCGCAGCGCGTTCCAGGGCACGGCCATCGCGCTGGCCCTCTCCGGCGCGGTCCTGCCGGAAGGCAAGGCGTATGCGGTCTCGGCAAATTTCGGCACCTATCGCGGACAGGGCGCTTTCGGCGCTGCGGGCACGGCCCGGATCGGCGACAACCTCTACGCCTCCGGGGGCATCGGTTTCGCGGTCAACGGGCCGAGCAACATCGGCGGACGGGGCGGGATCACGCTGGCGTGGTGACGTCGTGCGCGGCAGCCCGGACGCTGCACCCCGAATTACAGAAATGTATACAACTATAACCTGTATTAACTTCTCGCCCGATAGGCTCGCGCGACACTCCCGCACGGGCCGATGATCGATGTACCGCGCTTTCGCCTGCCTCGCTCAGGAGCACGCCGTCTGGACCGTGCCGCTCGCGGTCCTGATCTGCTGGTTTTCCTGCCAGACGGTCCTGCTGCTCCTCCAGCAGGCCCGCGAAGCGAAGCGTCGCGCCCGTGCCGGCTGGCTCGGAGCGGCGAGCCTCGCGGCGGGCAGCGGCATCTGGAGCACGCATTTCATCGCGATGCTCGGCTACGATCCCGGCATCGGCGTCGGTTACGACCTGACCACGACGCTCGCCTCGCTCGCGCTCGCGATCATGGTGACCTTCGTCGCCCTCGCCCTGGCACTGCATCGCGACCGGTTCGTCAGCACGATCGCGGCCGGCCTCGTGCTGAGCTTGGGCATCGCGGCGATGCACGTCACCGGCATGCTCGGCATCCGCCTGCCCGGCAGCTTCGTCTGGTCGGCGCCCCTGGTCGCCACGGCCCTGGCCGTCGACTGCCTGTTCGCGTGCGCCGCCCTGGTCGCGGCGTCACGCGCCTGGACCCGCCGGCCCCAGGTCCTGGCCGCGACCCTTCTGACAGGCGCCGTCGGCGGCTTTCACTTCCTCGCCATGGCCGCCGTGCGGGTCGTGCCCGATCCGAGCCTCGGCGCGGGCCCCGAGAGCCTCCCGCGCGGCGCGCTGGCCCTGGGCGTCGCCGCGGTCATGCTCGTGGTCGTCGCGTTCTGCGGGCTGGCGCTCTTCGCCGAGCGCCTGCACCGCAGCAACGGCGCCTTGCGCGAGCGCGAGATCCTCCTGTCCGAGAAGACGGACCTGCTCAACGCCATCCTGGAGACCATGGACCAGGGGCTGATGATGGTCGACGCGCAGAAGGTGGTCCGGGTCTGCAACGAGCGCGCGATCGGCCTGCTCGGCCTGCCCGCCCCGATGATGCGCGGGCAGCCGACCTTCGAAGCGGTGCGCGACTTCCAGCTCGCGCAGCAGGATTTCACCCGATCGGCCCCTGACCTGCGCCAGTGGGTGGCGGGGGGCGGCCTCGAACTGGCGGCACACACCTACGAGCGCGAGCGGCCGAACGGGACCGTGCTGGAGATCCGCACCGTCCCGCTCCCCGCGGGCGGGGTGGTCCGGACCTACACCGACATCACCGCGCGCAAGCAGGCCGAGCGACGCATCGCCGAGAGCGAGGAGCGGCTCGCCCTGGCGCTCGACGCGGGCAGCGACGGTCTCTGGGACTGCGATCTGACGACCGGGGCGGCGTGGTCGTCGGAGCGCTGGTGGGGCATGCTCGGCTACGCGCCGGGCGAGCTGGACAGCCACGCCCGCACGTGGCGCGCGCTGCTTCATCCCGAGGATGCCCTGCGCGCCCAGCACGCCCTCGACGATCATCTGAGCGGACACACGCCGCTGTTCGAATGCGAGCACCGCCTGCGGCGCAAGGACGGATCCTGGGCCTGGCTGATGACGCGCGGCCGGATCGTCGCCCGCGATCCGGACGGCACGCCCCTGCGCTTCGTCGGGACCCAGATCGACATCAGCGCCCGCAAGGAAGCCGAGGCGCAACTCGCCCACATGGCCCATCACGACGCCCTGACCGGGCTGCCGAACCGCACCCTGTTCCACGAGTGCCTCAACCAGAGGCTCGGCGAGATCGGGCATTTCGGCGGCCGCTGCGCGGTCCTGTGCCTGGACCTCGACCGCTTCAAGGCGGTCAACGACACCCTGGGGCATGGGGCGGGCGACGCGTTCCTGCGGGCGATCACCCAGCGCCTGCGGTCGACGTTGCATGCCGAGGACATGGTCGCCCGGTTGGGCGGCGACGAGTTCGCGATCCTGCTCGGCGGCAGCCACAGGCTGGAGGACGTCGCGAGTCTGGTCGAGCGCCTCATCGCGGCGGTCCAGGTGCCGATCGCCTTCGGCGAGCACCGGATGCAGGTCGGCCTGAGCGTCGGCATCGCGTTCGCCCCGGATCACGGCGCCGGCGTCGAGGACGTGCTCAAATGCGCCGATCTCGCCCTCTACTGCGCCAAGGCCGAGGGGCGGAACACCTTCCGGTTCTTCGACGCGATGATGGATGCCGCGGCCGCCGAGCGGCGCATGATCGAGCGCGATCTTCGGCACGCGATCGAGCATGACGAACTCACCCTGTACTACCAGCCGCAGCTCCGGGCGGATACGCGCGATCTCCTCGGCTTCGAGGCCCTAGTGCGCTGGGTGCATCCGGTGCGCGGCCTCGTCTCCCCGGCCGACTTCGTCCCGATCGCCGAGGAGAACGGCCTGATCCTTCCGTTGGGGGAGTGGGTCCTGCGCGCGGCCTGCCGCGAGGCGGCGCGCTGGTCGGGAGCCCTGAAGGTGGCGGTCAACCTCTCGCCGCGCCAGTTCCAGCAGATCGACCTGCCCGAACGCGTGCTGGCGATCCTGACGGAGACGGGCCTGTCTCCCGGTCGCCTGGAGCTGGAGGTCACGGAGTCGCTGATCATCGACGATACGGCGCGGGCGCAGTCCATCCTGCGGCGCCTGAAGCAGTTCGGGATCCAGATCGCGATCGACGATTTCGGCACCGGATACTCGTCCCTCGCCGCGCTCCAGGCGTTCCCCTTCGACAAGATCAAGATCGACCGGTCCTTCGTGGGCCGTCTCGAAGAGAGCGCGCAGGCGGCCGTGATCGTGCGGACGGTCCTGGGCCTCGGGCGCAGCCTCGGGATGAAAGTGGTGGCCGAAGGCGTCGAGACCGAGGCGCAGATGCGCTTCCTGGCCGATGCGTCCTGCGACGAGGTCCAGGGCTTCCTGATCGGGCGACCGCAGCCGATCACGGTCTGGACCGGCAGCCCCTACGACCCCCGGGTCGAACCGCGCGCGCGGGCTCTCGCCTCGGACGCCGCCTGAGCCCCGCCGCGGCGGGAGATCGATCGAGTCGGGGTGCGCGCGCAGCCCGCGCGTGGGCGCAGACGGGATCGGATCGCGGTCGGGACGATCATCCCTCCGGGCGCAGGTCCGTGAAGTTGGCGACGATCCCGGGCATCCGGCTGCCCGTCCGGGCCGAGGCCATCAACCGGACCCGGTAGCGGGCGCCGTCCGCCCCCTCGATCGTCCGCTCGGATGGGCGGTTCTCCGCCATCACGGTCGGAATCTCATCGAGCAGCCACGTCAGGGGGATCGGGGCCGAGAAGTTGCGCAGGGAGCGACCGATGTCGCTCGGCTGCAGGCCGAACATCTGCGCCGCCGCGCTGGTGAACATGCGGATGCGGAGGTCCGGCGTCAGCAGCACGCTGGCGACGTTCATGCCGTCGAACAACAGGGATTGGTCATCGGACACCTGATCGAGCGCCTCGATCTTGGACGCGAGTTCGGAATTGACCGTGTGCAGCTCCTCGTTGAGGGACTGCGTCTCCTCCTTCGAGGCTTCGAGCTCCTCGTTGGCGGCCTGCATCTCCTCGTTGACGGAATAGAGTTCCTCGTTGGAGGACTTGAGCTCCTCGAGGGACGTCTCGTACTCCTCGATGACGGCCTGGAGCCGCTCGCGCGTATTGCTCAGCTCGCGTTCGAGGGCCTGGATCACCGCGTCCCGCTCGTTCGCCTCCAGCGCCTGCTGTCGTTCCCGCTCGACGGGGGCGGCGGCCTCGTTGAACACCACCAGGAACAGCGGCTCCGTCTCGTTGGGGGTGTGCAGCGGCTTGACGACCAGGGAGATGGTCTGGAGGCGGCCGTCCTGACGTTCGACGCCGATGCCGTCGCGCACGACCCGCGTGTTGCCCTCGATCGCCTCGCGCAGGGCCGTCCGGAGTTCGAGCCGCAGACCCTTGCGGGCCAGCGCGGCCAGTTCGCGCGTCGGTTGACCCGGCACGATCTCCAGGTGATCCCCGATCCGCGCCGAGTAGTGCACGGCCTCCCCGGTCCGCGTCACGACCGCGTGGGGCGGGGTGAACTCGGACAGCATCTGGGCCTCGACCGCGTGCCGCAGGGCCGTATGCGCGATCGCGGTCCGCCGACGATACGGTCCGGCGGTCCCGAAGGTCGGCACTTCGGGCGCCATCATCGCCGGCAGCCGCGCCGGCGGGATCGCGTCCCGGGCCTGAAAGATCCGGTGCCGCTTGTCGATGGTCTCGAACAGATCCTCGAAGCGCGTCACGTTCTCCGCCATCCCGATGAACAGGTAGCCGCGCGGGCGCAGGGCGAAATGGAGCACCGGCATCAGCTGCTGCTGGGCTTCGACGCCGAGGTAGATCAGCAGGTTGCGGCAGGAGACGAGATCCAGGCGGGAGAACGGCGGGTCCCGCAGGACGCTGTGCGGGGCGAACGTGCACAGGTCGCGGACGGCCTTCCCGATCGTCGCGCTGTCGCCCTCGGTGACGAAGTGCGTCGCGATCCGCTCGGGCGAGACGGTGTCGATGTAGGCCTTCGGGTAGCGGCCGGTCCGGGCGACGGTGAGCGAACGCTCGTCGATGTCGGTGGCGAAGATCTGCACCCGTGCCGGGTCATTCAGGCCCGCCATGTGCTCGCTCAGGAGAATGGCGAGGGAATAGACCTCCTCGCCGGTCGAGCACGCCGGCACCCAGATCCGCACCACCTCGTCCGCCGTCCGACCCTCGAACAGCTTCGGGATGACCTGGGTGGCCAGCGCCTCGAAGGCGGCGGTGTCGCGGAAGAAGTTCGTCACGCCGATCAGCAGGTCCCGAAACAGCGCCCCGACTTCTGCCGAATCGGCGCGCAGCAGCTTGAGGTAGCCCCCCGGTCCGGACGCCCCGATGACGCTGATGCGGCGCTGCAGGCGGCGTACGAAGGTGCTGGGCTTGTAGCCCGAGAAATCGTGCCCGACCTGCCGGCGCAGGATGGCGAAGGTCTCGGCGAGCAGCGCGGCGTCGATCTCGTCCGCGGCCGCCGCGGTCCGGGTGTTCGGTGCGGGGCCGCTCTCCGACGCGACATGCGCGGCGATCCGGTCCCCCATCCGTTCGGTCGTCTCGCCGAAATCGACGAAGCCGGTCCGCAGCGCGCTGAGCGGCATGTCGGCGGTTTCCGGTCCGTAGCCGTCCGAGGTCTGGGCCAGCGTCAGCCCGCCGCGCTCCTTGATCGCCTTGACGCCGATGGCGCCGTCACCGTCCCCGCCGGACAGGATCACGCCGACCGCGCGTTCGCCCTGGTCGAGCGCCAGGGCGGTCAGGAAGATGTCGATCGGCTTGGTCTCGCGGACTTCCGGTCCGAGCGGTCTCAAGGTCAGCCGACCGTCCGCGATGCCGATGACGCAGCCGGGCGGCATGACGTAGACGTGGTCCGGCCGGACCGCCACGCCGTCGGCAGCGGCCTCGACCGTGAGCGGGGTGAAGCGGGCCAAGACCTCCGGGAGCAGGCTCTCGCGCCCGGGCCTGAGATGCGTGACGACGATGAAGGCGGCCTCGAGCGACTTCGGCAGCCCGCGGAAGAAGCCGCGCATCGCCTCGATCCCGCCCGCGGACGCGCCGATGCCGACGATCGGGAAATGGTCCTGCGCCAGGTCATCCTCCGGGACGTGGTCGTGCGGGAAGTCGTCCTGGTCCATCGCTCCCCACCAAGCCTCACGATCGATGCCGCGCCGTCTGTCGGGGCCCAGCCTCGCCCGTTTTCGCCTGATGTCGAGGCGTGCGGCGCGGATCAGTCGTCGTGCGTGGCCTCCTGCACGACGTAGGCGAGGCAGCGGGCCCGCGCCTCGGGGTTCTTCAGCCGCGCGAACAGGCGCAGCAACGCCACCACCTGGGCTGGATCATCCATTCCTTCCGCAAACGATTCAAGACCCGGCGTCCCAGCGGAACCGGTCGGGGTCGTGAGGAACGCCGCGACCGGGACGCCCAGCGTCCGGGCGATCAGGGCCAGCGTGTCGGGGAGATCGTCGCCCTGCGGATCGTCACCGTTCATGTGGCTTCTCCGTCTGGACCCACGATGCGTTGCTCAATGCACCGCGATCCCGGTCGCTCGCGGTCCGATCGTACCCGCGATGCGCCGGCCGACATGCTGGAGGACGTGACCGAGGAGCAGCTGCGTCTGGGCATCGGCATCATGTTCCGCGGCCTCGTAGGCTTCGATGAGACATTCGACCAGATGCTTCGAGGGACCGGGATCGCCGTCGCGGGGCATCATCTGTCCCGCGGCAACCCGCGATTGCTCGCGCGAACGCCGGACGAGGTCGCGCGAGGCTTGGAGCGCCCGGCGCGTCTCTTCGGCCGCGGCGCGCAGCGCGCGGGCGACTTCGAGGCTCCGGTCGGTGTGGAGGCGGTGAGTCATGGGCGTTCGAACTTTCGCTGCGCGCCCGCACGCTAATCACTTCTGCGCGGCAAATTTGACCATGCTCTCAATTTATACATGTGGCAAATCTGGTTTTCCGTGGCCGTGGCGAGTAGGCTCAACGGCCAAGAGTGGCGCTATCAATGTTGCGCCGCCCGGTATCGCCACCCATCTGGTCCGTGGTCGAATCAGGCCGGGATGATGCTGGCAGGATCGGTCCTGCCCGATGCGCAATTCAGTATCGTGGGCGCTCTGCCCCCATCTTTCGGGACCTGGCTCCGGCGATGATTTTGCCTGGAATTCAGATGTGGAAATGGCGCTGATAACATTATTGATATATATCGAATTATATAATTGATACCCACCCATAGATATGGTGAATGCAATCTTTGAGCGAACCGAAAGCGTCGACGTCCACGATGGTGACGAGGGGTGATCGAACCGGGGAAGGTCCCGCGCGTGGAACGACCTGCGGCCGCCTGGACGCGTGCAGGCGGCGGCCTGGATCGCGGAGAGGTCGGACGATCGATCCGCCCGCACCTGGATGGTGCCGCTGGCATGCCGGGTGTAACGAAAGTGGCACTCCGCGAGGGCCACGCGATAAACATAACCTATGTTTGCGTATCGGACCACGATCGCGTGTCTGACCGCGGAAGGGCGCTCAGGCCCATCCCGCACCCTTGCGATACGCCGTCCCGAGCCGGGCGAAACGACCGCCGAAGAGCGCGTCGTGACCCATGTTCGATGCCCTGATCCGCAAGCTCGACATGGCCGGCAGCCTGACCGAGGCCGATCATCAGACCGTGCGGCATTTGAGCCTGCGCAGCCGGCAGGTCCCCGCGCGTCAGGATCTCACCTGCGAGGGCGACCGGCCCGAGAACGTCCACCTCGTCCTGTCCGGATTCGCCTGCCGCTACAAGGTTCTGCCGCGGGGCAAGCGCAACATCACCGCCCTCATGGTGCCCGGTGATTTCTGCGACCTGCACGTGGCCATCCTCGACGAGCGGGATCACTCGATCGCCACGATGACGCCCTGCATGGTGGTGGAGATCCCCCGTGCCACCATCCGCGACCTGACCGAGAACCACCCGCGCATCGCCCACGCGATGTGGTGGGCCACCCTCGTCGATGAGGCCATCCTGCGCGAGTGGCTGATCAGCCTCGCCGGGCGGGAGGCGTCGCGGCGCATCGCCCACCTGTTCTGCGAGTTGCTGCTGCGCTTGCAGGCCGTCGGCTTGGCCAGGGAGGACGGCTATGCCATCCCGTTCACCCAGGTCGACCTGGCCGACATGCTCGGACTGACGCCGGTGCATGTGAACCGGGTCCTGCGCGACCTGCGCTCCACGGGGCTGATCGTGCTGGCGCAGCGCCGGTTGCGGATCCCGGACGTGACGCGGCTGAAGACATACTGCGAATTCAATCCGAACTACCTGCATCGCGTCCCACGAAGGAATTAGATTTCCACGCGGTGAAAAAAATTAAACGCGCCCTGCGGAAACATAAGCTAAAGATACCGATTGGAACGGGGCGCAATTGTGCTGTCTGCATCAGGTGCTGTCCAGGGACGCTGACCGGGAAGAACGCGTTGCATTCCACCTCCGATGAGCGAGAAATCCCATGTCGCGCTACTTCTTCGACACGGACGACGGCGACTACCGCTCGCAGGACGACGAGGGCATGGAACTGCCCGACGCAGAGGCCGCCCGCGTCGCCGCGGTGGACGCGCTCCCCGACATGGCGCGTGACAAGCTGCCGGACGGGGACCGGCGCACCTTCTCGGTGCAGGTGCGCGACGAGGGCGGGGCGGTCATCTACACCGCCACGCTCGACCTGATCGGCGAGTGGCACATCCCGCGCGCGGCCTCCTAGCGCCACGCCGGATGCCGGGGGATCCGGGCGGCCCGCACCGGCCGCCTGTTGCCGGCACCCGGACTTCGCCGTATCCGCCCAGGCGATGCTTTCGCGATCACGCCGCACCGTCCGGTCGGACTGCCTCTTCGCCGAGGTCTGCGCGCGGCTCCCGCTGTTCGAGGGCCTGGCCGAGGACACGATCGAGCATCTCTCGGCCTCCGGGTTCGGTCGCGGCTTCCTGACGGCGTCGCTGCGCGCCCGCCTGCGCAAGGCGGGATTCCAGGATCTCGGTCACCTCGCCCGATCCTCGCCGGACGCGATCACCCGGATCCGCAAGTTCGGCCCGGTCCGGCTCGAACGCGTCCGGAGCTTCATCCTCGACGCGGTGGCCCGCCGGCTGCCGGACGCACGCGCACTGCATGCCGCCGAAGCCACCCGGGCGCGCAGGCTCGGCCGGCTGCGGGACGTGCCGGTCGGACAGCTGCCCCTCGACCCGGGCGCCCTCGCGGCGCTCGGCCCCGAGGCCGGCACCGGCACCTGCGCCGGGATCGCCGGCCGGTCACGCCTCGACCTCCTCGACGGGGGCGCGACGCCCGGCGACGTGGATCGCATCGTCGCGGCGCTCGCCCATGTGCTGGGCGCGGGCGGGACCGTCGCCCCCCGGGCCACGGAGGCCGACCCGGGAGCGGCGGTGCCGGAAGCCGCGGCCGACGCGGCCCGCCGTGCCGCCCTGCTGGCGGAGCAGGATCGGGAATGGGAGGCGGCGGCACCGGCCGGAGATCGGGGTCGGGACCAACCCGACGGCGCTCACACGCCGGCGTCCGCCCGCGTCCGGGCGGCCGGGCGCGCCCGGGCCCCGGCCTCGACCGGAGCCGATCCCTCGCGGCGGAAGGGGAGGCGCATCCGCGTCACCGCCGGGTAGACCGCCGGCAGGACCACCAGGGTGAGGAAGGTCGCGGAGATCAGGCCGCCGATCACCACGGTGGCGAGCGGGCGCTGCACCTCGGCCCCGGCGCTGGTGGACAGGGCCATCGGCAGGAAGCCGAGGGCCGCCACGAGGGCCGTCATCATCACCGGCCGCAGCCGCATCTCGGCGGCCTGGGTGGCCGCCGCACGCGGGTCGAGACCGGATTGCTCCAGGTCGCGGATGTAGCTCGTCAGCACGACGCCGTTCAGGATCGCGATGCCGAAGGTCGCGATGAACCCGATCGCCGCCGAGATCGAGAACGGCATGTCGCGCAGGGTCAGGGCGAGGATGCCCCCGGTGGCGGCCATCGGGACGTTGAGGAAGATCAGCCCGGCGAGGCGGATGTCGCCGAACATCACGACGAGCAGGACCAGGATCGCCGCCATCGCCGCCGGGACCACGACGGAGAGCCGGGCGGTGGCCTCCTGCAGGTTCTGGTACTGGCCGCTCCAGATCAGGGCGTAGCGCGGCGGCAGCGTCACCTGATCGGAGACGGCCTGCCTGGCGGCGTCCACGAAGCTCTGCACGTCGCGGCCCCGGACGTTCGCCTGGACCGAGATCCGCCGCTGCAGGCGCTCCCGGCTGATCTGGGCCGGTCCCGAGGCGACCTCGACGGTGGCCACCATCGAGAGGGGTACCGTCGGCGGGGGCCCGGCCTCCCGGCCGATCTCCCGGGTCGAGCGGCTCACCGGCAGGGCGCGGATCCGCTCGAGGTCGCTGCGATCCGCAGGATCCAGGCGGACCACGATGTCGGTGATCGAGTTGTCGTCGCCGTAGACCATGCCGGCGGTGCGCCCGCCGATGCTCTCGACCACGTCGAGCACGTCGGAGACGTTGATGCCGTAGCGGGCCGCCCGGGCGCGGTCGACCTGGATCGAGAGCGCCGGCATGCCGGCCTGGGCCTCGGCCTTCACGTCCGCCGCCCCCTCGACCCCGGAGACCGCCCGAACGATGGCGTCGGCGGTGTCCTTCAGGACCTTCAGGTCGTCGCCGTAGAGGCTGATGGCGACGTCCCCGCGCACCCCCTCCAGCAGGTCGTCCATGCGCATCTGGATCGGCTGCGAGAAGGTGTAGGCGACGCCGGGCACCTCATCCTTCAGGCGCTTGTCGAAGGCCGCCACGAGGCCGTCCTGGGTGTCGGCGGTCTTCCAGGTGGCGGGGTCGGCGAGGGTGATGAAGCTGTCGGTCGATTCGACCCCCATCGGGTCGGTGGGGATCTCGGCGCTTCCGGTGAGGGAGACGACCCGCTTCACCTCGGGGAAGGATTTCAGCACCCGCTCGATCCGGCCGACCGTGGCCAGGGAGGCGTCCAGGTTGATGCCGGGCAGCTTCTCGGAGGTGATGACGATCGACCCCTCCGACAGCTTGGGCAGGAACTCGCCGCCGAGCCGGGTCGCCAGCACGCAGGAGCCGGCGAACAGGGCGAGCGTCGTCAGGACGGTGACGACGGTGTGCCGCTCGGCCCAGCGCAGCACCGGCGTGTAGGCGGCCCGCACCGCGTGGACGAGGCGCGTCTCGTGCTCGCCGATGCCGCGGCCGGCGAGGAGGATCGCCGCGAGCGCCGGCATCAGGGTCATGGTGACGACCAGGGAGCTGGCGAGCGCCAGGATCACGGTCAGCGCCATGGGCACGAACATCTTCCCGGCCACGCCCTGGAGGGCGAGGATCGGCACGTAGACGATGATGATGATCGCCACCGCGAAGATCACCGGCCGGGCCACCTCGGCGGCGGCGTCCCGGATCAGGTCGTGGGGCGGCCGGTCCGGGTGCTCGCCGCGGGCGCGCAAAACGTTCTCGATCATCACCACGGCGCCGTCGACGATCAGGCCGAAATCGATGGCGCCCAGGCTCATCAGGTTGCCCGAGAGGCCGAGCAGCCGCATGCCCGCGAAGGCCATCAGCATCGAGAGCGGGATCGCGGCGGCCACGATCAGCCCCGCGCGCAGGTTGCCGAGGAGGAGGAGCAGGACGACGACCACCAGCACCGCCCCCTCCAGGAGGTTGTGCTCCACCGTGTGGATCGTGCGCTCCACCAGCGTGCTGCGGTCGTAGTACGGGACGATCTCGATTCCCGGCGGAAGCTGCGGGCGCAGCGCCGCGACGGTCTTCTTCACCTCCGCGACCACCGCGCTGGCATTCTCGCCGTAGCGCATCAGCGCGATGCCCACGACCGTCTCGCCCGCGGCGTCGTGGGTGACGGCGCCGAGGCGGACCTTGGGCGCCTCCTGCACGCTCCCGAGATCCGCGAGCGTCACCGGGAGGCCCCCGGGGCCGGTCGCCACGACGATGGTGGCGATGTCCTCCGGTCCCTTGGCGAGGCCGAGGCCGCGGATCACCTCCTGCTGGTCGTTGTGCTCGATATAGGCGCCGCCCCGGGCGGCGTTGTTGTCGGCGAGCGCCGTGTAGACCTGCGCGAGGGTCACGCCGTAGCGGCGCAGCGCGGCGGCCGAGACGCGGACCTCGTCGGTCGGCATCTGGCCGCCGTAGATGTTCACGTCGGCGATGCCCGGCGTGAGCTTCAGCTTGGGCGCGATCGTCCATTGCAGGATGCGCTTGAGCTGCATCGGCGTGTAGGCCGGCCCGCGCAGCTCGAACTGGTAGATCTCGCCCAGGCCCGTGGCCATCGGACCCATCTGCGGGTCGCCGACGCCGGCCGGCATCAGGGCCTTGGCCTGCGGCAGGCGCTGGAACACCTCGGCCCGCCCCCCGGTCACCGACATCGACCCGTCGAAGGTGACGTAGACGGCCGAGACCCCCGCCCGCGACGTGGAGCGCACGTTGGTGAGCCCCGGCGCCCCCGCCATGGCGTTCTCCACCGGGAAGGTGACGAGCCGCTCGACCTCCAGGGGCCCGAGGCCCGGCGACAGGGTCAGGATCATCACCTGATTGGGCGAGATGTCCGGCACCGCGTCGATCGAGAGCCCCTCGAGGTTGGCGACCCCGCCCGCCGCGGCGGCGAGCGCCACCATCAGGACGAGGAACCGGCGGCGCACGAGCAGGGCGAACCAGGTCTTCATGGAGCCCCTCAATCCGTCGAGCCGAGGAGGCTGCGCAGCAGGATGGCCTTGAGGCCGAAGCTCCCCGCGGTCGCCACGCTGTCGCCGGAGGCGATCCCGCTCTTCACCTCGACCCAGTCCGAGCGCTGGATGCCCAGCGTCAGGGGACGCCGCTCGAACCGGTCCGGGGCGACGCGGACGAAGGCGATCGGCCCCTGCTCGGTCTGCTGGACCGAAGCGGCCGGGACGGTGACGCCGTCGCGGCCGAGATCCGCCGCCACGGTGACGGAGACGAACATGTTGGCGCGCAGCAGGTCCTCGGGATTGGCGAGCTCGATCCGGGCCGGCGCGGTGTTGGTCGCCGGATCGAGGGCGGCGTTGACCGAGCGGACCCGGCCCTCGAAGGGCGGGCGGCCGGGCACCGGGCTCTCCACCGAGGCCTCGTCGCCGGCCTTCACCCGGGCGATGTCCGGCCCGTAGAGGCTGGCCAGCACGAGGACGCGGGTCGGGTCGGCCACCGTGATCGCGTCGCGGCCGGTATCGACCACCTCGCCCAGCGTGATGCCGACGCTCGTCACAACGCCGCCGATGGGCGTGACCACGGCGCTGGTGCCGGGCGCCGCGCCCTCGGCGGGGGCGAGGCGCTGGTACTGCGCCCGGTACATGTCGGCGTTGGCCTGGGCCGACTGGACCGCCGCGTGCGCCTTGGCCAGGTCGGCCTGCCGCCGCTCCACCTCGGCCTGGGCCACGCCGCCGAACTTGAGCTGGTCCTGGCCGCGCTTGTACTGCAGCTCCGCCACCTTCTCGGAGGCCTGCGCCTCGCCGAGCGCCGCCTGCGCGGCGAGGAGGCCGTTGCGCGCGTCGAGGATCCCCGCGGCGTCGAGGGTCGCCAGGGTCTGCCCGGCCTCCACCCGGTCGCCGGGCTGGACCGCGAGGCTCAGAACCCGCCCCTGGGTGCGTGGCTTGAGATGCGTCACCCGCCGCTCGTCGAAGGCGACGATCCCGGGGGCGCGCACCGGCAGCACGATCCGGCGGGTCTCGGCGGTCCCGAAGGCGAGGCCGATCCGCGTCTGTCCCGCCGCGTCGAGGGTGACGCGGTCGGGATCGGCCGCGGGATCGTCCGCCTTCTCCGGCGCCGCGGCCGGCGGGTGCGGCGCGAGGCCGAGGGCGTCGAGGAGGGGAGCCCGGTACATCCACCCCCCGAGGGCGAGCAGGGCGAGCGCCGCGGCGAGGAGGAGCAGGCGGACGGGCGCCCGGCGCCGGGCGGGGGGCGGGGCCGGGGCGGGGCGCGAATCCACCGCGCGCGCAGAGGTGTCCGGACCCGCCGGATCGGCGGTCCCGGCATCGCGCTCGGGCGGGATGAATTCGGCGTGCAAGGACATCAGCAGAAGCGCCGCGCGCTGTGACCGGAGACCGACATGCAGGGAACCGTCCACCTCATCGGTCGAGCCCCGGACGGAGCACGTCCTCGGTCACGAAGCGCCCCGTCTCGACGTCGCGGACCACGACCTCATAGCCCTCGCTGCGCAGCTCCTTGAGCCGGACAAGGGACACGTAGGACGCGGTCTCCACGTCGTAGAGCCGGGTCCGGCCATACCGGTTGATCAGGCGCCGGGGGCGCCGCTTCCTAGGCATGCGCGGCGCGGTTCCGGTGGCACATGGCCGGTCGGGGCGCCGGCGTGGCGCGGGGCTTCGTCCGCATCGAGGAGGTCCGGCGAGGAGCGTCCGGACCACGGGACGGGTTCCGGTACGCGCTAGAGTCATTCTAATAAGTTGGACGAACCCCGTGTGGCGCCACTAAATTCGGGTTCATGAAGCTGGTGGATCGGGACCGGCGGCGCGAACTCCGACACAAGGGACACGCGGCCGGGCGATGGCGCCTCGTCCCGACAGGTGGTCGCCGGCTTTCGGACAACGACGATGCGGTGTCTCATGACCGACAGCATCGGCCCGGG
>CAXTCV010000028.1:19454-29035 GCA_964242725.1 uncultured Methylobacterium sp.
GGCCCGGGTCCGATGCCCGGGCCGATGCTGGCGCCGGAGGGATGGACGGGCGTGGCGCGACTGCTGCTGATCGAGGACGATGCGGAGACGGCCGGGGACGTGCTCGACGACCTGCGCGGGCGCGGCCACGACGTCAGCTGGGCCGCGACCGGGCCGGACGGCGCCCGCGCGGCCCGGGACGGCGGCTGGGAGGCGATCATCCTGGACCGGATGCTGCCCGGCCAGGATGGGCTCGGCATCCTGCAGGACCTTCGCCGGGACGGCGACCAGACCCCCGCCCTGATCCTCAGCGCGCTGGGCGACGTGGACGAGCGGATCCGCGGCCTGCGGGCGGGCGGCGACGACTACCTCGCCAAGCCCTTCGCCCTGGGCGAACTCGCCGCCCGCATCGAGGCGCTGCTCCGGCGTCCGGTGGCCCGGCCCGAGACGGTCCTGCGCGTCGGCAGCCTGGAGATCGACCTGATCGCGGGCACCGGCCGGCGCGGCACCCGCGACCTCGCCCTGCTGCCGCGCGAACTCAAGCTCCTCGCCTACCTGATGCGCTGCCCCGGGCAGATCGCCACGCGGGCGATGCTGTTCGAGGAGGTCTGGAACTACCGGTTCACGCCCAAGTCGAACCTGATCGATGTCCATGTCGGACGGCTGCGGCGCAAGCTCGAGGCGGGCGGCGAGACGCCCCTGATCCAGAACGTACGCGGCATCGGTTTCACGCTGACGCCCGACGACTGACCGCTCATGACCGACCTTCTGCGCTCCACCACCCTGCGCTGGGCGCTCGGGATCGCCCTCTGGTCGGTCCTGCTCGCGCTGACGATGTTCGCCTTCATCTACTGGCAGACCGCCGCCTACCTGCGCGAGGAACTCGCCGAGACGCTGCGGCTCGAAGTCCGCGCCGCGGCGGAAGATCCCGCGGCCGCGGCGATGCGGGTCGACACCTGGACCGCCATGGATCTCCACGCCACCCATTACGGCGGGCTGTTCGGCCCCGGCGGCACCCGCAGGGCCGGCAATCTCGGCGCGGTGCCGGAGCACCTGGCGCGCGACGGCGACGCCTACCGGGTCAGCGCCACCGTCGATGTCGCGGGCCGCACCCTCGCCGACGAGATCTGGGCCGCCGCCCTGGCGCTCCCGGACGGCGGCACCGTCGTCATCGCCCACGATTCCGACGAGATCGACCGGGTGCGGATGACGACCCTGCGGGCCCTCGGCCTCGGGCTGGTGCCGACGCTGATGCTCTCGGGGCTGGGCGGGCTGCTGCTCGCCCGCCGCGCCCGCGGGCGGCTGGCCGCCACCGAGGCGGCCCTGGCCGAGGTGATGCGCGGCGACCTGCGCAAGCGGCTGCCGGTCGGGACGCGCGGCGACGAGTTCGATCGCCTCGCCGGGAACGTGAACCGGATGCTCGACGAGATCGAGCACCTGATGGGCGAGGTCCGCAGCGTCGGCGACGCGGTCGCCCATGACCTGCGCACGCCGCTCACCCGGCTGCGGGCGCGGCTGGAGCGCAGCCGGGTGCAGGCCCGGACCGTGGCGGAGTTCCACGAGACGATCGATCAGGGCCTCGCCTGGATCGATCAGACCCTGGCCATGGTGACGGCGGTCCTGCGGATCGGGGAGATGGAGGACGGGCGTCGGCGGGCCGCGTTCACCCGCGTCGACGTCGGCGAGGTCGCCTCCGTGGCGGTGGAGTTCTTCGAGCCGATGGCCGAGGAGAAGGGCATCCGCCTCGACATCGCCGTCGCGCCGGGCGCCCACGTGATCCTGGGCGACCGCGACCTGTGCTTCGAGGCCCTGTCGAACCTCCTCGACAACGCCCTGAAGTTCACGCCCGCCGGAGGCAGGGTGGATGTGCGCGTCGGCCGCGCCGGCGATGCGATCGTCGCGGCCGTGGACGACACGGGTCCGGGCCTGCCGTCGGGCGAGCACGCCCGGGTGTTCCAGCGGTTCTACCGCGCGGAGACGGCCCGCCAGACCCCCGGCAACGGCCTGGGGCTGAGCCTGGTCGCGGCGATCGCCAAGCTCCACAACGCGACCGCGACGGCGCACGTGCATCCCGCGGGCGGCGGGCGGTTCGACGTCGCCTTCCCGCCCGCGGCGACGGGCTGAGACCGCCTCCCGCCGGGCCGATGGCCGGTGCCGGACCCGCCGGCGCGATGCGATTCCGGGGCGGCGCGTCCGCAAACCCGGCCGCCGCGGTCCGGTTCTATCCCGTGCGTCGGGCCGTCCAGCGACCCGAACAGGAACCGAGGCCGGTCAGCGTCCAGCGGCCGTTCCCGCCGGAGCCGCGCAGACGACCGGTGACCGAGACGCTGGCGAGCCCCTTGCGGATCGTCCCGTTGATCCGGCCGTCCGCACCGGCGCGGCCGGACGCGTCGATGCCGTTGCCGCCGCTATCGTCTACGGCCCCGTCCCGGATCACGATCGGGTAGCGGTAGGGCCCGGAGCAGGTGCCGTTCTCCGCCGTGGCCACGACCGCCCAGGCTCCGTCGAACCGGCTGGCCGCGCGGGCCTCCGTCGATGGCCCGGCAAGGGCGAGGAACAGGGCAGGTGCGAGCGTCGCAGCGCGAAGTCGGGTCATGATCTCGTCGGTGGCGAGTGGGGATGTCAGGTTGGAGTCCTCGCGACGGGGCGGTCCCACCCGTCTTCGTGGCCGTGCGCGGCGCGGTCGGCGACGCGTCCCGGGACCGCGGCAGCGGGCTCAGGCGCGGATGTCGGGACCGGCCGGGTCGCCGGGCGGCGTGTCCGGACCGATGCCGGGGTGGGGCGCATCCGGCGGGACGTCGATCGGCGCGGAGGGCTCGTCGGGGCCGAGGGGACGCCCATCCGGACCCGGTCCCGGGCCGGGCGGAACGTCGCTCGGACCGCCGGGCGCCGGATCGGGAGGATTGGGACTGGCCATTCGCGCACCTCGCGTCGGACATGGAAGGGATGGAAAGGGCGACGGGCCGGACGCGCGCCCGGAGTATCGCGAGCGCCCGGCCTCGCGGCCGTGCCGAACAAGAGGGCCATCCGCCCGGCACAACCTCGGAAAACGAGTCGGATCCGTGCGGGGCTTGCAGCCGGCACTCCGCATCCGTCCTCGAAACATGGGGGACAGTTCGCTCGGTTCACTGAGAAAACTGTACCAGTACGAAGATTTATTTGGCGGGCGGTCGCGAATACCGCCGCCCGCGAACGTGGCGGTGCCGGCCCGCGCGCCGCATCAGGTGGCGCGCTTCTCCACGACGACCGTGTCGTAGATCCGGTTGTCCTCGTACAACCACTTGGCGAGGGCGCCCGCCAAAAGGGCGCCGACGATGGGCGCCAGCCAGAACAGCCACAACTGCCCGACATATTCGCCGCCGGCGAACAGGGCCACGCCGGTCGAGCGTGCCGGGTTCACGGAGGTGTTGGTCACCGGGATCGAGATCAGGTGGATCAGCACCAGCGCGAAGCCGATCGGGATGCCGGCGAAGCCCGTGGCCGCGCCCTTCGCGGTCGAGCCGATGATGATCATCAGAAAGAAGAAGGTCGTCAGGACCTCGGTCACGAGGCAGGCCGTCAGCCCGTACTGACCGGGGCTGAGGGCTCCGTAGCCGTTCGAGGCGAAGCCCTTCGGGACCCAGCCAGCCTTGCCGGAGGCGATCAGGTAGAGGGTGCCGGCCGCGACGGACGCGCCGACGACCTGGGCGACGATGTAGGGCAGGACGTGCTTGTTGGCGCAGCGGCCGGAGGCCCAGAGCCCGAGGGTGACGGCCGGATTGAAGTGTCCGCCGGAGATGTGGCCGACCGCGTAGGCCATGCTGAGCACGGTCAGGCCGAAGGCGAGGGCGACGCCGAGGAACCCGATGCCGAGCTCGGGGAAGGCCGCCGACAGGACTGCGGCCCCGCAGCCGCCGAACGTCAACCAGAAGGTGCCGAAGAACTCAGCCGCGGCGCGGCGTTTCAGGTCGTGATCCATCATCTCTCTCCCGCGAAAAATCTCTGCGCACCTGGGGCATGATGGGCTTCCGGGGCCTGTGGTCAGGACCTCCGGCCGGTCGCGCACGGGATGCCCCTCACCGTGACGGCCGGGTCTCTGCGCCGTCTCCGGCGGATCGCGTGAGGTCGGGCGCCGACCGTGCGGGGTCGGCCGGCGCGTCCGGTGGCACGCCCCGCGCGTAGAGGAGGGCAACGGCGGACCAGAAGGCCTCGCGCGCACCGGGGGCGCGGTGCAGGAGCAGGGTGTCGATGCCGGCGCGCGCCGCGGCGGCGGCGCAGGCCGGATCGGCGTTTTCGCCCGAATCCGTCGTGGGGGACGACCCGGTCGGCGGCATGTCTCAGCCGTCCCCGAGATCGCGCGCGAGCCGGTTCCGCGCCCGGCTGACGCGGCTCTTCACGGTGCCGCTCGGGCAGCCGAGGATCTCGGCGGCCTCCTCGTAGGACAGGTCGTCGAGGGCGATGAGCAGCAACGCCTCGCGCTGGACCGGATCGAGCCGGTCCAGCGCCGCCTGCAGGTCCTGGACGTGGAGCGTGTGCTCCTGGTCGGCCGGCCTGGCGAGCCGCGCCGCGTGCGCCCCGTCGGTGTCGGGGACTTCGAGCCGGTGCTTGATCCGGCCGTTGAGGTAGCCGTTGCGCAGGATCGTGAACAGCCACGCGATCATCCGGGTCCCGGGCTGGAACCGCGCCCGGTGCTCCCAGGCCTTGAGCAGGGTGAACTGGACGAGGTCGTCGCTCTCGACCGCGTCGCGCGTCAGGGACAGGGCGAAGCGGCGCAGGTGCGGGGCCGCCGCGATCAGGTCCGCCCTGAATCCGACCGCGCCCTGCGCCTCGGCCTCCGCGGCGTCCAGGACCCCCGACAGGCGCGCCAGCACGCGGCCCAGGCGAGAGGCCGGGTCGATCGGTACAACTTCCGGGTAGTGCTCGCGAAGACTTATTCCCAGGGCCGCGTCCCGGCCGGAGATCACGGGACCGTGTTCGACGGGCGTCGAGCGGTGTTCGTGGATGTGATGCACGCGAGACACATTCATGGCTGTCCGGAGGCGATGTCTATCCTGCCGAGCGGTCTTCGATGCGCGGCGAGAATTTATCTCTGGCTGAAATGGCCCGCGTCAATGATGCAGGGATACCAGGAAAACTGCTCACCCTCGGGAACCCGCTTGCGCGCAACCCGTTTGTGCCCGGCTGCCCATGGGGCGGCCGCAGACAGGATGGGTGGGGCTGACCGTGACGGCGGGCGTCGACAGGCATGAACTCCGGCAGATCATCGCCGGCCTCAGCGAGGGCGTGATCCTGGTCGAGCCCGACCAGACCATCGCCTATGCCAACGCGGCCGCCCTGGCGATGCACGGCGCCGAGAGCCTGGACGAACTTGGCCAGACCGTGGACACCTACCGGCAGCGCTTCTGCCTGCGGTACCGCAACAACGTCACGCCCAATCAGTATCCGATCGAACGCGTGGTCGCGGGCGAGCGCTTCCACGACGTCGTCGTCGAGGTGCGGCGGGCGGACAAGCCCGACATGGACTTCGTGCACTCGCTGCGCAGCCTGGTCGCCACCGACCGCGACGGCAATCCGAGCTGCCTGGCGCTGATCCTCAAGGACGTCTCCGGCCAGTTCGAGGCCGAGGCGCGCTTCGAGGCCGCCTTCAATGCCAACCCGGCGCCGGCGGTGATCACGCGGTTGTCCGACCTGCGCCACGTGAGGGTCAACCACGGCTTCCTGGAGATGACCGGACACACCCGCGACGCCGTGATCGGGCGCAGCGTCTACGAGGTCGACGTGCTCGCCAATGCCCGCAACCGGGACCTCGCCGTGTCCCGGCTCGAGGCGGGCGCCACGATTCCGCAGATGGAGGCGTGCCTCGACCTCCCCGACGGCGGCTCGCGCTTCGTGATCGTGGCCGGCCAGCCGATCACGATGGGCGACGAGGCGTGCATGCTGTTCACCTTCGCCGACCTGGAACTGCGCCGGAAGGCCGAGACCGCGCTCCGCCAGAGCGAGGAGCGGTTCGCCAAGGCGTTCCGGCTCACCCCGGTCCCGACCGTGCTGGCGCGCGCGGAGAATTTCCACGTCACCGGCGTCAACGCGGCGTTCAACCGGGTCTTCGGCCTGGGCGAGGATCGGATCGTCGGGCGCAGCCTCGACGAGGCCGGTCTCTGGGTGACCGACAAGCAGCGCCTGCAGGTCGAGGCGGCGCTCGAGCGGCACGGCTACGTGCTGGGCGCCGAAGTCTGCCTGCGCCACGAGAGCGGCGCCAATCTCGACTGCCTGCTCTCGGCCGAGCGTATCGCGATCAACGAGGCCGACTTCGTCCTGCTGGTCCTCCAGGACATCACGGACCGCAAGCACACCGAGCGCGAATTGTTCGGCGCCATCGAGGCGGTGATGGCCGATACCTCGTGGTTCAGCCGCGGCCTGATCGAGAAGCTCGCCAACCTGCGCCGCCCCGGCCGGGAGGGCGTGGATGGGTCCGCCCCGAACCTGACGGTGCGGGAACGCCAGATCCTGAACCTGATCTGCGCGGGTCTCGACGACGACGCCATCGCGCGCAAGCTCGGCCTGTCGCGCAACACCGTGCGCAATCACGGCGCCGCCCTCTACCGCAAAATCGGCATCCACAAGCGCAGCGAGGCGGTCGTCTGGGGCCGGGAAAACGGCTTTCCGCTCGGCATATCTGACGGGTGAATACCGTTGTACCGGTATAGATACACCATTGATGATACGGCCTCCGCGCACATCTTCAGGTCGACCGGGGTTTTCTCAACAGTGACGAGGTGCCCATGACCGAGGACAGGAAAACGACTTCCGCCGAGCACCTCAAGGGCTCGGTGAAAGAGGCCATCGGCAAGCTCACCGGCGATGCCCGGACGGAGACCGAAGGCCGGCGCCACAAGCGCGATGCCGCGGCATCGAAGCCCGACGGAACGGAGCCCACGGGCTCGGATCGGCGCTGACGGGCGTGACGCGGCATCTCACCCGAGGTGCCGCCTGCGACGACGCATTCACAACAGGAGAACGACATGGTGGACACGGATCGGATCACGGGCGCCGCGAAGGCGCTGGGCGGCAAGGTGCAGGGCGCGGTCGGGGACCTGACCGGCTCGCACCGGGACTCGGCCGAGGGCCGCGCCCGCGAGGCGGCGGGACAGGCCGAGAACCTGTACGGCCAGGCCAAGGACACCGTCCGCGACACGGCCGAGCACGTCGCCGACACCGCCCGGACCATCGGCGGCAAGGTCCGCGACACCGTGGGCGACCTCGTCGGCTCGGGGGACGTCGAGGACCGCGCCCGCCGCGCGCAGGGCGCCGCGCAGGACCACTACGACCGCGCCGAGCGCGGCGTCCGCCACGCCGCCGACGAGGCCTCGGACTACGCCGAGGACGCCTACGCGCGCGGCAGCCAGTACCTGCGCCGGGGCACCCGCGAGGTCGGCCATCAGGTCGCCGAATACCCGCTCGCGTCGCTGCTCATCGCCGGGCTGGCCGGCTTCGGCCTCGGCCTGCTGGTCAGCGCCACCCGCGACTGAGCCATCCCCGCCATGTGACGCGCTCGCCGACGCCGGACCGGGATCGAGTTCGGCGGCGAGCGCTCCAGACCCTCGACGACCCCTTTTCCGGAGTGACAGCGTGACCCCCATCCAGACCGCCGCGACACCGCTTTCCCCCGACGCGCACGCCGACACGCGCGCCGTCCTGCTCAATCAGGTGTCCTGGGGCGCCATCTTCGCGGGCGCCGTGACCGCCCTCGTGACCCAGGTGATCGTCAACCTGATCGGCGTCGGCGTCGGCCTGGCCTCGGTGGGCCCCAACGCCGCCGACAACCCGGCCGCCTCCACCGTGTCGATGTCGGCGGGCGTGTGGTTCGTGGCCTCGGGCATCCTCGCCTCGCTGGCCGGCGGGGCCATCGCGGGTCGGCTCTCGGGCAAGACCCTGCCGGGGGCGGCGGCGCTGCACGGCCTGGTGTCCTGGGCGGTGACCACGCTCGTGGTCCTCTACCTGCTGACCTCGGCGGCCACCGGGCTGGTCGGCGGGACGCTGAGCACCGTCTCGGGGGCGCTGGGCGGGGCGGGCAACCTCGTGGGCGGGACCGTGCAGACGGCGGCCCAGGCGGCGGCGCCGTCCCTGTCGAAGATCTCGAACCCGCTCGACGGGATCGAGACTTCCGTGCGCCAGCAGGCGGCCGGCCAGGACCCGCAGGCGGCCCGCGACGCGGCGGTGGCCGCGGTCAAGGCGCTGTTCACGGGGGACGCCTCGCAGAAGCAGCAGGCCGAGGCGCGGGCGGCGGATGCCCTGGCCAAGGCGCAGAACGTCCCGGTCGATCAGGCCCGGCAGCAGATCCAGGACTACGAGAAGCAGTACGACCAGGCGGTGGCCACGGCCAAGCAGAAGGCGGAAGCCGCGGCGGTGACGGCCAAGTCGGCGGCCACGCAGGGCGCGTTCTACGCGGCGATCGCCCTGGTCCTGGGGGCGCTGGCGGCCTTCTTCGGCGGGCGCCTGGGCGCGCCCAAGCCGGCGACGCTGCTCGGCACCTACGAGACCCGGCGCGTCTGATCCGACGCGATCCGGTCGGCCCCCGCGGGCTTGCGGGGGCCGGCACCACCGGCGCGGGCCCGGCCAACCCGCATCCGCGAACCTCACCCCCCAACCCGAAGGAGCGCACGCGATGAGCAGCACCGGCGACAAGATCAAGGGCCTGGCCAACGAGGCCGTGGGCAACGTCAAGCAGGCGGCCGGCAAGGCGACGGGCAACGACAAGCTCGTGGCCGAGGGCAAGGCGCAGGAGCTGAAGGGCGAGGCGCAGAAGACGGTCGGCGACGTCAAGGACGGCGCCAAGAGCCTCGCCGACAAGGTCACCGGCAAGCACTGAGGCCGACCGGGGGCGGCGCCGGCCCGGCGCCGCCCCCGAGCCCGCCCCCTGTGGACCCCATCAGATTCAGGAGAGCAGCATGAACCGCGACCAGATCCGTGGCGCGTCCCGGCACCTGAAGGGCCGGGCGCAGAGCGCGGTCGGCGGCCTGACCGGCGATCCGGCCCGTCAGGTGCGCGGCGCCGTGAACCAGGTCGCGGGCGGGGCACAATACGCCTACGGCCGGGCCCGCGACCGCGCCGAGGACCTCGCCGAGGACGGGCGCCACCTGGCGGAGGCCGCGCGAAAGCGGGCCGACGACCTGATCGACGACGGGCGCGACCGTGCGCGCGACGTCGGCCGCCGCGGCGCGGCCTACGGCCGGCGGGCGGTCCGCACCCTGGACGCCAACCGCAAGAACACGCTGATGGGCCTCGCCGCGCTCGCCTTCGCGGCCGGTTGGCTCGTCCGACGCACCCGTTGACCCGGAGACCTCACCGATGCTGCGCAGGATCCTGACGGCCTTCGTCGTGCCGAAGATCATCGCCTATCTCGGCCGCCGCTACGGCCGCGGCGCTCGTTCGGGCCGAACCTACTGACAACGCCGCGCCGTCGGCGCACCCCGCGCCGCGCGGACTTTCCCACGGCGCGGCGCGTCTCGAGCCGCGATCACGGCCCTGTCGGTCCGGAATGGGGGGCGGCGCCGGTCGCACCCACGGGGCTTCCGGACTGGGCCGGCGCCTCCGCCGCGGGGCCGATCGGTCGATGCCCGTTGGCC
>CAXTCV010000029.1:0-28214 GCA_964242725.1 uncultured Methylobacterium sp.
CCGACACGATGTCCGACGGTTGTCTATGTTGACCCGTCCCTGCCGCCAAGCCGCCGACCGTTTCATGGAGGTCAGTTCCAGCGGTCTCGGGCAGGACCAGGGCCGCGCAGAAGGCGATCCCGTAGGCGCAGAGGGCGCAGGCGCCCATCGCCGTGCCGAGCGGCAGGCTTGCGGCCAGGATGCCCACCGTGGCGGGCACGACCGAGCCGAAGCCGCGACCGCCCCCGAGGCAGAAGCCCTGGCCGCTCGCCCGGATCGAGGTCGGGAACAGCTCCGCGAAGGTCGGCAGCATGCCCGAGGCCAGGGCCCCCTGGAACGCGCCCAGGAAGAAGCTCAAAACGATGCTCGTGGTCAGGCCGATCGGTGCGAGCAGAAGGATCGCGACGTTGCCGGACTGCAGAACGAGGAAGGTCATGAAGGCGGGGCGGCGGCCGATCCGGTCCGACAGCCAGCCGTAGAGCAGTGGCCCGACGAGTGAGCCAAGGATGTTCATCGCGAGGTAGCCGGTGCTCGACTTGATCGAAAGGCCAAGCGCCGTGCGCAGGTAGGTCGGCAGCCACGTGATCATGACGTAGGCGCCGCCGAAGATGCCGGTCGACATGATCACGGCGGCGGCGGTGCGGCGCAGGTGCCGGCCGGTGAAGATCGTCCAGAACGGCGGCGGCACGGCGCCGTCGCGCTGCGCAGCCCGCGCCTCGGCGTAAAGGCCGGATTCCGGGACGAGCCGCCGGATGAAGAACACCAGCCCGGCTGGGATGATGCCGATGGCGAAGAAGACGCGCCAGCCCGTCTCCTCGGAGAACAGGGACGCGATGACCGGCAGCAGGCTAACCGAAAGCGCGTAGCCGACCGCGTAGCTGCTCTGGACGGAGGCCGCGACGCGCCCGCGCAGGGCCGGCTGGATCACCTCGCTGATCAGGACGCCGCCGACCGCGGCCTCGCCCCCGTAGCCGAGGCCCTGGAGGAAGCGGACGAGGGCGAGGGACCAGAAGTCGCTCATGAACGCCGCCAGGCAGGTGAAACCCGCGACCATCAGGATGGTGACCTGCAGGATCCTGACCCGGCCGATCCGATCGGCCAGAATGCCGGCGGCCCAGCCACCGACCGCGGCCCCGGCGAGGGACGCCGTGGCGAGGTATCCGGCCTCGGCCTGCGTCAGGCCGAGCGTCGCGATCAGCGCCGGGATCACGAGCGCGTAGATGGTCGTGTCCATGGCGTCGAGGCCGAACCCCGCGAAGCACGCCCAGTAGGTTCGGCGCTCGGTCTGATCGAGCGTGTGGTACCAGCCGAGCTTCATCATGGTGGGTCTCCTCCGGCCATACGGGATCGCGCGCCGCTCGGGCTGCCGGCCGAGCGGGCTGCACGGTTCAGCCGGCGCCATCTCTTCGCGGACGGTCGGCCGGCCTCTGTCTCGGCGTTCGTCAGTCCTGCGGATCGTCGCGGTATTCGAGGCCGGCGGCGGCCAGCGCCTCCCGCATCCCGTAGAGATCGAGTCCGAGCTCGCCGGCCGCGAGCCGGGCACGCTTGGTCACCTCGTTGGCGGCCCGCGCGTCCGCCTTCGTGGCGACGGCCTCGGCGTCGCTATGGGGCACGACCACGACGCCGTCATCGTCCGCCACGATCGCATCGCCCGGCCGGACCAGGGCGCCCGCGCAGACGACGGGGACGTTGACGCTGCCCAGCGTCGCCTTGACCGTACCCTTGGCGGAGATCGCCCGCGACCACACCGGGAAGCCCATCTCCTTGAGCGTGCGCACGTCACGGCAGCCCGCGTCGATCACGAGGCCGACGCCGCCGCGCGCCTTCAGCGAGGTGGCGAGCAGGTCGCCGAACATGCCGTCGGTGTTGTCGGTGGTGCAGGCCACCACCAGGACGTCGCCGGGACGGCACTGCTCGATGGCCACGTGCAGCATCCAGTTGTCGCCGGGCTGCGCCAGCACGGTCACGGCGCTTCCGGCGATCGCGGCGCCCTCCCAGATCGGGCGCATATAGGTCTTCAGGAGTCCGGTACGCCCCTGCGCCTCGTGGACCGTGGAGACGCCGTGCCCGGCGAGCGTCGCGGCGACGGCCGGCGCGACGCGGGGGATGTTGCGGACGACGACGTTGCTCATGCCAGTTCCTCCAGCGTCATCGGGAAGAGGCGCTGATAGGCCTCCCCGTAGATCATCGCCGTCCCGGAGTTGCGGCCGCCCTGGACGCCGCGGTTGAGCGCCACGCGGGTGTAGTATTCCCAGAGATGCTTCTGCGCGGCGAGCACCTGGAACGCACGGAACTTGGTCTCCCACACGGCATCGATGTTCAGGATGACCTGGGGCTTGAAGTTGCACTGCTCCGGTTGGTGCGGCTCGAACAGGAACACGGGCGGCGCGGCGTAGCTGCGGTCCGGGTCCGGCTTGTGCCCGGCGGCTTGGGCGATCACCCGGGCCTCCTGCGCCACGTGGGCGGCGACCGGATGGTCGAAGTTGTACGGGTCCTCGAGGGCGTGGGTCAGCACGAAGGCCGGACGCTCCTCGCGGTAGACGTCGACGAGCCGGTCGAGCACGGCCTCGCCGACGCGCAGGGGATAGTCGCCGACGTCGAGGAACTCGATCGAGGCGCCGAGGATGCCGGCCGCCTCCTCGGCCTCGGCACGGCGCTGGGCCTTCACGTCCTCGATCCGGACGCCGGCCTTCTTCCAGGCCCACTGGCTCTCGCCGCGCTCGCCGAACGACAGGCAGACGATCTTCATCCGGTAGCCCTTGCGCGTGTGCAGGGCGATGGCGCCGCCGGCGCGCCAGACGAAGTCGCCCGGGTGGGCTGTCACGACGAGGCCCGATCGCGCTGCGGTCGCCATGTCTCATCTCTCCCGAACCGTGCGTCGCCCCTCGCGCGCACTATTGTGCATGCAGCGCTAGCGTCGCCCGCCCGAGCAAACAAATGATTAGATTGAGGCTATTGATGCACGTTATCGAATAATACCTGCCGGTTCGGGACATTCCGGCGCGATGTCCATTTACCCGGTTCTGCCGGGAGGCCGCGCGGTCAGAGCGCATTGAAGTAGGCCTGAATCATCCGGGCCAGGCTCTCAGCCACCGGAGACAGGATGTGATGGCGGCGCGTCACGATACCGATCGTCCGCGCGATGCTCGGCGCCCGGAGCGGCACGGCGACGATCTTTGCCTCGTCAGCGGCCTGAAAGGCGAGGCGCGGCACGACGGTCACGCCCAGGCCCCCGCGCACCATGCCGATGGCGGTGGCGACGCGGTGCACCTCGTAGGTCCAAGTCACGTCGGCGTAGCGTCCGCCCAGCCCCGCCGCGATGAGCAGGTTGTTGCCGGTCTGCTCCCCGATCTTGATGAGGACCTCCCGGTCCAGCGCGGACCACGTCACCACCTTCGCGTCGGCGAGCGCGTGATCGGCTCGGCACACCAGCACGAAGGCTTCCTGGTGGATCGGGGTGATATCGAGGTCGTAGTGCTGCGCCGACATGATGGTGATGCCGAATTCGGCCTCGCCCGCCCGCACGCGCTCGATGATCGCGGTGGCCGACTGGTCGAGCACGCGCACCAGCACGCCCGGGTGCGTGGCGCTGAATCCTCGCAGGATGACAGGCAGGTGGTGACCGGCGATCGTCGGCAGGCAGCCGAACCGCACGACGTCCTGGCTCTCGCGGCCCTGACGCCGCAGCGTCCCGAAGATCTGGGACAGCTCGTCGACGATGCGCTGCGCGCTCGGCAAAAGCTCGACGCCGGCCGGCGTCAGCGTCACCTGCCGCGTGGTCCGAGCGACCAGCCTGACGCCGAGTTCGTCCTCCAGCTTCTTCAGGCGGTGGCTCAGAGCCGCCTGCGAGAGGCTGAGGTTGGCCGCCGCCCGGTTGAAGCTCCCCCAGTTGGCGATGCTGAGGAAGGCCTGAAGGCCCAGGAAGTCGATCCGCTCCATCACCCCTCGCCGTCGAAACGCGGCACCAGCATTCGCACGGACGGAGAGGCCGCCGCTACGGACCGGTCGTGGCAGGCCGCGGGACCGGGCCGCCGATGCGGGCGGGGCTCAGGCGAAGAGGCCCATGAGGACGGCGCGCCTGTCGGGAACCGCCTCCAGGTTCCGGACTGTGGACACGATCCGCCCAACTCGGTCGCGCGGCAGCCCGGCGAAGTCGGCGCAGCCCTCGAACTTGGCCACGGTGTCGTCGAAGCTCATCGGCTTCTCCGGGCTGCCGCGGGCGAAGTCGCCCTGACCCGACACGGCGCGCCCGGCCATCAGCCGCACCTCGACGTAACTGCGCATCGTGTCGGCACCGGCCGCGTCCGCGTCCGGAATGTTGTAGACGTCTACGAGCGCGACCATGGCCTGCAGCTCCGGCCGATTGACCACGTCGTCCTGGAATTGCCCGAGCCCCGCCCTGCCGAGCACCAGCAGCGCGGCCATGCCCTATCCCATGCTGAACTTGGCCTGGGGCCCGTCCTGGGCCGATGGTGGATCAGCGTGTTAGGCATCTACCGATTGGTGCCGACCCGGACCTGAGCCACCTCCTCCGACGCGTCTCCAGGTTCGCTCAGCTCAGGCGCAGCAGGCTCGCGACGTCGCGCATGGTGCCGACCGTCTCGATGGCGAGGATGGTGTCGATCAGCCGGGACGTCTTGTCCGCGCCGAGGACCGGCGCCATCAGGTCGCGGCACTTGGTGGCCACCTCCGCGCGCGGCATCGGGTTGTCGGCCGTGCCGCGGACGGCCAGCACCTTGTCGGACAGGACTGTCCCGTCGTTCAACGCGATCTCCACGATGGCGGCGCGCGCCGGCTCAAGGCGCTCCAGCGCGTCGCTCGGGATCAGCCGGACCTTGGCACGCAGGCGCAGCACCGTCGGATCGGCCATGCGCTCTTTGTCATGCGCCGCCTGGAACGAGGCCGTCCCGTCGAGCAGCATGATCGCCACCATGTGCTGGAGGCAGATGTCGGGCATGTCGCGGTTGTCGACGACCCGCGCCTCGGTGTGGGCGACGCGGACGGTAACCGATTCGACGGCTTCGGGGTCGACGGACCGGCGCTGCAGGATGTTGCTCAAGGCATCGAGCGGGGCCTGGATCGGCGAGCCCACCGTCCATTTCTTGATGTTGGTGCGGGCGATCTCGTAGCGCGCGCCCAGCTCCGCCGTCAGCGCGTCCAAGCGGGCATCGGGCGCGTAGGCCAGAAAGTAGTTGTCGGCGCCGGAGAAGATGTCGTCAATCCCGGTGCATCCCGCCTTCACCATCAGCGCCGCGGTGAGGCCGCTGCGCGCGGGCATGCCGGCGAACACGAAGGACTTCTCGATGTGCTGCGTGTCGCGGGTCCAGGCGCCGATCCCGGAGGATTGCTGGGCGGCGTAATCGAGGACCCAGCGCATCCGCTGCGCGTCGAGCCCGGCGGCGCAGGCGGCCGCCGCCGCGGCCCCGAAGGCCCCCGCGATGGCGTGAGTGCTCTTGTGGCTGGTGTTGCGGAACGGGATCGCGTCGAAGCTGAGGGTGACCCGCGGGCCGACGTCGTAGCCCAGGGTCACGGCGCGCAGGAAGCGCGTGCCGTCGATCCCGAATTTCTCCGCGGCGGCCAGCGCCGCCGGCACGATCGGCGCGCCTGGATGCGACTGCGAGAACTCGTTCGAATCGTCGGTCTCGTCCGAATGCGCCAGCATGCCGTTGACCAGCGCCGCCACGAGCGGGTCGGCCGTGGCTTTGGACGCGACGAGCGTGGCGTCGCCGGAGCCGCCGTAGGAGGCCGCGAAGCTGTAGGCGGCCTTGGCCGGCAGCAGGCCCGAGCCCGACACCATGGCGGCGAAGGTGTCGAGGATGTGGTGCTTGGCCGCTTCGACGACTGCATCCGGAAGCGGCCGGTCGCCGGCCTCGGCCATGTAGGCGCTGAGCTTCGCCATGACCGGACTGACCGTGCTTGTCGCCGCCAGGACGCGCAGCGGCGCAGTCCCCAAAATGGCGCCGGCACCGGCGCCGCGCAGCAGGGCCCGGCGGCTCGCGCGCATCGGATTGCCTCTCGGTGACATTTTTGCTCCAGACGGTTCGTAGTGCGCGCGGCTCAACTGCGCTCGGGGATCGGCGAGAGGACGGGCTCGCCCGCGAAGAAGGCGGTGAGGTTGGCCACGACCTGACCGATCGTCGCCTCCAGGGTCTCCGGGGAGCGCCCGGCGATGTGGGGCGACAGCACGACGTTCGGCAGCGCGCACAGGGCCGCCGGGACCGCGGGCTCGCCCTCGATCACGTCGAGCGCCGCCCCGGCGAGGCGGCCCGCCCCCAGGGCCTCGATCAGAGCGTCGGTGTCCACGACCGAGCCGCGCCCGACATTGACGAGGAAGCCGCCAGGGCCGAGGGCGTCGAGGGCCGCGCGGCCGACGCAGTGACGAGTCGCGGCGCCGCCCGGCAGCGCCACGAACAGCACGTCCGCCCAAGAACAGAGGTCGCCGAGGCTCGGCGCATAGTCCCACTGCACGTCCGGGACCGGCCGGCGGTTGTGGTAACGCACTGCCATGTCGAAGCCGGCGCAGCGCCGGGCGATGCGGCTGCCGATCCCGCCGAGCCCCAGGATGCCGGCGCGCCTGCCCTGCGCCCCCGGCCGGGCGGTCCCGCCCTCCCGCCAGCGGCCCGCCCGGACGGCGGCGTCGAAGCGCGGGATGTCGCGCAGCACCGCCAGGAACAGGGCGAGGGCGTGATCGGCCACGCAGCCCGCGTTGATGCCCGTGCCGTGCGTGATGACGATCCCGCGTGCCCGGGCCGCCGGCAGGCAGACGCCCTCATGGCCCACGCCCTGCGCGCAGATGATCCCGAGATTGGGCAGCGCCGCGATTAGGACGGCCGGGATCGGCGTCGTGCCATTGGTCACGATTCCCCGGATGCGGTCGCCCGCCCGCGCGGCGAGGTCCGTGCGGGCCTCGGGCGTGACGGCCTGATGCACGGTGAAGTGCGCCCGCAGCCGGTCGAGTGCGAAGGGCGCGAGGTCGATCGCCAAAAGCACGTCCGGCTTGTGCCCGCCCGCTCCGCCGGGCCGCGACGCCTCATCGCTCATGCACGCTCCTTCCTCGCAGGGGTCAAGTGTTCGCGGCGGTCGGAATCCGATGCAGGCGGTCTGGCCCGAGTTCGGACAGGGTGTTCACGCCGAGCAGGCCCATGTTGCGCCCGACCTCGTCCTTCAGGATCGCGATCGCGCACTCGACCTCGGGGCTGCCGCCCAGGGACGCGGCGTACAGGAAGGGCCGCCCGAGGAAGACGAAGGACGCGCCCAGCGCCAGTGCCTTCAGCACGTCGGTGCCGCGGCGGAAGCCGCTGTCGATCATCACCGGGATCGTGCCGCCGAGCGCAGCCACCGTCGCCGGCAGGGTGCGCAGGGGCGACACCGTCCCGTCGAGCTGCCGGCCGCCGTGGTTCGACAGGATCACCCCGTCGGCGCCGAGATCCCGGGCCGCGACCGCGTCGGCCGCCGCCATGATCCCCTTGACGACCAGTCGGCCGCGCCAGCGATCCCGCACCAGCCGCAGGTGATCCCAGCACAGCTGATCCCGGTTGCCGAAATCCCGCAGCACCGACGCGGACAGGATCGGCGCCCCCCGCGCCGCGTGGGAATTCTCGAAATGCGGCATGCCGTGGCGCGCCAGCGTGCGCAGGAACGTGCCGACGGTCCATCGCGGGCGCTGGAGCCCGTCGAGGGCGAGCCGCAGGCTCGGCCGGAGCGGGGTCGAGAAACCGGTGCGGGTGATGTTCTCGCGGTTGCCGGAGATCACGGTGTCGACGGTCACCACAAGCGTGCTGAAGCCCGCGGCCGCGATCCGGTCAATCAGAGCCACGATCCGGTCGGGCTCGCCGGGCAGGTAGGCCTGGAACCACGCCTCCGGATTGTGGGGGATCACGTCCTCCATGCGGATGAGCGAGGACGCGCTCATGATCATCGGCACCCGGGCCGCCCGCGCGGCCGCGGCCAGCGCGATGTCCCCGCGATAGGCGGCCAGGGCGCTCAGGCCCATCGGGGCGATGCCGAACGGCGCGGCATAGTCCCGGCCGAACAGTGTGGCGGCGGTCGTGCGCGCGCCGACCCCGACCAGCACGCGCGGCACGAACCCAACTTCGCGCAACGCCTGTCGGTTGTCGTCGATCGCTGCATTGGTCTCCGCGGCGCCCGCGATGTAGCCGAAGACTGGCCGCGGCAGGTGCCGCCGCGCCGCCGCCTCGTAATCGGCCAGCGCCAACGCGATCGGCTTGCCGAGCCGGCGCGTCCCCGCGGCGGTCTCGGTCGCCGCCGTTCCGGGGACAGCCTCGGCATGGCCGGCCAGTCTCTTGGCGCCTGACGCCATCGCTCTCCATTCCGGTGATGGGATGGACGTTCCCGCACCCGGGGGCGGCGGCGGGGTTATGCCCGTATCTTTCACAAGTGTGTAAGATTGGATGCTCTCTGTCCATAGGCATCGACGGTCGACACAGATCGAGGCACGCGGCGGATGACGGAGCGCAACCGACCTCATCGCCCGTTGAGAGGGTCGAACAAACGCTCCTTGGCACTGACGAGCGGCTTGGCGAAACCTAAGATCTGATTCCTGAACGGTACGGGGCCATCATCAAAATATTTCATATCTGTGCATTGCGATCGAATCTGCAGCAGGCCATCACGGGCACCGGATGCGAGCGGGAGGATGCCGATGAGCCGCGACTGCCTACCTCCGCAGGCGCCCGAGCCCCTGGGCTTCGCGCTCCCTGACGACGCCTGCGACAGCCACACCCACGTCTTCGGGCTCTACGCGCTCTACCCCCTCGCGGAAGACCGTAGCTACACGCCCCCGGAGAACGACGGCGCCGCCCTGGTGAGCCAGCTCGACGCGATGGGCCTCGCCCGATGCGTGATCGTTACCGCCAGCGCCTACGGCGACGACAACCGCGCCATGCTGGACGCACTCGCGGTGGCTCCGGACCGGCTGCGCGGCGTCGCGGTCCTGTCCGAAGGCGTCGGCGAGGCCGACCTCGACACCATGACGGAGGCGGGCGTGCGCGGCGTACGCGTCAACCTGTTCCGCCGCAACGGACGCCAGGTTTACCGCAACGGCATGGGGTTGGACGCCCTGCGGACGCTCGCGCCCCGGTTGCGGGCGCGGGGATGGCACCTCCAGGCGTGGCTGCACGCACCAGACCTGCCCGAGCTCTGGCCGAGCCTGACAGCCTGCGGCATGCCGGTGGTGATCGATCATATGGGCCGTATGAACACGTCGCGGGGCGTCGCCGATCCGGGCTTCGCGCTGCTCTGCCGGCTGGTGGCGGACGGCGCGGCCTGGACCAAGATCTCGGGGGCGGACCGCCTCACCGTCGCGGGGCCGCCCTATGGCGATGTAGACGCGTTCGCCGCCGCACTCATCGCGGCCAATCCGGAGCGCCTCGTCTGGGGCAGTGACTGGCCGCACATCAACTATTTCGGCCGCGCGACCGACCACTGCGTCCCGTCCGACGCGGATCTGCTGCGGACGCTCCGGCGCTGGACGGACGACAGCACCCTGCATCGCATCCTGGTGGACAACCCGGCCACGCTCTACGGATTCCCGTGAGCGTCCGCGCTACCGGCGCCCTCCGCCTTCCGGTATCACCATCCGGTCAGACGAGGCAGCGGCTCGGTCGGACCGTACGGGTCATGCGTTTCATGGATGTGAATATCGATAGAGGGGTGCCGGCGCCGTGACGGTGCGCGCGGACGTCCCGACAGAGGCGCAGGGCGCGGCCGTGAAGTCGGCGCGCCGGGTGGTCGAGGTGCTGGAGCATTTCGACCGCGTCCAGTGCCCGCAATCGCTCACCGAGATCTCGGGGGCCCTGGGCTACCCGGCCTCCAGCACCCTGGCCCTGCTCAAGAGCCTGCTCGCCCTCGACTACCTTTCGTACGATTTCGAGCGGCGCACATACAGCCCGACCATGCGGGTCGCGATGCTGGGCGCCTGGGTTCAGGCCTGCGTCTTCCGCGACGGGGTGCTGATCCGGCTGATGGAGGCGCTGCAGGAGGCGACCGGCGAAACGGTCGTGCTCGGCATGCAGAACGACCTCCACGTCCAGTACATCCATGTCGTCCAGGCTCGCCACCTCCTGCGCTACCACCTGCATCCCGGCACGTTTCGGCCGATCCACTCCACAGCCGCCGGCCGGATGTTGCTGGCGCACCAGTCCCGCGACGCGATCGCCCGCCTCGTGCGTCAGCTCGACCGGCGCGGCGGCGTGACCCTCGACCTCGACGCCTTCTGGGACGGCCTCCAGGAAGTCCGCGTCGCCGGCTACGCGTGGTCGGCCAATCAGGTTACCGAAGGCGCCGGGACCATGGCGGTGCTAGCGCCCAAGATGGCCGACGGGCGCGCCACGGTCCTCGGAGTCGCCGGCCCCCTGTCGCGCCTGGAACCCAACCGGGAGCGCATCCTCGCGGGCCTGCGCGGCATCGTCGGGCCGCCAGTCGCAGATCCTAAAAATTCACGGTTGTAAATTTTGCGGAGTTGAGCGACCCTCCGGTCAAGACGCGCCGATGCTTCGCGACCCCTGTGGCCTGCGCCGGCGCCGAAGACGGGAGGAGACGGATGACGAGCGGCATCGCCGAGCTTCGGGGGAAGCGCTACGATCTCGATCTGCCCTCGATGCGCGATCGGGTCTCGCCGGGTGAGTGGGAGGCGCGGATCAACCTCGCGGCCTGCTACCGGCTGGTCGCCCTCTGGGACATGACCGACATGATCGCAAACCACATCTCGGTTCGCGTCCCCGGTGAGCCGGAGCATTTCCTGATCAATGCCTACGGGCTGCTCTACGAGGAGATCTCCGCCTCGAATCTCGTGAAGATCGATTTCGACGGTAACATCGTCGACAAGCCCGACTTCGACTATGGCGTGAACCGCGCCGGCTTCGTGATCCACAGCGCGGTCCACCGGGCCCGGCACGAGGTCGATTGTGTCATCCACACGCACACGCCGGCCGGCATGGCGATCTCCGCCATGAAGTGCGGCCTCTTGCCGATGACCCAGACGGCGATGCGCTTCTCGACGGTCGCCTACCACGATTACGAGGGCGTGGCGGTCGATCTCGACGAGCAGAAGCGCCTCGTGGACGACCTCGGCGACGCCGACCTGATGATCCTGCGCAACCACGGCCTGCTGGTGGTCGGGCCGACCGTGCCGCAGGCCTTCAGCAACATCTACCGCGCGGAACTGGCCTGCAAGGCGCAGCTGATGGCGATGGCGGCGAGCACCGATCTGGTCCTGCCCTCCGACGACGTCATCGCAAAGACCAACCACCTCTACCGGCCCGAGGTGCGCCGCCCGTTCGGCGTCCTCGAATGGCCGGCGCTCCTGCGCAAGCTCGATCGGATCGACCCGACCTACCGGGATTGACCGCCGTGACCACGGCTTACCCGGGCACGGTGATCGAGGTGCTGGCGGCCTACGCGGCCTCCGAGCGGGAGCACCCGCTGCAGGAGACCGTGCTGCACCACGCCAAGCGCGCCCTGATCGACTGGTTCGCCGCACTCCTGCCGGGCGCGCGCCTCCCACCCGCGACGCTGCTGGCCGCAGCGCTCGCCGACGAGTTCGGGGGTGCGGCGGGTGGCGGCCGCGCGGTGGTCTACGGCACCGGGCTCCGGGCGCCCCTGCGGACGGCGGCGCTCATCAACGCCACCGCCTCCCACATCGTCGAGTTCGACGACATCTTCCGCGATGCGATCTACCATCCGGGTTGTCCGGTGATCGGTTCGGCGCTCGCCGCCGCGCAGACCCTGGGCGCGGACGGTGCGGCGCTGCTGCGGGCCATCGTTGTCGGCTACGAGGTCTCGACGCGCATCGGCGTCGCCGTGCAGCCGTCGCATTACCGCTACTGGCACACGACTGGGACGATCGGCACGTTCGGGGCGGCCGCCGCGACCGCCAGCCTGCTCGGCCTCGATGCCGGTCGCACCGCCCACGCGCTGGCCACCGCCGCCACCATGGCGGCCGGGCTGCAGCAGGCCTTCCGCTCGGACGCCATGTCGAAGCCGCTGCATGCAGGCCATGCCGCGGAGGCCGGGGCGCTGGCCGCCCTGGCGGCCAGCCGCGGCGTCACCGGCGCCCTGGACGTGCTGGAGGGGGAGGCCGGGTTCGGGGCGGCGATGAGCCGGGGCGCCGCGTGGGCACACGCCGTCGATGAGCTGGGGCGCCGCTACAACATCTGCGCCATGACCTTCAAGAACCACGGCTGCTGCGGCCACGCCTTCGCGGCCATCGACGCCGCCCTGGTGCTGCGACCGGATCTCGACCTCGACGCCATCGCGGACATTACGGTCGGGACCTACCGGACGGCCCTCGACGTCACCGACCGGCGCGCTGTCGCGACGCCCTTCGAGGGGCGGTTCTCGACGCCCTTCACCGTGGCGAGCGCCCTCGTGCACGGCAGCGTGCGGCTGGATGCGTTCAGCCCGGAGCGTCTCGCCGATCCACGGGTTCAGGCGTTGATGCGGCGCGTGAAGATGGTCGTCGACCCTGAGAGCGAGGGGGCGTTCCCGGCCCGGCGCTCGGCCGTCGTGACGGTCGCGCTGACGGACGGGCGCCGCCTCACGCAGCGGCAGCCGACCCGCAAGGGCGACCCGGACGCGCCGCTTACCGACGACGAGCTCGCCGACAAGTTCCGCGAACTCGCCGCGCCCGCGGTCGGCGCAGCTGCGGCGGCCGATCTGCTCGCGTCCCTGCACACCCTCGACACGGCGTCGGCCGAGGCGGTGGCGCGGCTCGGGGTCGGTCCGCCGGTACCGGACTAGGCGGCCGGGCCGCACCAACACATCCGCCAGAGCCGCAAGATCGGCCGGCGGCCTCCAGGGAGGACAGCGCATGGACACGCGGGCAATCCCCGTCGGCCTCGCCACACACGATGGCACGCGGTCGGCTCGGGAGATGGACCTGGAGAGTGCCACGATCCGCCGGATCAACCGGCGGTTCATGCCAATCCTCATCGTGGCCTACATGGTCTCGTTCATCGACCGGGTGAATGTCGGCTTCGCGGCGCTGACGGCCAACAAGGACCTCGGCCTCAGCGCCACGACTTACGGCTGGGGCGCGGGCATCTTTTTCCTCGGCTACTTCCTGTTCGAGTACCCGAGCAACGTGATGATGGGCCGGGTCGGGGCGCGCCTCTGGCTCGCCCGCATCATGATCACCTGGGGCTTCGTCTCGGCCGGGATGGCGCTGGTGACCGGGCCTGTCTCGTTCTGCGTCGCCCGGTTCCTGCTCGGCGTCGCGGAGGCCGGGTTCTTCCCCGGCCTACTCCTGTTCGCCGCGCTCTGGTACCCGAAGGCGTACCGGGCCCGCTGCATCGGCCTCATGCTGGTCGGGATGGCGGTCTCGAGCCTCGTCGGCGCGCCGATCTCCGGGCTCCTGCTCGGGCTCGACGGGTGGCTCGGCCTGTCAGGCTGGCAGTGGATGTACATCCTCGAAGGGCTGCCCGCGGTGTTCCTCGGCGTGCTGCTGCTCTTCGTCCTGACAGATCATCCCGAGAAGGCCGCGTGGCTCAGCCGCGAGCAGCGGGACTGGCTGCGGACGTCTCTGGCCGCCGAGCCCGCCCGCGCGCACGCGGCGCCGAACATCTGGGCGACGATCCGCGATCCGAGGGTACTGTTCTACGCCCTGCTGTTCTTCAATGTGACGACGGCGAGCTACGGCCTGAGCCTGTGGCTGCCGCAGATCATCAAGGCCGCCGGCCTGACCAATGCCCAAACCGGCTTCGTGACCGCGATCCCCTACGCGTTCGGAACGCTGGCGATGGTTCTGGGCGGTTGGTGGTCGGACCGGCACGCGGACCGGATCCTGCCGACCGCCGCCATGACCTTCCTGGTCGCTGCCGGCCTCGCCGTCTCGGTCTGGCTCGCCCAGCCGCTGGCGCAGTTCGCGGCGATCTGCGTGGTGATGATCGGGATCTACGGGCTGAAGGGCCCCTCGCTGGCGCTCTACACGGAGAGTTTCCCGGGGCCGGCGGCGGCCGGCTCGATCGCCATGGTGACCGCGCTCGGCAACCTGTCCGGCTTCCTGCCCCCCTACCTCGTCGGCTGGATCAAGGACACGACCGGCCAATTCTCCTACGGCCTCCTGTTCCTGGCCGTGGTCGCCTTCCTGGGCGGCGTGCAGGCCCTGCTCACGCCCGCCTTCGAGCGGCGCCTCGCCGCCGCTGCGCCGCGATAACGGGAGGGACCGCGATGCTCGCCACGGACACCGCCTTCGGGACTGGGAGACCCACCCTCCATCGCCGCGTCGCCTCGATTCTCGGTGGCTCCGTGGGCAACCTGATCGAGTGGTTCGACCTCCACATCTACACGGCGTTCTCCTTCTACTTCGCGCCGCAATTCTTCCCCGGCGACTCGCCGAACGTGCAGCTCCTCAACGCGGCCGGGATCTTCGCCCTGGGCTTCCTGCTGCGGCCCCTCGGAAGCTGGATCTTCGGAGTCTACGCCGACCGGCACGGGCGACGCACCGCGCTGAGTCTGTGCGTGACCCTGATGTGTGGGGGCTCACTGCTGATCGCGGTCTGCCCGACCTACGCGCAGGCTGGGATCCTGGCGCCAGCGGCGCTCCTGCTCGCGCGCATGCTGCAGGGTCTGTCCCTGGGCGGCGAATACGGGGCGAGCTCGGTCTACCTGACGGAGATCGCGGATGCCCGCCGTCGAGGCTTCTTCAGCAGCTTCAACTACGTGACGCTGATCTCCGGACAGCTGCTCGCGACCTTCCTGCTGGTCGTGATGCGTGCGCTGCTGAGCTCCGAGCAGATCGCCGCCTGGGGCTGGCGCATCCCGTTCGCCATCGGTGCGGCCTGCGCGGTCGTCGGCTACGCCCTGCGCCGGAACATCGACGAGACGGACCAGTTCAAGGCGCTCCAGCGGCGGGGCACGGCGGAGCGGCCGACGCTGCGCCTCCTCGCCCATCCGCGCGCGCTGGTTCTCGTGGCGGGCATGACCGTCGGCGGCACCGTCGCGTTCTTCACCTACACCGTCTACATGCACCGCTTCCTGTCGAACTCGGCAGGGCTGACGCGGGACCAGACTACGCTCGTCTCCTGCGCGACGCTGCTGATCTTCGCCATGCTTCAGCCGGTGCTCGGTGCGCTGTCGGACCGGATCGGGCGCAAGCCCCTGCTCCTCGCCTTCGGCGTGCTCGGCACCCTCGGCACCGTGCCGCTCATGAGCGCGATGACGCGGGTGCACGATCCGTGGCCGGCGTTCATCCTGCTGATGATCGCTCTGGTCATCGTGTCCGGCTACACCTCGGTCAACTCGGTGGTGAAGGCGGAACTCTTCCCGACCAGCGTGCGTGTCCTCGGCGTTGGTCTTCCTTATACCCTGGCGACATCGCTATTTGGCGGGAGTGCCGAGTATGTCGGCTTGTGGTTCAAGCATCTCGGCCACGAGAGTTTGTTCTTCTACTACGTCAGTGCCTGCATCGCCTGCACGCTCGTCACGACACTTTTCCTCAAGGAGGGCGGCACGGCGAACCTCGACTCGGAGCGCGTGGAGGGCGAGCCCACCGCCTGGTGGGGCTCGTGACCGACAGCGCGCTCGGCGTCGACCCCTCCCAGCCGACAGAGGATAGCCCATGGCAGACCCCCAACTCATCGTGCAGCGGGACGGCCCGATCGGCTGGCTGACCTTCAGCAATGTCGTCAAGCACAACGCCATGACGTTCGAGATGTGGAGCGGCGTGCCCGAGGCGATCGCCGGCCTCGCGGAGGATCCGGAGATCCGCATCGTTGCGCTGAAGGGCGCGGGCGAGAAGGCGTTCGTGTCTGGCGCCGACATCTCCGAGTTCGAGACGAAACGCGGCTCCGGCGAGGCTCAGATGGCCTACAACGCCGCCGCCGACGCGGCGACCGCGATCATCCAGACCTGCCCCAAGCCAACGCTGGCCATGGTGCGCGGCTACTGCATCGGTGGCGGCCTCGCCCTCGCGCTGGCCTGCGACCTGCGCTTCGCCGCCGAGGGCACGCGCTTCGCCATTCCCGCGGCCAAGCTCGGGCTGGGCTACCGCTACGCCGGCATGCGCCGCCTCGTCGACGTGGTCGGTCCCTCACGCGCCAAGGACATCTTCTACTCGGCGCGCCAGTTCGACACCGCCGAGGCGCTCGGCATGGGGCTGATCAACCGGGTCGTGCCCAGGGAGGCGCTGGAGGAGGAGGTCCGCGCCTACGGGACTCGCGTCGCCGCCAACGCGCCACTGACCATCGCGGCCGCCAAGCTCGCCATCGACGCCGCCACCACCGAGCCCGGTCCGGATGCGCTCGCCGCTGTCGACCGGGCGATCAAGGCCTGCTTCGCCAGCGAGGATTACCGGGAGGGTCCTATCGCCTTCCGCGAGAAGCGGCCGCCGAACTTCAAGGGCCGCTGAGCAGCGCCCGACCTGCCACCGCGCGAAACCGGGAGATGCCCATGCCCTCCGCCCATGCGCTGAGCCGCTTCACGGTGCTGGATCTCACCCGCGTGCGCTCGGGGCCCACGGCCGTGCGCCAGCTCGCCGATTGGGGCGCCGACGTCATCAAGATCGAGCCTCCCGGGGGCGACCGGATCGGCGGCAACCGCGACGGCTCGGATTTCCAGAACCTGCACCGCAACAAGCGCAGCCTCACCCTCGACCTGAAGCAGCCCGAGGGCGTCGCCGTGCTGAAGCGGCTCGCGCATTCGGCCGACGTGCTCGTCGAGAATTTCCGGCCGGACGTGAAGGACCGTCTCGGCATCGGCTACGCGGCGCTGGCGGCCGAGAACCCCCGGCTCGTCTACGCCAGCATCTCCGGCTACGGGCAGGACGGCCCCTACCGCATGCGCCCCGGGCTCGATCAGATCGCGCAGGGGATGGGCGGGCTGATGTCGATCACCGGCGAGGCTGGCGGGGGGCCGGTGCGGGCCGGCATCGCGGTCGCCGATTCGAGCGCCGGCCTGTACTGCGCCCTCGGCATCCTGACGGCGCTCCTAGAGCGGGAGCAGTCTGGCCAGGGGCAATGGATCCAGACTTCGCTCCTGCAGGCGCAGATCGCGCTGCTCGACTTCCAGGCGGCGCGCTGGACCATGGACCACGAGGTCCCGCCGCAGATCGGCAACCATCATCCGACGGCGAGCCCGATGGGCGCGTTCCCGACCGCCGACGGGCACGTCAACATCGCGCCGATCGGCGAAGCCATGTGGCGGCGCCTGTGCGGCGTGCTGGGCCATCCCGAATGGGCCGAGGATCCGCGCTTCGCCGACCAACCGGTGCGCAGCCGCAACCGTCACGACCTCGCCGAGGCGATTACCGCGGTGACGCGAACCCGGAACGCCGCTCACTGGGTCGAGGCCCTGAACGCGGCCGAGATCGCCTGCGGGCCGGTCTACACGGTGGATCAGGTCTTCTCCGACCCGCAGGTGCAGCATCTCTGCATGGCCGAGACAGTGGAGCACCCGCGCCTCGGGCCCATCGGTTTGGTCGCCCAGCCGATTCGGATGTCCCGCTCGGAAGGGCACGTGCGGACAGCGTCGCCCGATCTCGGCGCGCAGAGCGACGCGATCCTGCACGCCTTCGGCTTCGACGCGCAGGCGGTGGCGGACCTGCGGGAGAAGCGCGTGATCTGAAGACCGGCCAGCCCGGTCCCGAGACCGGGCGGCCATGAGGGAGGACACCATGTCGGATCGGAGACGGCCATGGACCGCTTGAGCCTCGCCGCGGTCCAAGGCCGCGCCACCCCGGCCGCAGGGGCGGCTTCGAGCACCCGGGTCTTCTGGATCACCTGGGCGGGCTGGATGCTCGATGGCTTCGATTCGGCCATCTACATCTTCGTGCTGGTCCCAGCGGTGTCGGAGCTCCTCGCGGCCGGCGGCATCGAGCCGACCCGCGGCACGATCGCGCTCTACGGCGGCTTCTTCTTCTCGATCTTCATGCTGGGCTGGGCCTGCTCGATGTTCTGGGGCTGGCTTGCCGACCGGATCGGGCGCGTGAAGGTGATGTGCCTGACGATCCTCGTCTACTCGGTGTTCACCGGGCTCTGCGGCCTCGCGGGCGGGCTCGTCTCCTTCGCGGTATTCCGGTTCTGCGCGGGATTCGGCGTCGGCGGCGAGTGGGCGGCGGGAACGCCGCTTTTGCACGAGTCGGTGGGCGAGCATCAGCGCGTGCGGCTCGCGGGCTGGCTCCACACCGCGACGCCGACCGGCCTGCTGCTGGGCGCGGCCGCCTCGTTTCTCGCCCCGGTGATCGGCTGGCGGGGCATGTTCTTCCTGGGCGTGCTGCCCGCCCTCCTCGTCGTGGCGATCCGCGCCACCGTGCAGGAGCCGCCGAGGGCGCAGCAGGCGCGGACCGAACCGGGTGTCGATCAGCCGACCCTCGCCGCAATGTTCGCGGGGCCGCAGGGCCGCACCACCTCGGCGGCCGGGCTGATGATGGCGTGCATCATCCTGGGCCTGTGGTCCTCGACCTACTGGGCGCCGACCCTCGTGATCAGCAAGCTCGTCGCGACGGGCTCGACGCCGGCCGCCGCCCAGAAGGTGGCGGCGATCAGCGGGATCATCACCAACATCGGCACGCTGATCGGCTGCCTCGCGATGCCGTTCATCGCGGCGTGGTTCGGCAGCCGCCGCCGGACGGCCACGGCCTTCTTCCTCGGCGCCTTCACCATCAACCTCGTGGCCTATCTGGGCGCTGCCGTCTGGCTCGACAGCGTCGCGCTGTTCATCGCGCTGCTGCCGCTCGTTGGCTTCTTCACCAACGCGGTGTTCGCGCTCTACACGATCTGGCTGCCCGAGCTGTTTCCGACGCGCCGCCGGGCCTTCGGGACCGGCTTTGCTTTCAGCTTCGGGCGCATCCTAGGCGCTCTCGGGCCGACGATCGTCGGCAGCCTCGTGGTCGTGACAGGATCGTATCCGGAAGCCCTGGCGATCATCTCGCTGATCTATCTCATCGGCCTGCCGACAATCTGGCTCGCTCCGGAGACCGCGAATAGGGCGCTTCCTGTCTGAGAGCGGAATGGTCTCCTAGATCCGACGATCTGGCAGGTCTAGATATTTCGTCCGGACATTGCCGGGAGGTCTACACTATCGTATAAGATGCAAACATCTGTTGTTGAGGATTATTTATCTTCATCAGCCCACTCGGTTTGGTCTAATATGGTTGCGGGTCACGCAAGCCAGCAATCGATAGACGAAACGATGCGCCGCCGGATCTAGGGCTAAAATTCAAGAGCCAACTGTCACCCTATGTACATTGCTGCTCGTAGGGCATGATTGACGGGCACGCCGGCCGGCGACATCCTCGCGATCAATCCGCGGCCTAGAAAAACGGGCCGAAGAACAAGTGGTTGGCCAGCCAATAGGCCTGCCTTGGGAATGAGGGAACGTCTTTGATCAGTCGCCGCACGTTCGCGGGTGCCGTCCTCGGCGCGCCGGTAGCCCTGCCGTTCCTGGCGCGATCGGGCTTCGCCGCAACACCGACGCACACGCTGAAGCTCACCTTCGCCGACACGCAGGCGCATCCGCTTTACGCTGTGCTGAAGCGCTTTGCCGATAACGTGAACAAACGGACAGACGGCGCTGTCGAAATCCAGGTGTTCAGCATCGGTCAGCTCGGCAGCGGCACCAACATCATGACCGGCATGCAGACCGGCATCATCGATCTCTGTGCGCACACCTCTGGGTTCATCGGGCCGCTCTTCCCACGGTTTCAAGTGGTGGACCTGCCCTTCCTCTTCCCGGATGCCAAGAGCGCCGAGCGCGTCCTGGACGGGCCGATCGGCGGCCAACTCCTCGACCTCATGCCCGCCAAGGGCATTTACGGGCTGTCCTACGGCCACTGGGGTTGGCGCGTCGTATCGACCGTCGAGCGAAAGGTGCCGGAGCCGACTGACATCAAGGGGCTCAAGATCCGCGTCCAACCGGGCGCGATCTTCGCGGCGATGTTCCGCACGCTCAGCGCGAACCCGATCGCGATCGACCTCACGGAAGTTTATCTCGCGCTGTCGCAGCACACGATCGAAGCTATCGAGACGCCGATGATCTCGGTCGCGGCCGGCAAGCACGATGAGGTCGTGCGAACGGTCAATACGACCAATCACGTCTACAACGTCGGGGTCCTCATGGCGAGCAAGGCCAAGCTCGACGCGTTGCCCGAGCAAGCGCGAAGCGCGATCAGGGCGGCGGCGCAAGATCTGACGGGCGATTGGCGCACCACGATCGCGGCGGCGACCGACGAGACCGCCGCACGCTTCAAGGCGAAGGGCCTGGCGATCCTGCCGGTGGATCAAGACGCGTACCGCAAGCAGGTCGAGCCCGTGTACAAGCAGTTCCGCGACATCATCGGGCCGGATCTGGTCGATGCCGTGATGAAGGAGGTCGGGAAGGGTTAGCCCCGTGGCCGCCGGAGAGCCCGCGCTGGCCCGCGGTGCGATCGAGCGGACATCGACCACGCTCGCCTTATCGCCCTACGCCGCGCTCCGCCTGTACGGCCGCGGGCTCGATCTCGTCGAGTGGCTCTGCCGCACCCTCCTCGTCGTGGCGCTCGTCGGCGAACTCGGGATCATCCTCTGGGACATCACCGCCCGCTCGACGATCGATCTGTCCCTGTTGTGGGCGGACGAGGCAGCCAAGCTCTGCCTGACGACGCTTGCCTTCATCGGGGGCGCCTTAGCTTACCGGGCCAAGCATCACACCACCGTCGAGTTCGTGCGCCAGCTGCTGCCGCCCGGTTGGAACGAGCCCGTCGCGATCGCGATCGACGGTCTCGTCCTCGTGACCGCGGCCACGGTCGGCTACGTCTCCCTCGACCTTCTATCGATCTCCGCACTGTCCACGACCCCGATCCTGCAGATTAGCGCCGCGTGGTTCGTCGTCCCGCTCAGCGTCGGTATGGGGCTCGTCGTCCTGTTTGCGATCGAGCGGTTCGCGACAGATTACCGCCCTGCCCTCGCCTGGCGCACGCTGTCCGGCGTCGCGGTCACTGTTTCGATCGTGCTCGCCGTCGCCGCGCTGCCGGCCATCCCGCGCCCCGGTCCACAGGCGGCGCTCGGCCTGATGCTGGTCCTGTTCTTCGCCGCCGTCCTCCTCGGTCTACCGGTCAGCTTTGCGATGCTGCTCGGCTCGCTGTTCTTCCTCCAGCTGACCGGCACGGCGCCGCTGATCGCAGCAGCGCAGAACACCGTCGACGGGACGGGCAATTTCATCCTGCTGACCCTGCCGTTCTTCATCTGGACGGGCCTCATCATGGAACGCGGCGGGATTAGCCTCCGGCTGGTTCGCTTCGCGATGGCGCTCGTCGGCCATTTGCGGGGCGGTCTGCTCCAGGTCGTCGTCCTGACGATCTACCTCGTGTCCGGCATCTCCGGATCGAAGGTCGCCGATGTCGTCGCGGTCGGCTCGGTGCTGCGAGGCGAGCTGAAGAAACAGGGCTACGGGCCCGAGCGGAGCGCGGCGGTCCTGGCAGCCTCTGCGGCGATGTCGGAGACGATCCCGCCGAGCCTGGCGATGCTGGTCCTCGGCTCCGTCGCGCCGATCTCCATCGGGACACTGTTCATCGCCGGCCTCTTGCCCGCGGCCGTGATCGCCGTTCTTTTGATGATCCTGAACTGGGTCCTGGCCGTGCGTGAAGGGGCACCGCGCATGCCGCGCGCGACCGGACCCGCACTCGCCCTGGCGGCCGGGGCGGCCACGCTGCCGCTCGTCATGCCGGTCCTGATGGTCGTCGGCATCCGCTTCGGTTTCGCCACCCCGACGGAAATATCGGCGGTCGCCGTGCTCTACGGTCTCATCCTGGCCTGCGGCGTGTACCGCGCCTTCGGGCTGCGTGATCTCGTGCGGATCGTCGTGGAATGCGGGGTGCTGTCCGGGATGGTGCTCTTCATCATCGCCGCGGCCGGCTCGTTCGCCTGGACGCTCACCGCGGCGAACCTGCCGGTCGCCCTGATCTCGCTCCTGCACGCGCTGGGCGACAGCCGGGCGGCGTTCCTGATCGGCTCGCTCGCGCTGCTCGTCGTGGTCGGATCGCTGCTCGAAGGGCTACCGGCGCTGATCATCCTCGGGCCGCTGCTGATCCCCATCGCGGGCCAGTACGGGATCGACAGCATCCACTACGCGATGGTCATCATCCTCGCGATGGGGATCGGCATCTTCATCCCACCGATCGGCATTGGCTTCTACATCGCGTGCGCCGTCGCCGAGAGCCGCATCGAGGCGGCCAGCCGGGCGATGATCCCCTACCTCATCGTGCTCGTCCTCGGCGTGCTCGCCGTGGCGTTCATACCCTGGTTCACCCACGCCCTGCCCAACCTCGTCGGATCGCGCTGAACCCCATGACGGACGATACCTGCCTCGCCCCCGATCCGGACGTGCGTCCCCCGACCTTCCGGATGCCGCCTGGCGCGACCGACACGCATTTCCACGTCTTCGGTCCGAACCGCCTCGAGCGACTCGTGCCGCAGCGTGACTACACGCCGCCGGAAGCCGCGGCCGCGAGCGCGCGCCGGCTGTTTGACGCACTCGGCATCGAGCGGATCGTCGTCGTCCAGGCGAGCATCTTCGGCCTCGACAACCGTGACCAGCTCGAGGAGGGCGCCGCAATCGGGCTACCGATGCGCGCGGTCGTGGTGGTCGGTCCGGACGCCTCCGAGGCGGAGATGCGTGCCTTGCACGAGCGAGGCGCGCGCGGCATTCGCTTCATCATGGCTCATCCGGGCGGTCTCGAACCGTCCGGGATCGAGCGGGCCGCGGCCCGGGCCTCCGAGATGGGCTGGCACCTCCAGTTTCTGCTGAAGCCCGCGCACCTCGTGGAGCTGGAGCCGCGCTTGCGGCGGCTCTCTTGTCCGGTGGTGATCGATCACATGGGGTTTCTCGCGCCTGAGCAGGGGCTCGAGCAGCCGGGGTTCCAGGCTCTGCGGCGCCTCATCGAAGCTGGGACGGGGTGGGTCAAGCTGTCGGGCGCCTATCGCCTGTCTCAGGGAGGCCCGCACTATCCTGAGCTTCGCCCCTATGTGGAGGCCCTCCTCGCGCTCAGACCCGATCGTCTCCTGTGGGGGAGCGACTGGCCGCATGTTGGGTTGAGAAGCGGGATGCCCAACACGAGCGACCTCTTAGAACTGTTTGGTTCCTGGGTTTCCGACGAGGCTAACCGTCGGCGCATTCTCGTCGACAACCCGGATGCGCTCTTCGGATTTTGAGCGCCTTGACAGGGCGGCATCGTCGGTCGCGATGGATTGGTCCACCGCACCATCGGCCTCCGGGGTGAGGAACGGTCTTCCCTCCCCGTCCCCCGGGACGGAAAGGCCGGAGTGGGGTCGACCGTCGCCTTACGGAGCTTCAGGCGCGCGGATCTGGCAGGGACGCGAACGCCATCCTCTCCGGGGATCGCCCCGAACTCAGGCGCCTACCCAATGGGTCAGCACGTTTCGCTGCGCCGCCTGGATGTGCTGACGGGCGCTGGCCTCCGCACGTTGACTGTCGCCGTCCGCGATGGCCGCCACCAACGCGGTGTGCTCCTGCTCGGCTTCGACCACGCGGTTCGCGTTGCGCCGCCGCGTGTTGCCGACGAGCGCCAACAGGGCCGCCATGGAGCTGAGATGCTCGGCGAGGTACCGGTTCCGGGCACAGGTGTGGATCGTCAGATGAAGATCGCGGTTGTGCCGTGCGCCGGCCACGGGATCGGCCGCAGAAGCGCGCTCCTGTTCTAGGATATGCCGCATCCGCGCGATGTCGACCGGCGTCGCGTACCGCGCGGCCAATGAGGCCGCGGCGCCCTCGGCCCATTCGCGCGCCGTGTACAGCTCCGAGACCTGCTGCTGATCCAGTGCCGCGATCCGGATGCCGCGATGCGACTGCATGCTCAGCAGTCCCTCCGCCTCCAGGCGCTGCAGGGCATCCCGGAGCGGCGTGCGGCTCATCTCGAGCCACGTGGTCAGATCTGCCTCGCGCACGAACGATCCCGGCGCCAGCTGACCGTCCTGAATCGCCGTGAAGATCGCGTCGTAGGCGCGGCGGCTCAGCGGCCGGTCACCACCTGGACTTCCGGGCAGCCAGGATTTCTCAGCCTCCGACCGCAGTTGCCCCTCCATCACACTCCCGCTTCCCGCCTCGGACCCTAACGTCGCCTTGCGCTGGACTCAACCGTATACAATTGTATATGAATTGACCGGCACTGGTCGGATTCGCGTGCAACGGCCCGTGAAGCCTACCGAGTGTGGTCCTGCCATTTCGGGATTTGCGGGCCTCCATTCCTGGCCGTTCGACCCGGCGCGCCAAACGAGAGCGACACACAGAAGGTCGCCGCCCTGCACGATCCGGCCCGTAACGCGCGGGCCTGGAGTAAGTGAAACATCACTCGGGAGTAGACATGCCGTTCAGGCGAGGTTGGATCGTGCTGCTCCTGTTCGCGCTCGCAATGATCAATTATATTGACCGCGTAACGTTATCTTTTGCCGCAGGGCCGATCGCGAAGGAATACGGGCTGGATCCGGTTTCTTTGGGGTATCTATTCTCGTCGTTCCTGTGGACATACGCGCTGTTTCTGATCCCGATGGGCCTGCTGGTCGACCGGTTCGGTGCCAAGCGCATCGCGGGTTTCGGGCTCACGCTCTGGTCGCTGGCGACGGCGGCGACCGGCCTGTCGACCGGCTTCGCCTCGCTTCTCGCGACACGTCTCGCGATGGGGGCGGGTGAGGCGACGAGCAATCCCGCGGGCGCTCGCGTCATTCGCGAATGGGTGCCGGCCGGCGAGCGTGGGGCCATGAACGCGGCCTTCAACAGCGGGTCCTACGCGGGGCCTGCCCTGTGCGCCCTCGTGGCCGGTCCCATCATCGAGCACTTCGGCTGGCGCGCGCTCTTCTTCGCCGCCGGGGCGATCGGGTTGCTCTGGCTGATCTGCTGGCTCAGCCTCTTCTCCCGCCCGGAGGACGCGCGCTGGCTGAGCGAGCCTGAACGGGCCAAGATCCTGGCCGAGCGGACCGGCAACACGGCGGCCGCGGGCGACCGCACGGGCCTGATCGGTATGCTGTCATCCGGGCCGACGCTGTGGGGGCTGGCCTTGACGATGGGCTGCAACGTCTACTCGCAGTACCTCTTCCTGACATGGCTGCCGAGCTATCTGCAGACCACCAAGGGGCTCACGATCGCCAAGACCGGTCTCTACGCCGCGATCCCGTACACGGTGGCCGTGGTGCTCTGCATCGTGATCGGGTTTCTCAGCGATCGTATGATGCGGGGCGAGGTCGGTGGCGGTCGGCGCCGGTACGTCATCGCGTCCACGATGATGCTCGCGGCCACCGTCCTATTCGCGCCCTTCGTCGACGCCGTGTGGCTGATCCTGGCGCTGATCGCGGTATCCCTGACCGGCATCGCCGCGACGACGTCGCTGACGTTCTCCCTGGTCAACGACTTGCTGCCGAACCCGCGCGATATCGGCGTCGCCATGGCCTTCGTCGTGGTCGGCGGCAACGTCTTCGGGCTGATGGCGCCGATCGTGACCGGGTACGTCATCCGAGCGACGGGCAGCTATGACGGCGCCTTCTACGTCGCCGGTGCCCTCCTCATCTGCGGCGCGGCCTCGGTCCTGACGCTCACGCGCACGCCGATCGGCGCGCGGCGATACGAAGCCGAGTCCGAGGTCGCTCCCCTGTCGCAGCGGATCTGAGGCCGTCATGTTCGCTTTCGTCGGATCACGCACGACGGTCGAGCGCAAGGCGCGCGGCGAGGGTCTGTCGGTCTACGCGGTCCTGCCCGGCGGCACCTGGGAGCTGCGCCATGTGCTGCGTGGTCTGACCAACCCGTCCTATCTCGCCCTGAGCCGAGTGGCGGATCGGCTCTACGCCGTGCACGGCGACGGAGAGAGCGTCAGCGTCTTCGCGGTCGCGCGGGACGGTGCCGTTTCGCTCCTCGGCACACGAGCGACCGAGGGGCTAAACCCCGTCCACCTCCTGATCCACGAACACGCGCGCTCGCTCCTCGTCGCGAATTATGCCACCGGGAGTCTCGCGCGCCTGCCGATCCACGCGGACGGCACGCTCGGCCGCGTGGCCCAGCGCCTCGAACTGCCGGGTCAGACGGGCCCGCATCGAACCCAGCAGACGGGGTCTCATCCCCACCAGGTCGTGCTGGACCCGACCGGCAACCGGGTCATCGTGCCGGACAAAGGCTTGGACCGGGTGTTCGTCGTCGCCGTCGGACGCGATGACGGTCGCCTCGCACTCACTCCGGACGGACCGCCACCCGGCCGCGAGGGCGCCGGGCCGCGCCATGCCATCTTCGATCGTTCCGGCACCATCCTCTTCGTGGCGAACGAGCTCGACTCGACGGTCACCCGCTTCGCCTATGAGGCGGGCAGCGGCCGGCTCTTGCCGCTCGAGATCGTCTCCACGCTGCCGCCCAGCTGCCTCAAGACCAGCCACGCTGCCGGCATTGCGCTGACCCCGTGCGGGCGCTGGCTCTACGTGTCGAACCGTGGCGACGACAGCATCGCGGTCATCGCGGTAGGCGCCGCGGGCCTGAAACCGACGGTCTGGATCCCGACCGGAGGCGCGAAGCCGCGTTTCATCACGCTGGACCCCACCGGGCAGACGCTGCTGGTCGCGAACGAGGACAGCGATACGATCGTATCCTTCGCCGTGGATCAGGTCACCGGCGTTCTCGCCCGAACCGGGCAGGCGGTCGAGACCGGATCGCCCGTCTGCGTCGTGTTCGGCAGCCCGGCGGCATGATGGATCAGCGCTCCGCGCCAGAGCCGTTCGCTGCATGTCGGCGCAGGGCCGCGCGCCGCCACGGCCTGCCGAACCCGGCGATGGCTGGTGGCCTTCCTCCTCACAGATCGAATCCCCGTCCGATCTCGGATCCGCGCCCATGACCGACGAACGAATTTCCCCAGACCGGCTGCGCGCCTTCGCGACGGCCGCCTACGTGACCACCGGCATGCCGGAGGATCGGGCAACGCTGTGCGCCGACACGCTCGTGCAGGCCGATCTCTGGGGGCACCAGTCGCACGGCGTCATGCGGTTGCCCTGGTACATGGCACGGTTGCGGGCCGGCGTCTGCGATCCGCTCGCCGAACCCGAACTCGTGGTCGACGGCGGTGCGATCGCGGTCCTCGACGGCCGCGACGCCATGGGACAGATCTCGGCCGCCCGCGCGGCGCAGGAAGCGGTCGATCGAGCAAAGCGGCACGGCATCGGCGCCGTGGCGGTCCGCAACTCGAACCACTTCGGCACCGCGATGTACTTCACGCTGATGGCGGCGCGCGCGGACTGCGTCGGTTTTCTCTCGACGAACGCCAGCCCCGCCATGGCGCCCTGGGGCGGGCGGCGGAAGGTCGTCGGCAACAATCCGTGGTCCTGGGCCGCACCCGCCGGCACCCACGCGCCTCTGGTGCTCGACATCGCTAACACGGGCGTGGCCCGCGGCAAGATCTACCTCGCGCGCCAGAGGGGGCAAACGATCCCGGAAGGCTGGGCGATCAACGCTGAGGGCGCGCCGACCATCAATCCGCAGGAGGCGATCGACGGCATCATCCTGCCCATGGCGCAGCACAAGGGCTATGCCATCTCGGTCGCGATGGACATGCTCTCGGGGGTTCTCACCGGCAGCGCCTTCGGACCCGGGGTGCACGGGCCGTATCAGGCCCGGGAACGCAGCGGCGCCGGTCACCTGATGATCGCCCTCGATATCGCGGCGTTCCAGTCGATCGAGAACTTCGGCGCGCGCATGGAAGAGATGATCGCGGGCCTGAAGGCCGTCCCGCTGGCACAGGGATACGACGAGGTCTTCTATCCCGGCGAGATCGAGGCTCGGAACGACGCCGATCATCGGCGCGCCGGGTTGCAGCTGCCCGACGACACGCTGGACGACTTGCGAACACTCGCGGGCGAGATCGGGCTCGCGGACCGGCTTCCGTTCTCCTGAGCGGCGCGGCGTCCGGGGCTGGTCCGGGAGCGCTCAGGCCCCCGTGGAGCGTCGCGACGTCTCGGGATCGGGCAAAGTCTGCTGGCGCGGCGAGACGGCCGCGGATCCTGTCCCGGTCAGCCCGCAGAGCGGCGCGGGGAGCCTCCTGTGCCGCACGCCGCTCGGCCCGCACACGCCGAGCCCGTTGCGGTGGGCGGTGTTCGATTGCGGCAAGGCCTGTTTTAGTCCAGGCGTCTTCGACTCGCTTTGCTCCAAATCAGGCCGACCGCTGAAGATGAGGACGGTCCCAGCGGGCGCAAGCGGCTTTGCAGGCCTCTCAGCGTCCGCTTCGGGGCCAATGCCCTCATCGGTTGAATGACCGAGATGGGCGC
>CAXTCV010000030.1:0-27285 GCA_964242725.1 uncultured Methylobacterium sp.
TGACCCGTCTCCGCGGCGGGCCCGTGGCGAGACGGATCAGGAAAGACCCAGGGCCTGCGCCACGTACGACGCCCGGAGAAATTCGGGCTGGTCAGCTGCCGCCGGGATCCGTCTCGTCGTGCTGGGTCTTGCCGCCCTGCGGCCCGAGGCCCGGTTTGCCGTCGGTCTTCTCGTTCGGGTCCTTGACGGCATCCGGTGCGACGTTCTTCGGCTTGTCCGGCGTTGCGTCGGTCTCCTCGCGTTCAGTCATTCGGTGTCTCCCGCTCCGCGCGGGACAGGCCGCCCGCAATGCAGTCGTCGGTCGCCGCCGCGGCCTTCCGGTCCGAATGTCCGCCGGACGAACCGCCGATCGCCGGCGGTGCCCGTCCCGCGTCACCGGTGCTACCCCAGCCGGCCTTGGGCTCCGTTCGGGGCGCCGCGCCGGAGCCCATATCGGTGAGGGCTGCCTGTTCGGCGGTCTGGTGCCCGTCGCCGGCAGCCGGTCCCCCGGGGGATCCGACCGAGTCGTCGGGCTTTCGGGCTGCCGTTCCGGATTCGCTCATCGGCCGGACCATCAGCGTTTTCCGTCGTCCTGGCCGACCGCCGCGGTCGCGCGGTCGAGCGCCTCGCTCAGGTCCGCGCCGGCCCCGCCGGTCTTCCCCGTCAGGGCATCGAGGTTCGCGCGCGGCGTCTCCGCCTCGGTCGCATCCGTCGCATCGGATCCGGGCAGGCCCGAGGCGATCCGGGCCGCCCCCGCGTCCCCGGCCGGATCACGCTTCAGATCGGCCTGCGTCCTGGCCGCCAGCCCCACGTCGAGGGGCGAGTCCTGGCCGAGATCCTGCCCGTTCCGGTCGGCCTGAGCGCTGAAATTCTTCAGCGACGGTCGTTCTGTCTGTTGGCTCATGGTCCGCCCTGTCCGTGTCGTCTCGGGACAACGGAAGCGGGCCGGGAGGGTTGCGCCGGGGACGATCGGTCGCCCTCGGGCATGGCCCCGGAAGGGATCTGCCGGATTTCGGAGGAAGACGCTGCGTCAGCGCCCCACGATGCGTGGCAGGAGTGCCTGGGCAAGCCGCTGCACCGCATCCTCCGCCGCACCGCGGCTCATCGCCCTGGCTTCGATCGTGAGGAGGTCGCCGTCGCGCAGGAAGACGGCGGTCGAGCCCGCGCCGCCCGTGAACGCGTACCGGCTGATCCAGCCGATCGCCGGGCCGGCCGGAAGGCTGGTGAGCCGGCAATCCGGGTTCTGCTTGAGGCAGAGGGCCTCCAGAGCGGCGAGGGTGGTCGTCCCGGAGCGGATCCGGTCCTCGGTGCCGTCGGTCAGGCGCCCCAGCTGCACCGCGACCGTGGGGCGGCCCTGGCAGGCCTTGCAGGCGAGAATGAGCTGACCCGGCTGGGCCTGCGCGGTGGCGCCGTCGCCGAGGACCGTCCGGGCCGGTTCCGCGAGGGTCGTCAGGTCATGGACCGCGAAACCCTGCGCCAGCGCGACCGGGGACCACAGGCCGCACAGGATCGCGATCAGGCAGCGCATGGGCGAATCTCCGACCGGTCGCCCGATTGGCGGTAGCGGAACGATCAACGAAGATCCAGACCGGTTCCGCGCGGGCCGCGGTAGCAAGTTTTTATGATCGGATGTGAGATCGATAGGTGGATGCAGCAGCCAGGACTGCCGAATTCTTCCAAGCACATTGCCGGAAACGTTCTTTCATGCCGTTGAAATGGTGTGGCCCGAGCGAGACAGGCGTCGGGGATGCCGGCGCTGCCGAACAACCTTCGGCCCGCACCACCCACCGTGGCGACCGACCCTGCCCCGGCCGGTCGTTCACGAACCCGATGGACCGCCCCCCGTCGAGCGCGGCCCCGCGCCGTCCGACGCGGCGCGAGGCACGAAGCCGCTGCGCGCGCGGCGCGGCCGGCTCAGCCGATCCCGTCGAAGAGCGCCGACGAGATGTAGCGCTCGGCGAAGGAGCAGGCGATGGTCACGATGCGCTTGCCCTGGAACTCGGGCCGCTTGGCCAGCTCCAGCGCGGCCGCGACGTTGCCGCCCGTGGAGATGCCCCCCGGAATGCCCTCCAGCCGGGCCAGTGCCCGGGCGGTCTCGAAGGCGGTCTGGTTGGAGACCTTCAGCACGCCGTCGAGGATGGCGGTGTGGAGGTTGTCGGGGATGAAGCCGGCGCCAATCCCCTGGATCTTGTGCGGGCCGGGCTGGCCGCCGGAGATCACCGGGGAATCCTCCGGCTCAACGGCGAAAACCTTCAGGTGGGGGAGGCGGGGCTTCAGAACCTCGCCGACGCCGGTGATGGTGCCGCCGGTGCCCACCCCGGCCACGAAGGCGTCGAGCTGGCCGCCGGTGTCGCTCCAGATCTCCTCGGCGGTGGTCTTCCGGTGGATCTCGGGGTTGGCGGGATTCGAGAATTGCTGCGGCATCACCGAGCCGGGAATCTCCTTCAAAAGCTCCTCGGCCTTGGCGATCGCGCCCTTCATGCCCTGCGCGCCGGGCGTGAGGGCCAGCTCCGCGCCCAGGAACGCGAGCATCTTGCGCCGCTCCAGCGACATGGTCTCGGGCATGACCAGGATCAGCCGGTAGCCCCGGGCCGCGGCCGTGAAGGCCAGGGCGATGCCGGTGTTGCCGGAGGTCGGCTCGACCAGCGTGCCGCCGGGCTGGAGCTTGCCGGCGGCCTCGAGCGCGTCGATCATGTTGACGCCGATACGATCCTTCACGCTCGCGATCGGATTGAAGAACTCCAGCTTCAGCAGGATCTCGGCGGCGACGCCGTGCTCCTTCGGAAGGCGGTTCAGGCGGACCAGGGGCGTGTTGCCGATCGTCTCGGTGATCGAGCCGTAGACACGGCCGTGGCCGACCTTCGCCGGTGCGTGGAGGGAATCGGCCATCGCGGAACTCCTGCTCGTCGTGGGATCGGACAGATGTGAGTCCGGACCGACCAGACCAGGGCTCCCCGGGCTGGGAAGGCTGGGATCGGCCGCGGACGGGAGGCTGCGATATCGCGTTGCCGCCATCGGAGCAATCGGGCTAAGTGCCCCTGCCGAAAGTTCTTTCCGCTCTCGACGATGTTTCTGGCCGTTGATGGAACGGCTTTGCTCGTGGCTGCCTGATCGATGGAAACTTATTCTCCCCCTTCGCGCCGATCCAGGGCCTCCGCATGACGGGGGCGCCCAAGTCGACTCGCCACATCCCGGCGGCCGGAGCTGGGCCGTTGACGCGCCGGACAGCGGTCCTGGCGGCGCTCGGCCTCCTCGCGGTGCGGCCGGCCCAAGCGGCCGACGCGGGCCACGTGGTCCTGGCTACGGCGACGCCGGGCGGCGGCTTCCCGGCCTTCGGAGCAGCCTTCGCGGCGGCGATCCGGAAGGCTGATCCGGACCTCACGATCGAGACCCGCGCCAGCGCCGGCTCGGCCGAGAATCTCGGCCTTCTGCGGTCCGGCGCCGTCGATCTCGGCCTGGTGCAGGGGGAGTACGCCTACCCGGCCTTCGCCGGCCCCGGCGGGGTCAGCGTGCTGGCCCCGATGTACCCGACGCCCGGCCTGTTCGTCGTCCCGGCGTCGAGCCCGATCCGCTCGGTGGCGGATCTGCGCGGCCGCGCGGTGGCGCTGGGCACGCACCAGTCCGGCCTCACCGTGATGGGTCGCAATGCGCTCGCTGCCTCCGGGCTCGACCCCGAGCGCGATATCCGCCCGATCCTGCTCGACCGGGCGGGTGATGGGCCGGCCCTGGTGCGCGAGGGCCATGCGGACGCGCTCTGGGGCGGCGGACTCGACTGGCCGGGCTTCGCGGCGCTCGCCCGCGCGCCGGGCGGGGCCCGGTTCTTCGGTCCGTCCGAGACCGGGATCGGGCGCCTCGCGCAGCCCGGCGCCGCGATGAAGCGGCTGACCGTGCCGGCCGGCAGCTTCCCCGGCCAGACGGATCCGATCGAGACGGTGGGCTCGTGGAGCTTCGTCCTGGCGCGCCCGGGCTTCGACGGCCAGGCGGCTGACCGGATCGTCCGTGCGCTCGCCCGCGACGCCGCAGCCCCGACCCACCCGCGGAACCTCGTCGGGCTGATCCCGGCGGAGCGCATCAACGCCGCCACCGCGCGCTACCTGCGCGAGACCGACCCGAACCGACCCTGAACCTGTCCCCGTTCAGCGGAACGAGGCGACCCGGCGATCCCGCTTCCGCTCGGCCGCAGGCTGGTAGGCGATCTCGGCGTGGTGGGTGCAGTAGGGCAGGCCGGTGATCGCGCGCCCGCCGCAGAACCGGAATTCCGGTGTGGTCGGGTCGCCGAGTGGCCAGCGGCACATGGATTCGCGCAGGTCCATGATCGTGACCCGCTGGGAGGTGGCCAGAGGGACCGGTGCCGTGGCCGGCGCGGGGGTGGGGAATTCGGGCGCCGGGCGATGCGACAGGATCGCCACCGGCTCGGGGGCCTGCGTCTCGACCACCGCGATGGCGGTCTCGATCTCCACCGCCTTCACCGACGGCGCCACGCTGGCGGTGGCAGGCGTTTCTTCGCCGCCCCTCGGGCGTCCGGCCAGACCGAGGCGATGGACCTTGCCGATCACCGCGTTGCGGGTGACGCCGCCGAGCTGCGCCGCAATCTTGCTCGCGCTCTGCCCTTCCTCCCACAGCCGGCGCAGGAGCGCCACGCGATCATCTGTCCAGCCTAAGACGCCCGCTTCCATCATCCCCTCCGCCCCCTGCGGCCTGCGCTGCGCCATGGTCCGCGATGCGCATCCCGGGTCAATGGACCTGCCCTTCGGCTGGTCACGCTGCCGTGCGGATCGCGCACCCGCGCGCTAGGCTCCGCACCGGAGTGCGACACCCTGTCCCGTCAAGCCGCGGGGAACCCTAGCGCGGGGCTCGCGAGCGTTGCAAGGGCGCGGGACCGTCCGGGGCGCCTCCTGTCCACCGGCAAAGGTTGAACGGCGTCCGTCGCGGCGGCGCGGTCCCGTCACCGCGTGGGCGGCGGACACGCGCCGGCCTCGCTGGCGCCGCGATCCCGTATGATCGTGACTCCCGCGCAACAGCTTGGCGTTATCGCGCCCGTCGGCCGGCAAAGACGGAACCTCCGCTGCGGCCAAGCTCGTTCCGTATGGCAAAGTGGCTGGGTTTCACGGATCGGGGTGACGAGGATGGGTTTCCGTCGGACAAGCCTGTACGCGCTGGCGGCGCTCGGGCTGGCGGGCCAGGTCACGGCCTGCGGCAGCCTCCCGCGCACGCCGTACTCCGCCGAGCAGGCGTCGTTCGCGGGCATTCCCGGCATTCCCGGCGCCCGCGTCTTCGCCGACGCCTCGGTGGAGACGATCGCGGAACTTGCCGCCAACCCGCACAGTCGGGCGAAGGGATTCACCTACCTGGCACTCTCGGGCGGCGGCGGCGACGGCGCCTACGGAGCCGGTGTGCTCAACGGCTGGACGGCCTCGGGCCAGCGCCCGGAATTCACCCTGGTGTCGGGCGTCTCGACCGGCGCTCTGATCGCGCCCTTCGCCTTCCTGGGTCCGGCCTACGACGCCTACCTGACCGAATTCTACACCAGCGGCGTCGCCGGCGATCTGGTGGCTTCGCCCAACCTCGCGAACGTCCTGTTCGGCTCGGGCCTGTTCGGCGATGGGCGCCTGCGCAACCTGATCGACCGCTATGTCACGCCGGACCTGATCCGCGCCGTGGCCGAAGAGCATGCCAAGGGCCGGCGCCTGCTGGTGGTAACCACGAACCTGGATTCCCAGCGCGCGGTGATCTGGAACATGGGCGTCATCGCGGCGAGCGGGGTGCCGAACGCCCGGGAGCTGTTCCGCGACGTTCTGGCCGCCTCGGCCAGCATCCCCGCGGTGTTCCCGCCGCAGCTGATCGACGTCTCGGCCGGAGACACGCGCTTCCAGGAGATGCATGTCGACGGTTCGGTGGTGACGCCGGTCTTCACGCTGCCGCAGACGCTGCTGCTGCGCGACGGCCGGATCCGCACCGGCGGCAAGGCCGAGATCTACGTGGTGATCAACGGCCGTCTGGAACCCGATTTCGAGGTCACGAAGGACAACACGCTCTCGATCGTCGGGCGCTCCTTCACCACGGCGAGCCGTGCCCGCTCGCGGGCCACGCTCACGGCGACCTACGCGCTCGCGCGCGGCAACGGCATCGGCTTCAACCTGACCTACATCGACGAGAACGGCCCGAAAGTGCCCGCCTCGAAGGGGTTCGACACGGCCTACATGCGCGCCCTCTATGAGGAGGGCATGGCGAAGGGTCGGACCGGCACGTTCTGGCAGCACACGGTGCCGGCGGCGCCGACCGTCAGGGAAACGGCCGCCGCGATCGCGAACTGACTGCGGGGGGCCGCGCGCCCAGGCCGGGGCGGCGAGCGTCATAGAGCCGAACGCGATCGCGTTCGGCTCTATGACGCCTCGATGCGACGCGCTCGCCGCCGCCGAACCGGTCTCCGGTTCGGCGGCGCGCGCGCTAGCGGCCCAGGATCTTCGTGACCAAGCGGCCGATCGGCGTCGCCGTGCTGGCGTTCCGGTCGTCGCGGTCGACGGGGCGGTTCTCGTTGCCGAGGATCTTGGAAACGATGCGTCCGATGAGGTTCATGGGTCGGCCCTCCGTTGGCGCGCCATAACGGCGCAGCTTTCGAGTCAACGGGCGAGGCGCGGGGCGCGTTCCCCCCGAGGCCTCCGCGTCAGACCTGCATCAGACGGATGTTGTTGGTGTTGCCGGCCGTGTGGAACGGGATGCCGGCCGTGACCACGATGATGTCGTTCGGCTTGGCGAAGCCCTCGTCCTGCGCGTGCTGCCGGGCCTTCGCGGTCATCTCCTCGTAGGAGTCGACATCCTCCGTCAGGACGCTGTGCGCCCCCCAGAGGAGGCTCAGCCGCCGCGACGTCGCGAGGTTCGGCGTCAGCGCCAGGATCGCGGCGGCCGGGCGCTTGCGCGCCACCCGGGCGGCCGTGGTCCCGCTGGCCGTGTAGGCCACGATGGCGGCGGCGTGCACGGCCTCGGCGAGATCGGCCGTGGCGGTCGCGACGGCGTGGGGCGGTGTCTCCTCCTCGCCGGGCTCCGAGGCCGCCACGATCGAGTGGTAGAGCTTGTGGCCCTCCACGCTCCGGATGATCCGGTCCATCATCGCCACCGCCTCGACCGGGTAGCGGCCGGTGGCCGATTCCGCCGAGAGCATCACGGCGTCGGCGCCGTCATAGATCGCGGTGGCGACGTCGGAGGCCTCGGCCCGGGTCGGCGCGGGGGCGTTGACCATGGAGTCCAGCATCTGGGTCGCCACCACCACGGGCTTCACCGCCAGCCGGCAGGCGCGGATCAGCTCCTTCTGCCGCCCGGGCACGTCCTCGTGCGGGATCTCCACGCCGAGGTCGCCGCGGGCGATCATGACGGCGTCGGAGAGGCGGATGATGTCGTCGATCCGCTCCAGCGCCTGCGGCTTCTCGATCTTCGACATGATCCCGGCGCGGTCGCCGATGATCCCCCGCGCCTCGATCACGTCCGAGGGCTTCTGCACGAAGGACAGGGCCACCCAGTCGACGCCGAGTTCGAGCCCGAAGGCGAGGTCCGCCCGATCCTTCGCGGTGAGCGGCGACAGGTCCAGCAGCGTCCCCGGCAGGTTGACGCCCTTGCGGTTCGAGATCGTCCCGCCGGTGACCACCTCGGCGGTGATGGCGGTCCGCTCCGGCCCGGTCACGCGCACCCGCACCCGCCCGTCGTCGATCAGCAGGTCCTGGCCGGGCACCACGGCGTCGAAGATCTCCGGGTGGTGCAGGGGGATCGCCTGCTTGTCGCCCTCGGCACCGTCGAGGACGAAGCGGACGGTCTCGCCCGCCTGGAGATCCAGGCGGCCGTCCCGCAGCGTGCCGATCCGGATCTTGGGACCCTGGAGATCCTGCAGGATGCCGATCGGCCGGCCGACCTCCGCCTCCAGGGCGCGGATCGCGGCGTGGACCCGGGCATGGTCCTCCTGGACGCCATGACTGAAGTTCAGCCGGAACGTATCGACGCCGGCGAGGAACAGGGCGTGGAGCCGGTCGGGCGCCGATGTCGCGGGGCCCACGGTGGCAACGATCTTGGCGTGGCGATGACGACGCATGCGGGTCTCGGCCTCCTGAGGCTGCCTCCGGGAATCGTGCCGGGCAACCGGTCGCCGCCCGAATAGGGGCTCGCACCCGCGCGATTCGCCAGGGCCTATCTGGACGCTTCCCGGGCGATCCCGGCAAGCCCGGCCTCGAACACGCCCGCGATGTCGGCCACGGCCTCGGCGTCGCTCATGCCCTCGGCGTCGAAGGTGGCGCTCCAGAGCACCGTCGATCCGGCGCCGTTCGGCCGGACCGTCAGCGTCGCGTTGTAGGCGCGGACCGGCAGGGGCCCCTGGACGAAGCCGTAGCTGTAGCTCATGCCGGCCTCGTCCCGGGCGGTCTCGACCTCCACCACCGTGCCCAGGCCGCCCTTCACCACGAGGCCGCGGATCTGTGCGCGGATGCCGTCATCGTCGTCGTCGCTCGACAGGATGCAGCGCTCCACCTGCGGGTGCCAGAGCTGGATGGCGCAGAAATCGCCGACTAGCGCCCAGACCGCGCCGGCCGGCGCGGGGATGTCGCGGCTGCGGGTGACCTCCAGGGCGCAGGCCGGTCCCGCGGCGAGCAGCGCCGCACCGAGGATCGCGAGGGCCGCACGCTTCACCGGGTCGGTCTCCCTCGGGTCACATCGGATGAACGTCGGATATCCGCGTTTGTTCGTCGGGCACCGCGCGCGCATCGCGGACGGCTCACACGACTTGGTGAGATGGCCGATGCCGGCGTCCGATCGAGATCCGCCGCTTCCTAGAAGCCGCCCCGTCCTGCGGGCTAAGCTGGTACGTCGAGGGATCTGGATCCCCGGAGATGCCCATGCCCGCTCACGATGCGCCGAAGCAGCCCGCGCGGATCGGTATCCTCGCCATCGCCTGCGCGCTCGCGCCGACCCTTGCGGTCGCCGCACCTGACTCCGCCCCGCCCGCGCCGCAAGCCTTCGAGACCTGCCGCGCCGATCTGATCGCCTGGGCCACGGCGCAGGCCGTGCCGCAGAGCGTCGCGGAGGCCCAGCTCGCCGGCCTGACGGCCGATCCGGACGTGCTTGCCGCCAGCGGGAGCCAGGGCGAGTTCGTCCGGCCGATCTGGGACTATATCGAGGCCAGCGTCACCCCGGCCCGCATCGCCGCCGGACAGCGCAAGCTGGCCGAGACTGCCGAGACCCTGTCGGCCATCGAGGCCCGGTACGGGATCGACCGCCACATCCTCGTGGCGTTCTGGGGCGTGGAATCGAATTACGGTGCCGTCCTCGACAATCCCGCCATCGTGAAGCCGGTGGTGCGCTCCCTTGCGACGCTCGGCTGCGGCGATTCCGCCCGCGCCGGCTACTGGCGCGATGAGCTGGCGGCCGCCCTCCAGATCCTGGCCTGGAACCAGGCCCCGCGGGACCGGATGCCCGGCGGGCTGACCGGTTCCTGGGCGGGCGCGATGGGCCACACCCAGTTCATGCCGAGCGTGTACCAGCGCTACGCGGTCGATTTCGACGGTGACGGGATGCGTGACATCTGGACCTCGGTGCCGGACGCCCTGGCCTCCACGGCCAACTACCTGCGCGCCCAGCGCTGGAAGCCCGGCGAGGGCTGGGGTGCCGAGGCGGTCCTGCCGGAGAACTTCGACGCCGCGCTCGCCGACGAGACGACGCCCCGCAGCCTCGCCGCGTGGCGTGCGTTGGGCGTGTCACCCGCCTCCGGGCGCCCGGTCCCGGACGAGGCCGCGGAGGCGACCCTGATCCTGCCCGCCGGGATCCGCGGTCCGGCCTTCCTGCTCCGGCCGAATTTTGCGGTGATCCTGCGCTATAACACAGCGCTCGCCTATGCCCTGACGGTGGCGCTCCTGTCGGACCGCCTGCGCGGCGACCCGGGCCTCGTCCGCGACTGGCCGCGGGGCGACCGGCCGCTCACCGCCGACGAGCGGCGCGATATCCAGAACCGGCTCACCGCACGGGGCTTCGCCACCGGCGGCGTCGACGGGAAGATCGGCCCGAAGACCCGGGCGGCCCTGCGCGCCTTCCAGGGCACGGTCGGGCTGCCCGCCGACGGCTATGCCGACGCGGCGCTGCTCGACAGGATCCGGGTGACGCCGTGAGCGCCGGTCACGCCAGGAAGGCCGGCTCGTCCCGGGCGAGCACGCGCTTGACGCTCTCCAGATGCATCCGCGCACTCTCGGCGCGGCCGGCCGCCTCCTGGGCCGCCACGTGCTTCACGATCGCTTCGGGCACGACCTTGAGGGTGCGCCCCGTGCTCAGGGCGAGCACCTGCGCCTGCGCGGCCCGCTCCAGATAATAGAGGTCGTCCCAGGCCTCCGCGATGGTCTCGCCCAGGACCATCACGCCGTGATTCTTGAGGAACACCACGTCGGCATCGCCCGCGCTCGCGGCGATCCGTCTGCCCTCATCCGAATCCAGGGCCAGCCCGTTATAATCCTCGTCCACCGCGATGCGGCCGTAGAAACGCAGGGCGGTCTGGCCCGCCCAGGCCAGGGGCTGTCCCTCCAGCATGGCGAGGGCGGTGGCGTAGGGCATGTGGGTATGGAAGGCGGCCCGGGCGCGGGGCTTCAGCCGGTGCAGCTCGGCATGGATGTGGAAGGCCGTGGCCTCCGGCTGGCCGTCGCCCTCCACGACGTTGCCGTGGAAGTCGCAGAGCAGGAGGCTCGACGCGGTCACCTCGGCGAAGGCGAGACCGTAGGGATTGACCAGGAACAGGTCGGGCCGCCCGGGCAGCACCGCCGAGAAATGGTTGCAGATGCCCTCTTCCAGCCCATGCCGGGCGGCCCAGCGCAGGCAGGCGGCGAGGTCGATCCGGGCGCGGCGGACGCTGTCGCCGTCGAGCGGTTCGTTGCTGCGCGCGGGCGGCGTGCCCGGGGCGGAGACGGCGTGCGCCATGCGTGGGAGACCTTCCTGCTCGCGTTCGAAAAACTTCCGCCGGGGGACCCGGTTCTCCGGGATCGGCGGCGGGGCGGCCCGGCCATAGCGTGTCGCCGGCTCAGGCGCGACCGTCCGTGACCCCGCCGACGAGGTTGAGGCGGAGCAGGAAGTCGGAGGCGAAATCCGTGCGCACCACCGGTTCCCGCGCCGCCGGCTCCCGGAGATGGTCGCGCTCGGCCCGGCGCGCCGCCACCGCCTCCGCCACCGTGACCTGCCGGAACGCGAGGCGCGCCCCGCCGCGCGCCTGGGCGAGGCGCCCGAGATCGGGGCCGATCACGGTGGCGATCTTCGGGTATCCGCCGGTGGATTGCCGGTCGGCCATCAGCACGATCGGCAGGCCGTTGCCGGGGACCTGGATCGCGCCCATCGCCACGCCGTCGGAGACGATGTCGTGCCCCTGGGCATGCGTCAGCGGCGTCCCGTCGAGGAAGCAGGCCATCCGGTCGCCCCGGGGCGAGACGGTCCAGGGACCGGCCAGGAAGGCCGCGATCTGGTCGGCGGCGAAGTAGTCGTCCTGCGGACCCAGCACGACGCGGATCAGGCGTGCATCCCGCTCCAGCCACGGCACGACGAGCCTGTGAGGTGTCGCCTCGCCCGGCCTGACCTCGGCCACCGGAAGGTGGTCGCCGGCGGCGAGGCCGCGCCCGTCGAGGCCGCCGAGGGCCGAGCGTGTGTGGGTCGCGGTCGATCCGAGGACCGGCGCCACGTCGAGCCGGCCGCTCACCGTGAGGTAGCCCCAGGATCCGGCATCGCCCGCCCGCACCGCCAGCGTCCGTCCCGGCTCCAGGGTCAGCGCCACGGCGCCGGGCAAAGCCGCCCCGTCCAGGGCGACCCGGAAGCCCGGTGCGACCAGGGCGATACCGACCGCGCCCCCCACCGCCGTGACCGTGACCCCGCCGGTGGAGACCTCCACGGCGGTGGCGTCGAGGGGGTTGCCGGCCGCGCGGTTGGCGGTGGCGTGCATCAGCGGGTCCATCGGCCCCGCCGCGGTGATGCCGTAGCGCAGGTAGCCGTGCCGGCCGCCATCCTGCAGCGTGATCCCGGGACCGGCGGCCTCGACGACGAGCGCCGCCATCAGCGCGCCTCCCAGCGGCGCACCACGGCCTCGCCCGCCGCCTCGCGGGCCCGCAGCGCGTCGAACGTCGCGCCATCGACGGGTTCGAAGCGGATCAGGTCGCCTGCGCCGACGAAGAAGCTCGGGTCGCGCTCCGGCGCGTAGAGCCGGGCCGGGGTGGCGCCGATCACGTACCAGCCGGTCGGCATCGGGACGGTGGCGACCGCTGCGAGCCCGCCGCCGATCACCACGGCGTTCGCCGGGTGGGGCGGCCGTGGGCTCGCCCGCCGGGGTATCGCCAGGGCCTGCGGCAGGCCGCCGAGATAGGCGAAGCCCGGGGCGAACCCGTACATGTAGACCCGGTAGGTCGCCCCCGCATGGGTCGAGACCACCGCATCGGGCGCGAGACCGGTGCGTTCGGCGACCTGGGCGATGTCCTCGCCGTGGGGGACGTCGTAGCAGCAGGGCAGCGTCCACAGGGTCGTGGCGGCCGCCCGCGCGGCGGTGCCCGCCACGAATGCCCGGATCCGGTCGGCCAGCACCGCGCGCTCGAGCACCAGCGGGTCGTAGTGGAGCATCAGGGAGCGGTAGGTCGGGACGCGCTCCAGGAGGCCCGCGGGCGGGTCGGCGCCCAGGGCGTCGTCGAGGGCCAGGACCCGATCGCTGATCGCGGGGTCAACGGTCGTGCCGAACTCGACCACCAGGGCCGCCTCGCCGGCGTCGAGGAGCCGGGGCTCGCTGACGATGCCGCTCACGGACGGAACGGCGCCAGCGTCACCCCGGCCGCCTCCAGCCGGTCCCGGACAGCCCGGGCGGTGGCGACCGCGTGGGCCGAGTCGCCGTGCACGCAGATGGAGCGGATCGGCGTCGGCAGCGCCTTGCCCTCGGCCGTGAGGATCGCCCCGGCCTCGACCATCCGCAGGACCCGCTCGGCGGCCGCATCGGCCTCGGTGATCAGGGCGCCGGGCTGTCCGCGGGGGATCAGCAGGCCGGCTTCCGTATAGCCGCGGTCGGCGAAGATCTCCTGATGCACCAGCAGGCCGAAGGCCTCGCCCGCGGGAACCTGCGCGCTGAGTGCGATCGCGAGCAGCGCGAGGTCGCGGTCGACCGCCCGCACCGCCCGGGCGATGGCGTCGGCCACCGGCCGCTCCTCGGCGGCGAGGTTGCCGAGTGCCCCGTGTGCCTTCACGTAGGTGATGCGATGACCGGAATAGGCGGCGAGCGCCGCCGCGGCCCCGACCTGATAGGCCACCAGCCGCTCGATCTCGTCCGGGCTGAACGGCATCCGGCGCCGGCCGAAGCCCCACAGATCGGGGAAGCCCGGATGGGCGCCCACCGCGACGCCCCGCGCCTTCGCCAGGGCAAAGGTCCGGGCCATGATCTCAGGATCGCCCGCGTGCAGGCCGCAGGCGACGTTGGCCGAGGTCACGATGTCCAGGATCGCCGCGTCGTCGCCGCAGGCATAGGCGCCGTAGCCCTCGCCGAGATCCGAGTTCAGGTCCACGCTCGTCAACGGATTCGCTCCCCTGCAACTCCGTCGCGCTGCCGGGCCGGATTCGATCCGCGGCCAGGGCGGAGCGCGCCGACGAGAGTCTTGAACAGCCCGGACCGGAGTGCAAGGTCGATGCCGCGCAGCCGATCGATGAAGCCGACGACGCGGCCCGCGGGGACGCACGGCCGTCGCGTGAGGACGGCGCCGTGAGGTCCGGCGAATTCAGACCCTGTACTGCGACACGGTGGAGTTCGCGACATCCACCTCGGAACTCCCGGGTGGATCAGGCAATTAGCCCGGAGTAAAATATCTGGAGGAACGTTTAATGAAGGTCTCACGTCTGGCCGGCGCCGTCGCGCTCCTGGCCCTGGTCGCCGGCCCCGCCCTCGCGGCGCCGTGCAGCACCGGGACGACGAAGTCCAAGACCCCGGATCAGCAGGCATCCAACCCTCAGAGCTCGGACGCCGACAAGTCGAGCAAGAACCTCGCCGGCGGCCAGCAGCCTGCCTCGCCCGGCACGGTCGGGGCCATGAACAACGCGGGTGCGGCTCAGACGGCCGATGCGCAGGCGACGGCGCATGCCGGCACCAAGTCCAGCGCCGACCCGGGGGCCGCGAACCTCGCCGGCGGCAATCAGCCGGCCTCTCCCGGGACCGTCGGTGCGATGAACAACACCATGGCCGACCGGCAGACCGCCCCGGTTCAGGGCGACGGCTGCTGAACCACCACAACCTTGCTGCTTGTTACGCGGAAGCCCGCCTCGCCCGTCGAGGCGGGCTTTTTTGTCGGTGCGACCTGCCTCCTTGCTGCCGATGGCGAGGCGCGTACCGTCGCCCGAGCGACATCGAGCCGATGCGTGCCGGCGTCCGGCGATCGCTCTGATCGCCTTCGCCGGGATCCCTGCGCAGCCCTGATCGGATCGGTCGATCCGGGCGACCCGTCCGAGCTTGTCTGCGCTGGCACCGGACCGTCGACGTCGAGCCCGAGGCCCGCGCAGAGCACGCCCGATGGCTTCGCGCCGCGCAGATGGCCCCGATCGCCCGTTCGCACGGCGCCGAGACGCGTCCCCGCCTATCGATCGCAGCAGAGGTTGAACCGTGCTAATCCGGGTGTATCGGGTACATTCGGCATGCAAACCGGGATGTTTCGGCAATTAGGCGGGGGCTTGGATTGAGACGGAGGGCGGGCCTGATCGCCGGGCTGCTGCTGCTGGCGGCGATCGGCTTCGCCGTTTCGGAGCCGGCTGGCGGCTTGCGCGACCAGGCCAACCTCGGCCTGAACGCGGCGCGCGCGCAGGTCGCGGCGCTCCTCCCCGCTCTGCGCAAGCCGCCGGCCGTCGACGCGCGGTTGCCGGCACCGCGCACCGCCGTCGAAGACGGCCGCACCTTCGTCCGGCTGACCGAGGCCGAGCGCGCGCGGATCGGGCTGATCGCCGAGACCCGCCCGGCCGTGCTGCATCGGCAGGAGCTGACCGCCTACGGCACCGTCCTCGATCTCGCCCGCATCACCGAGCTCGCCAACAGCTATGCGGGCGCCGTCGCCGCGCTCCAGACCGCTCAGGCGCGGGCCGAGGTGTCGGCGAGCGCCGCCCGCCGCGCCCGCAACCTCGGCGCCGGGGTGGTGGCGGTCGCCCAGATCGAGACCGCGGAAGGCACGCTGCTCACCGACCGGGCCGCCCAGGCGGCGGCCGAGTCGCAGGTGCGTACCCTCGCGGCGACCGCGCGGCAGGAATGGGGATCCCTGCTCGGCACGGCGATCATCGAGCGCGCCCCCCTCGTCACCCGGCTGATCGAGCGCACGGACTTCCTGATGCAGGTGACGCTGCCCCCCGGTGAGACCTTCGCGAGCCCGCCGCAGGCCGCCTTCGCCGAGGTGCCGCCGCAGAGCGAGCGGGTCGCGCTCCGCCTGGTCTCGCCCGCCACCCGGACGGACCCTCGCCTCCAGGGCCAGAGTTTCTTCTATCTCGTGTCCGGCGACAGCGGACTTCTGCCCGGCACCAGCACGATGGCGTTCCTGCCGGGCGAGCGCGCGGTCCGTGGCGTGCTCGTGCCCGAGGATGCCGTGGTCCACGGGGACGGGAGCAGCTGGGTCTATCGCGGCACCGGCGACGGCGCCTACGTCCGGCACCCGATCCGGCCGGACGCCCCCATGTCGGCGGACGCCTACGTGGTCGAGGATCTGCCGGACGGCGCCGAGATCGTGCTGCGCGGCGGCCAGGCCCTCCTCTCCGAGGAGATGAAGAGCCGCATCCGCGTCGTGGGCGACGACGATGACTGAGGCGACCGGCTCGGCTGGCCGCGGCGGTCCCCAGGCCGCCTTGATCGGCTTCGCCGTCCGTCAACCGCGGGTGGTTCTGGCGCTGGCCTGCGCACTCCTGGTCTTCGGCCTCACCGCGCTGGCCGGTGCCCGCTACGACGTCTTTCCGGAATTCGCCCCCCCGACCGTCACGATCCAGGCCGAGGCGCCGGGTCTCGACGCCGAGCAGGTCGAGGTGCTGGTCACGCAGCCGGTCGAGGTCGCGGTCGGCGGCCTCCCCGGCCTGGAGACGCTGCGCTCGACCTCGATCCAGGGCCTGTCGGTGATCACCGCCGTCTTCAGGCCGGGCAGCGACGTCGACCGGGTCCGCCAGCGGGTCAACGAGCGGCTGGCGGCTTTGGCGGGGCGCCTCCCCGAGGGTGTGGCGGCACCGGCGATGACCCCGCTCACCTCCTCCACCCTCACGGTTCTGCTCGTCGGGCTGACCTCCGGCACCCGGGACGCCATGGACCTGCGCCACGTCGCCGAATGGACCGTGCGCCGACGCCTGCAGGCGGTGCCGGGCATCGCCCAGGTGTCGCTCTACGGGGGCGCCGTGCGGGCGCTGCAGGTGCAGATCCGCCCAAACGACCTGATCCGCTACCAGATCGGCCTCAACGACGTGCTGGCGGCGGCTCGGAAGGCGACCGGCGTGCGCGGGGCCGGATTCGTCGACACGCCGAACCAGCGCGTGCTCCTGCGGACCGAGGGGCAGTCGCTCACCCCGGAAGCGCTGGGGCGGACGGTGCTCCACAACGACGGCGGAGCGAGCGTGGTGCTGTCCGATGTGGCCACGGTCATGGTCGCCCCGGAGCCGGCGATCAGCGCCGCCCTGGTCGACGGCAGGCCCGGCGTCCTGCTGATGGTCGGCGCCCAGGTCGGGGTCGATACCCGGGCGGTGACGGCCCGCCTGGAGGCCGCCCTGGACGAGCTGCGCCCGGTCCTCGAGCGGGAGGGGGTGTCCTTGCGCGCCGACCTGTTCCGGCCGGCGAACTTCGTGGACGTCGCCACCGGCAACGTCATCCAGGCCCTGGCCTTCGGCGGGGTCCTGGTGGTGATCGTGCTCCTCGTCTTCCTGGCGGATTGGCGGGCGGCGCTGATCAGCGCGGCGGCGATCCCGCTGTCGCTGATCGCCGCCGCGCTCGCCCTCCAGGCCTGGGGGGAGAGCCTCAACACGATGACGCTGGGCGGCCTTGCCCTGGCCATCGGCGAGGTCGTCGACGACGCGGTGATCGGCGTCGAGAACGTCTCCCGCCGCCTGCGGGCGGCGCGCCCCGGCGGGCACGGGGCCGCCCGGGTGGTGCTCGACGCGATGCTGGAAGTCCGCAGCTCCGTCGCCTACGCGACCCTTGCGGTGCTGCTGATGTTCCTGCCGGTCCTGGCGCTCACCGGCGTGGCGGGACGCCTGTTCGGCCCCCTGGCCCTCGCCTACGTGGCGGCGGTCGTCGCCTCGCTGCTCGTCGCGCTCACCGTGACGCCGGCGCTGGCGCTGCTCCTGCTCGGCGGCCGCACTGCCCGGGACGCGGCGACCCGCGAGCCCCCGGTCGTGCGCGCGAGCCGCGCGGGATATCTCGGGCTGCTGGCGCGGATCGCCCGCGTGCCGCGGACCACGATGCTCGTGAGCGTGCTGGTGACGCTCGGCGGTGCCGCCATCCTCCCGACCCTCGGGGCGGTGTTCCTGCCCGACCTGAAGGAGGGCCACATGATCCTGCACATGGTGGCCGTGCCCGGCACCTCCCTGCAGGAATCGCAGCGGCTCAGCGGCCTCGTCACCGGCGGCCTGAAGGGTATCCCGGGCGTGCGGGCGGTGGCCGCGCAGATCGGGCGCGCGGAGGCCGGTGAGGACACGGCGGGACCCCATTACAGCGAGATCCATATCGACCTGGAGCCCGGCCTCGACGGGGCCGCGCAGCGGACCATCGAGACGGCGATCCGCACGCTGGTCGCGGGTTTTCCCGGCGCAGCCTTCTCGCTGAAGACCTTCCTGACCGAACGCATCGAAGAGACGGTGTCGGGCTTCACCGCGCCGGTGGTGGTCAACGTGATCGGCAGCGACCTCGACCGGATCGAGGCCGCGGCCCGCTCGGTCGCCCGCGAGCTCGCGGAGGTGAAGGGCGCCCGGGACGTCCAGCAGGCCTCACCGGCCGGGCTGCCGCAGGTGACCGTGGCCCTGCGGCCGGTCGATCTGCGTCAATGGGGGCTCGATCCAGTGGACGTGCTGGAGGCTGTGCGCACCGCCTACCAGGGCGATGTCGTCGGTCAGACCTACCGGGGCAACGCGACGGTCAACGTGATGGTGATCCTCGATGCGCAGGTGCGGAGCCGGCTCAGCGCGGTCGGCGACCTGCCCCTGCGGGTGCCCGGCGGCCGCTTCGTCCGCCTCTCGCAGGTCGCCGATGTCTACGAGAGCGCCGGCCGCTATCAGGTGCAGCATCTCGGGGCGCAGCGGATGCAGGCGGTCACCGCCAACGTCGACGGCCGCGACGTGGCGGGGTTCGTGGCGGCGGCCAAGCGCAAGATCGCCCGCGAGGTCCGGCTGCCCGAGGGAGTCTACGCCACCTTCGCGGGGGCCGCGGAGGCCCAGGACGCGGCCCGGCGCGACCTGCTGATCCATGCGGGGCTGGCGGGCTTCGGCATAGTCGTGCTCCTCGCCATCGTCACCGGTTCCACGGCGAACCTGATCCTCGTCCTCGTCAATCTGCCCTTCGCCTTCGTGGGCGGCGTCGCGGCGGCCGCGCTCGCCGGCGGCGTCTTGTCGCTGGGCTCGATCGTCGGTTTCGTCACCCTGTCGGGGATCTCGCTGCGCAACAGCGTGATGATGATCGCCCATTACGAGCAGATGGTGAACCGGGACAGCCGTCCCTGGGATGCCGCCACCGCCGCCGAGGGTGCGGCCGACCGGATGGTTCCGATCCTGATGACCTCCCTGGTCACCGGTCTCGGGCTGCTGCCGCTCGCCCTCGGGGCGGGGGAGCCCGGTCGGGAGATCGAAGGACCGATGGCACTCGTGATCCTGGGTGGCCTCGTGACCTCGACGATCCTGAACCTCCTTGTGCTGCCGGTGCTCGCCCTGCGCTTCGCCCGCTTCCGGCCCGCCGACCCTGCGCTGGCGATCCTCCGGTCCTGAGGGTCGACCCTTCCGCATTGGTGCAGTCTCGACGCGTCCTCGAAGCGCCACCCGTGTGCCGATGTGGACTTTCGGCAGGCGGCGAAGATTATTTTGGCCTTCGTGCCAGTACGATCGGTTTTTTTACAGTGCCGTTGAAAACCTTTGTCAAACAAATTAGAAAACTCTATTCGAATATTTCTATGAAAACTTCAAATTTGCGAACAATGGCAATATCGATCGATTTTTGGAAGCGGGCCCGTCTATTGTCGACAGGCGTGGCGCTCGCGGGCATCCCAATACTATAGGATATGTTGATCGATCAGGCGTCGGCCAACCCGAAATGCGCGGGGTATGCGACGCAGCGTGACGACGGATCGGTCGAGGCCCGCCCCGACGGCCCAACGGGGCGAAGATTAATTCTGGTTAGGAGGAGCTTATGAAAAGCTAGCGGGCGAATACACAATTAACGAGTCATTAACCATGACTGTGTCTCTATCATGCCATGTTCGCCATGGGAAAGGCAGAAATGAGCATGATCGCGGCTCCCACAGCCTCTTGGTCCCACATTCTGACGCAGGTTGCGGAGAGTCTGGACCGGATCTCCGAGAAACCGTCGGCGGAGATCTTAAGGCTCAAACCGACCTCCGGTCCGGCCGACATGCCCGCGCTGCGGCTGAGCCTGGATTCCGAGGACGCCCCGGCGGCGGTCGTTCCGCAGCCGGCCGTCAACGATGCCGAGCCGGTCTCGGAACAGGCCTCCGGACCGATCTCGTCCGAAGTTCAGCCCGACGCCGTCTCGGACTGGATGACGACCCTCGACATCATCAACGGCATGGTCGGCCTCGCCGACGAGCAGAAGAAGCGCCTGCGCGAGCAGAGCGCCTCGCACGGGGTGCTGCTCGAAACCGTGCAGCGTGAGCTCAAGGAGACGCAGCAGCGCCTGCAGCTCTCCGAGATGCGGGCCCACGAGATCCAGACGCGGGCCGACATCCGCCTGCAGCGGGTCCAGGCCGATGCGGATGCGCAGGTCGAGGAGATCCGCGCGGAAGCCGAGGCCCGGGTGCGCACGCTCCAAGCCGAGGCGGAAGCCTGGGTCCGGGCGGCCGAAGAACAGGTGCGGGTCGCCGACCTCCGGGCCTATACCGCCGAGAAGTGGCTGTCCCGGATCGACGCGGCCGCCAAGACGCTCCTGCTCGGCGGCCATATGAGCCAGATCGAGGCCGAGGCCTGAGCGAACGGGCGCTCCAACCCCGTCGCTCCCGTCCTCCAGCCCGGCCCCAGGATCGATCATGGAACAGTCACGACGGATCGCTTCCGATCAGTCCGGCGCGGTGCTCACCGCGACCGAGCCGACCACGGACGGCGCGATGTCCCAGGGCAAGGTCGTCGTCCTGACGTCGGTCCCGACGGCCGCGAAATGGTCGGGCCTGCTCGATCGGGTGCGCGGTGCGGCCGAATATATCCGCGAGGTCGAGGATCGCGCGCAGGATTACGAAGGACGTGTCCAGGACCTCGTCGAGCAGGTTCGCGCCGACCTTCGTGACGCCGATGCGAAGGTCCGCGCCGCCGAGCAACGCACCGACGAGGCCGAGGCGCGGGCCGCGATCCTGATCCGGGCCGCGGAGGAGCGGGCCCGCATCGCCGAGGAGCGCGCCGCGTCGGCCGAGGAGTGGCTGCGGCGGATCTCCGAAACGATCGAGTCCGAATTCGTCATGGCGCCTGCCGATTCGCGCAGGACCGCCGTGTCGGCCATTTGAGAGCGCTCGTCGAACGCCCGGCCAGCGGGGATTCTTCGACCTGCGGATGACGCTGTGGCGGGCGCTTCGCGAGGAACGCGTCACGCAGCGTCGCCAACGCCGCCGTCTTGAGACACGAACGGGCAGAAGGGAACCGCGATGCCAGCGATGGACGAGGCGTTCTGGGCCAACCTCGATGCGCAGATCGTCGCCCACCGGCAGGACGGTCATGACAAGCCGCCGGCCGCATCCCCCCCGCCGGCGATGGCCGTGGTGACCGACGTGGCGCCTGCGCCCCGCCGGATGCCCTCGGACTGGACCGGCGTGCTCGACACCCTCACCGCGGCCAAGAGCGCCGCGCAGCAGCAGGAGGCGCGCCTGCGCGAGCAGGCCGCCGAGCAGGACGCCCTGCTCCAGGAATTGAAGCGCTCGCAGCAGGAAGTCCGCGCCTTCGAGGTGCTGCTGCGCGAGGTCCAGGCTCAGGCGGACGCGAAGGCCGGGGAAATCCGGGCCCGCGCCGAGGCTCAGATCGGGAAGCTCCAGGCCGAGGCCGCCGCGCAGATGCAGGCGATGGAGGCCCGGGTCCAGGCTGCCGAACGACGCGCCGAGACCGCCGAGGGCTGGCTGGTGCGCATCGAGCAGGCGAGCCGGGACCTGGCGCCGGCGGAGCGACGGGCCGCGGCGTAAGGCGCATCCGCCGGCGGGCGGGGCCATGGGCACGCCGCGCCACATGTCTCCGCGCGCCGGGCCTGCGGGTGGACCGATCCGGATCACGGGCCCTCGCCATGGCGGAGGTTCTTTGCGGAACCCGATGGCAGCGCGATCGGGCGCCGCCCGCGCGTCGATCCGGGTGCCCGCGCTGGCGGTTCTGCTCGCGCTGTCGCTCGGCGGCTGCGTGACGATGTCGGAGGGACCTGTCGACCGGGCCGGGATCGAGCAGGTCTTCCCGACCGCTCCCAGCGCGGCCGTGAGGGACGCCTCTCCTGACGCGGCGTGGCGCCTGCGGCTGACGCGCCTTTAGACCTCAGCCTACGGCTTGGCGGCGCCTACTCGACGCGTACGCGGTCGGGCTTGCCGGCATTCGCCGTTTCCGACCGGCCATCCCGATCCTGCGGCCGGCGCACGCAGCGGACGCTAGGCCCTCGGCGCGCGCGTCATCCATTTGGGGGACGCGCTTCCCGTCCTCGTTGCTACAACGAATTCACGAACAACCCTAAGCCGGGGCCGCGACCATGCCCGAGCTGCGGTCGTGACGCGTTCGCCGCCATCCTCGGACGCGTGGCGCAGCCTGCCGCCCGGACGGAATCGCCCGGCATGCCCGTCAAGGAGGCCGATCACCACCGCGAGCCGTAGGATACGCCCGCGTTCATCCTGTCCCTGACAGCGGAGTGTGGCGATGGAAGAACTCGAGACCTATTCGCATCTGGTCGGGTCGATCTACGACCGTGTCGGCCAGCCGGAAGAGTGGTCCGCGCTGCTGGAAGATCTCGTCGGCTTCGTCGGCGGCCGGGTCGGTCAGCTCGCCGTGTTCAGCCTGGACGGGTCGCGCAAGCCCATGTGGGCGGTGTCGGGGTTCGACCGGACGCAGTACCGCACGTTCCTCTACCGGCACGCCACCGAGGACCCCCGGCTTCCCTACATCCTGTCGAATCAGGGCAAGGTGATTCGCGCCGAGGAGGGGGTCGATCCCGCGCAGTTCCGCGAGACGGCCCTGTTCAAGGAGGTCGTGCGGCCGTTCGGCATCGAGCACAGCCTCGTGACGTATTTCGCCCGGGAAGCCGACGTGATGGCGACGCTCGCGGCCATGCGCGACGAGGAGGCCGGCCCGTTCCAATCGGTCGAGATGCGGCGCCTCTCGACGCTGGTGCCGCATCTGCGCAGGGCCTTCGAGTTCTATGCCCTCATGCGGCAGGCCTCAGAGCGCTCCTCCGATCTGGCTTCCGCCCTCGACCTCCTCGACGCGGCCGTGATCCTCACGGATTCCCGTCTGCGCGTCGCCCACGCCAACCGCGCCGCCGAGGAACTCGCCAGGTCCCGCACGGGCCTGTCCCTCGACAGGGGCAGCCTCGCCATCAAGGACGGGCCGTGCTCGCGCCGGATCGCCAAAGCCGCCACCGAGGCGCTCGCCGCCGCCCAGGGCGGGGTCAAGATCACCCAGGCCGACCATATCGCCATCACCTGCGCCGCGACCGGCACCCCGATGCGGGTCTCGCTCCATCCCCTCTCCAAGCGTCCGACGGGGACGGGATCGCGGGTCCGGGCCGAACTCGCCGTGGTGATCCGCAATGGCGCACCCAAGGTGCAGGAGGGGGCCGCCGGCCGCCTGCAATGCCTGTTCGGATTGACCGGCGCCGAGGCGATCCTCGCTCATGCGGTCGCCTCGGGGCGCTCGCTCAGCACCCATGCCCGGGAGCGGGGGATCGCGATCTCCACCGTCCGGACGCAGCTGCGCGCCCTGTTCGCCAAGACCCAGACGCACCGACAGGGTGAGCTCGTCGCGCGCCTGCGCGAAGGCCTGGATATCTCCCTCAACTGACGGCCCGCCCCGCCGGGCGCGGCCGCCTCGTGGAATGGAGTCGCGCATGCCCGATCCCGCCGCACCTTGCCTCGCAGAGCTGGAAGCCCTGCCGGTGGCGGATCGCTGGCCCGTGGCCCGCGACTGGATCAAGCGCGCCCCCGGACCCTTCTTCGCGCAGCTGCGGGAGCGCGCGCCGATCCTGGATTGCGGCGCGGTCGTCCTCGTGGCCAGGCGCGCCGACGTGGCCGAGATCCTCTCCCTGTCGAGCGTCTTCTCCGTCGCGCTCTACAAGCCCAAGATGGGCACGTTCATGCTGGCGCTCGACGGGACCGAGGTGAACTACCGCGACAAGGCGGTGATGCGCGCCGTGCTGCCCTGGGGCGATCTTCCGGCCATCCGGAAACGAGCGGGCGCCCTCACCGATGGGGTTCTCGACGCCGGCGGCGGATCGCTCGACGTCGTCGCGTCGATCGCGCGTCTGGTGCCGATGCGGATCGTCCAGGAGTTCCTGGGATTCCCGGCGCCGGATGCCGACCTCCTGCGCTGGTCGTATGCGAACCAGCTCGACCAGTTCAACAACCTGCCCTTCGACGGGCGTCCGGATGCCGAGGAGGTCCAGGCCGCCGCCGAGCATGCCCGCGCGGAGATGCAGGCCGCCTTCGCGTCGCTCATTCCGGCCCGGCTCGCGGCCATCGAGGCGGGCACGAACCCGCCCGACGACGTGCTCACCCGGCTGCTCCGGCTGCAGATGCCGGCCGCGGCCGGCTTCGGGATGGACCGGGTCGTCATCAACGTCGGCGGTCTCCTCATCGGCACCATCGAGACCACCGCGGAGGCCGTGGTGAACGCCCTGGCCGAGATCCTGCGGCGCCCGGACGTCCACGCGGCGGCGCGGTCCGCCGCGGCCGACATCACGGCCTTCGATGGCTTCGTCTGGGAGGCGCTGCGTTTCGCGCCGATCGTCGCCTTCATGTTCCGGCACGCCGAGACCGACCACGTGCTCGGGCGCGGCGGCCCGGCGGAGCGCCAGATCCAGACGGGCACGGTGGTGCTGCCCCTGAGCCTGTCGGCGATGTTCGATGCCGACTGGGTGCCCGATCCCGAGCGCTTCGACCCGACCCGGCCCGACTCCGCGTATTTGCATTTCGGCCTCGGTCATCACGAGTGCCTCGGCCGCTACATGGCGGGCGTCATGATCCCCGAGATGGTGCGCCGGATCCTTCTCCGGGACGATCTCCGCGCCGAGAGCGCCGTCGAGGATAACGGCACGCCGTTCCCCACCGCCTTCCGGATCGCCTACGCGTCCGATCCCCCAGCGGCACCCGAGGCCGGATGATGCGCCGGCGCGGGAGGTCGGGCGGGCGCGCATCGGGGCCCGAGGAGCCGGCGCTCAGCCGCCGCGGGTTTCCGCCGCCAGCCAGACCGTGAGGATCGCGACGGCATCGAGCAGATCGTCGATCGCCATCGCCTCGTCGGGATTGTGGCTGCCGTTGGCGTTGCGCACGAACAGCATGGCCATCGGCACGCCGGCCCTGGCGAAGGCGGCGGCGTCGTGGGAGGCCGGGCTGCCCAGGGGCCGGGTGGCGATGCCGAGCGCGTCCGCCGCCGCCGCGAGCCCGTCGCGGATCCGCGGCGAGACCGCGCCGACCCCCGCCTCGGCGCGGGGCCCGAGGGCGACCGTGACACCGCGGCGCTCCGCGGCCGCCACCGCGTCCAGGAAGGCGGCCTCCAGCTCCGCCAGCACCGCGGCCGTGTAGGCCCGCATGTCCAGGCTGAATCGGAATTCGCCGGGGACCGTGGTGAGGCCGTGCGCCGCGGCGTCGGTGTGGAACCGGCCGAAGGTGACGGCCATCGGGCAGCCGGCCGCCTCCCGTTCCGCCCAGACCTGGTCGAGGGCGAGGGCGATCTCCGCGCCGGCCATGGCGGCGTCCCGGCGGAAGCGGCGCGGGGTGCCGACATGGTCGTAGCGCCCGCGGATGCGGACATCGGGATAGCGGACGTTGCCCGGGATCCCGGTGCAGAGCCCCACCGGGATCCCGGCTTCCTCGAGGCTCGGGGCCTGCTCGATATGCACCTCCAGGAAGGCGTGGATCGCGGCGGCGTCGAGGGCGGGCGGGCCGGCCCGCAGCGCCTCCGGGTCGCCGCCCTCCCGGGCGATATGCGCGGCGAGGGTTTGGCCGTCGTCGATCCGGACCGCGTCGAGGGCCCCGTCCGGCAGACTGCCGAGTGCCGCCCGGCTGCCGATGTAGGACACTTGGAACCACACGCTCTCCTCGGCGCGGATGCCCATGACGGTGATGTCGCGCTCCGGCGTCAGGCCGAGCAGGCGGATGGCCGCGACGGCGACGAGGCCGGCCACCACGCCGGCGGCCCCGTCGAAGTTGCCGCCCTGGGGCACGGTGTCGAGATGGGAGCCGATCAGGACCGGCGGCAGGCCACGGTCCCGGCCCGGCAGGGTCATGGTCATATTGGCGGCGGCGTCCCGCCGGATCGCGAGGCCGAGTTCCTCGGCGCAGCGTGCCACCACCGCGTGGGCCGCCGTCTCCTCCGGGCTGTAGGAGGCCCGCGTGAACCCGGGCTCGGTCCGGCCGCAGCCGGCCAGCGCGGCGAACAGCGCCTCCGCCAGGCGCCGCTGCGCGCGGACCGCCGCGCCGATCGCCGATGCCGTTTCCATCCCTGCGCCGCCCCAAGCCCGGATCGCTCGCCGCTGCGCTGCCATTTCCGTGCCGCCCGCGGCGTCGCCGGTCCGAGGCCGACCCCGAGCGTCAGCGCCGCAGCGCATCCGCCGAGGAAGCGTTTCAGGCTGGGCCCGAACTGTCAGCAGCCGGTCGAGCAGTCGGGAAAGCGATCATCGCCGTGACGGTCGCACACATCGGCTCTCTTCGGGAAGCGGATGTCGGGGTGCGCGGCGTGACCGCTCCCGGCCGCGACAGCGGCGACGCTCCGGCGCCGTTATACGTGGGCTCCGTATTCGGGACAGCGAACCGGATGTTCCCACCCGGAATCTGCCCGTCGCGTGTACAAGTGACGCCAATATGCGCAAGGCATCCGGCGATCTGCAGCCTCTTTGACCTTCCCGCGCCCGACCCCGCGGCCGACAATCGGGCGTTCGGCCAGGGGAGCTTTGGAATCGATGACGCAACTCACGCGGCGCAGCGTCCTGGGCACGGCGGCGTTCCTCGCGGCACCGGCGCTCATCCGGCCGGCCTTCGCCGCCGACACCGTCAAGCTCGGCTGCCTGTTCTCGTCCTCCGGTACGATGGCCAATCTTGAGGGCCGGCTGAACCACGTGGTTCGCATGGCGGCCGACGAGATCAACGGCCGCGGCGGCGTCAACGGCCGCCAGATCGAGGTGGTGACCTCCGATCCCGCCTCCGACTGGCCGCTCTACGCGCAGGTCGGGCGGCAGATGCTCCAGCAGGAGAAGGTCGCGGCCCTGTTCGGCTGCTGGACTTCGGTCTCGCGGAAATCGGTGCTCCCGGTCGTCGAGCAGAATGACGGGCTGCTGTTCTACCCGCTGCATTTCGAGGGCGACGAGAATTCGAAGAGCGTCGTCTACGTGAACTCGCCGCCCGCGAGCTCCGTGCTGCCCGCGGTGGACTACCTGATGGGCCCGGACGGGGTCGGCGCGAAGCGCTTCTTCATGATCGGCTCGGACTACGTCTGGCCGCGCACCATCAACAAGCAGCTGAAAGGCTACTGGACCGGCAAGGGCATCCCCGAGACCGCGTGGCGCGAGGAATACGTGCCTTTCGGCTTCTCGAACTTCCAGACGCTGGTGAACCAAGTGCGCAGCTTCGCCAGCCAGCCCGGCGGCCAGCCGATCGTGGTGCTCACCGTCGTCGGGTCCTCGATCCCGGATTTCCTGCGCGAATTCGCCAATCAGGGCATCAGCGCCACCGACGTCCCGATCCTCGGCCTCGACATGGTGGAGGCCGATCTGGAGGGCCTCGATACCGGGAAGCTCGTCGGTCACCTGAATTGCTGGGCCTATCTCCAGGCCGCCAAGGGCGAGCGGAACACCAAGTTCCTCGGCGACTGGGCGTCCTACGTGAAGGCCAAGAACGTCCCGTTCAGCGCCGACACCGTGATCGATCCGATGGTCTCGGCCTACGACAGCGTCCA
>CAXTCV010000031.1:0-26459 GCA_964242725.1 uncultured Methylobacterium sp.
CCAGGGCCGAGGCGGTGTCGCCGCCGGCCACCGAGAAGGCCAGCGGGAAGTTGCTTGCCCCGAACACCGCCACCGGGCCGACCGGGATCCGCCGCAGGCGCAGGTCCGGACGCGGCAGCGGCGTGCGCTCCGGCAGGGCCGGGTCGATGCGGGCCTCGACATAGCTGCCCTCCCGCAGCACGCCGGCGAACAGCCGCAGCTGGCCGGCGGTCCGGGCGCGCTCGCCCTCGATCCGCGGGCGGGGCAGCCCGGTCTCCGCCATGCAGCGGGTGACGAGGTCGTCGCCGATCGCCAGGATGTTCGCGGCGATCGCCTCCAGGAAGCCGGCCCGGGCCTCCGGATCGGTCTCGCGGTAAACGTCGAAGGCCGCCTCCGCCAGGGCGCAGGCCCGGTCGAGGTCGGCGGGGCCCGCCCCCGGGAAGTCCGGCTCCAGGGATTGCCCCGTCGCCGCGTCCACGGCCCGAACGGCCGCCTCGGTTCCCCGCCGGGACTCGGCGCCGATCAGGTTCTCGCCGCGCAGGGTCATGAACAGCTCCTCGTCGTCGGGGTGCGGGTCCCACCGGCCCGGGAAGCCGGCGCGGGGTCTCAGCCCCGCTGCGCCGCCAGGGCCTTCTCGCGGATCGCCGCGAGGGTCATGGTCGGGGTCAGCGCCTCGGGGTCGACGCGGCAATGGATCATCGCCGGCAGGCCCGAGGCGAGGCTGCGCTCGAAGGCGGGGGCGAACTCCGCGGTCCGCTCCACCGTCTCCCCGTGGCCGCCGAAGGCCCGGGCGAGCGCCGCGAAATCGGGATTGCGCAGCGCCGTCGCCGAGACCCGGCCGGGATATTCGCGCTCCTGGTGCATCCGGATCGTGCCGTACATGCCGTTGTCGAGGACGACGACCACGAGGGGGACGTCGTACTGCACCGCCGTGGCGAATTCCTGCACGGTCATCATCACGTCGCCGTCGCCGGCGAGCGCCACGACGATCCGCTCCGGACAGCTGCGCTTGGCCATCACGGCGGCCGGCAGGCCGTAGCCCATCGAACCCGAGGTCGGCGCGAGCTGCGTGCCGAAGGCGCGGAACCGGTAGTAGCGGTGGATCCAGGTGGCGAAGTTGCCGGCGCCGTTGCAGATCACCGCGTCCGGCGGCAGCCGCTCCCGCAGCCACGTGATCGCCTGGCCGTACTGGAACGCCCCCGGCTTCGGCTCCGGCGTCTCGGACCAGGCGCGATAGGCGGCGTGGGCCTCGGCCGCGCGCCCGTGCCCGGTGGCGGCGAAATCCGGCAGGGCGGCGCAGAAGGTCGCCGGGCTCGCCTGTATCGCCAGGGCCGGCTGGTAGACCCGGCCGAGTTCCGCCGGGTCCGGGTGGACGTGGACCAGCGGCAGGCCGGGATCGGGGATGCCGAGCAGGCCGTAGGATTGCGCCGGCATCTCGGAGAGGCGCCCGCCGACCATGAGCAGCAGGTCGGACTCCTTGATCCGGGCGAGGAGCGCCGGGTTCGGGCCGATGCCCAACTCGCCGGCGAAGTTCGGGTGGTCGGCGGGGAAGAGCTGCGCCCGGCGGAACGACACCGCCACCGGCACGTCGTGCCGCTCGGCCCAGGCGGCCAGGGCGGCGCAGGTCTCGGCGCTCCAGCGCGCGCCGCCGAGGAGCACCACCGGGCGCCGCGCCTCCGCCAGCATCGCCCGCAGGCGCTCCGCGTCGGCCGCGGACGGGGCGGGCTCGACCGGGATCACGCGGGGGGCGTCGCCGACCGCCGCGACGTCGTCGAGCATGTCCTCCGGCAGGGCGATCACGACCGGGCCCGGCCGGCCCTGCAGGGCGACCCGGAACGCCCGGGCGAGGATCTCCGGGATGCGGGCCGCGTCGTCGATCTCCACCGCCCATTTGGCGACGCCGCCGAACATCTGGCGGTAGTCGATCTCCTGAAACGCCTCGCGGTCGCGCATGCCCCGGGCGATCTGCCCGACGAACAGGATCATCGGGGTCGAATCCTGGCGGGCGATGTGGATCCCCGCCGCGGCGTTGGTGGCCCCGGGACCGCGCGTGACGAAGCATATGCCGGGCCGGCCCGTGAGCTTGCCGGCCGCCTCCGCCATGATCGCGGCGCCGCCCTCCTGGCGGCAGACCAGGATGTCGATGCCGCTGTCGCGCAGCGCATCGAGCACCGCGAGGTAGCTCTCGCCCGGGACGCAGGTGACGCGCTCGACGCCCTGCGCGCGCAGCTGATCGACGAGGATGCGCGCGCCGGTGCGTGGGGGCAATCCGCTCAATCCGTCCTCCCTGGCGATCCCGCCCTGCGGCCATCGGCCGAACGCGGTCCGTCATCCGGTCTGAGATGCCGGTGATATCTCAGCCGAGGATAGTCGCCTGCGTATCGCCGTCAACCTGTCAGACGAGCGGCCGACGGTCGAGGGCCCTGCGTGTCATCTGGTCGAGAAAGTCGAACAGCGTCCCGATGCCGGCCAGCGCCGTGCCGGCCTCGCGGGCCGCCACGCCGGCCACGATCCCCGCATGGATCCGGGCGCAGTCGAGGAAGCTCGCGGTCGGCTCGTAGGTGTACCAGAAGCGCCGGGACTGGGCGTGGAGTGCCGCCATGGTGCTGGTCAGGGTGGCATTGTGGGCGGCCTTGACCATCGCCTCGTGCAGCACCCGCTTGGTCCGGAAATAGGTCTCCCGGTCGCGGGCCGCCGCGGCGGCGAGCAGCCCGGCGACGCCGCTCTCCAGGGCCGCGAGATCCCGATCCGTGCCGCGCGCGATCGCGCAGCGCGCCACCGTCTCGTCCAGGGGGCGCCGCACCTCGAGCAGTTCGAGATGCGTGATGATGTCGACGGGCGTGACCAGCACGCCGCGGCGCGGGTGGACCTCGACGAAGCCGATGGTCTTGAGGCGCGCCAGCGCCTCGCGGACCGGGGTGCGGCCGAGCGCCAGTTCCTCGCCCAGTTCGCCCTCCGACACCATCGCGCCCGGGGCGAGGCGGCGGCTGATGATCATCTGCTCGATGGCGTCGTAGGCGGTCTCCGCGAGCGAGCGCGGACGTCCCGTCGCCGCGAGGCCCGTCTCGTGCGTTTCAATCGACACCAGTTCCGATCCCGCCAATACTTGCCCCGTCGGTTTCAGGATTGGTCTGACGCCATACCGAGGAGTTGACAATGGCGAGGAACGGCGTGCTACTCAACCCCTGAGATATCAGTCGGCGCTCACGGCGGTTCCCAGGGAACCCGCGGCCGGGCGACACGACCATGGGGAGGACGAGCGGATGTCGGGGCTGTCCGAGGAGACGCGCGCCAAGCTCAAGACCGTCAGCACGGCGACGCTGATGACCGCCCTGTACAAGCGCGGCCTCCGCAATCAGATGATCCAGGGCGTCCTTCCCTTGAGGAAGGGCGGCGCCACCATGGTCGGCGCGGCCTTCACCCTGCGCTACATGCCGGCCCGCGAGGACCTGAACCCGATCACCGTGTTCAGGGACCGGGCCCACCCGCAGCGCAAGGCCGTGGAGGAATGCCCGCCCGGCGCCGTGTTCGTGATCGACAGCCGCAAGGATGCCCGCGCCGCCTCGGCGGGCTCGATCCTGGCCACGCGCCTGATGGTGCGCGGCTGCGCCGGGCTGGTGACGGATGGCGGCTTCCGGGACGCCGACGAGATCGCCGCGCTCGCCATGCCGAGCTACCACGCGCGTCCCTCGGCGCCGACGAACCTCACCATCCACCAGGCGATCGACATCAACGTGCCGATCGGCTGCGGCGACGCTCCGGTCTTCCCCGGCGACGTGATCGTGGGCGACGGCGACGGCGTCGCGGTGATCCCCGCCCACATCGCCGACGAGGTCGCCGCCGAGGCGGTGGAGATGACCGCCTACGAGGATTTCGTCACCGAGGAGGTGCGCAAGGGCCGCTCGATCCTGGGCCTCTACCCGGCCACCGACGCGCAGAGCCTCGCCGACTTCGCCGCGTGGCGGACCCGGACCGGCCGCTGAGCGCGCCGCGCCCGCCCGCCCGCCCTGCCCCGATCTTCGGCCCCGGGGCGACACGACGACCACAACGATACGTTCTCGGAGGGCGCCATGGCGGCGGGGATTCCAGCGATCGCGGCGGCTCCCGAGATCGAGCGGCGGACGGTTTCCAAGGTGTCGTGGCGGCTCCTGCCGCTGATCGTGGTGATCTACTTCGTCGCCTATATGGACCGGACGAATGTGGGCTTCGCGTCGTTCGGCCTGAACCGGGAGTTCGGCTTCTCGGCCTACCTCTACGGCTGGGGCGCGGGGATCTTCTTCCTCGGCTATTTCTTCTTCGAGGTGCCCAGCAACATCCTGCTGGAGCGCGCCGGGGCGCGGATCTGGATCGCGCGGATCATGATCACCTGGGGCCTGGTCGCCGGCGGCATGGCGTTCATCGCCGGGCCCGCGAGCTTCCTGGCGATGCGCTTCCTCCTCGGCGTGGCGGAGGCCGGCTTCTTCCCCGGCATGATCCTGTACTTCACCTACTGGTTCCCGCGGAAATACCGGGCTCGGGTGGTGGCGGCCCTGTTCCTGGCGGTGCCGGGCTCGAACGCGCTGACCGCGGTGATCTCCGGGGCGCTGCTCCAGCTCGACGGCGCGCTGGGCCTACACGGCTGGCAATGGCTGTTCCTGCTGGAGGCGGTCCCCTCGATCCTGCTGGCCTTCGTGGTGCTGGCACTGATGACCGACCGGCCCGCCAAGGCGACCTGGCTGGCGCCGGACGAGCGCCGCTGGCTGGAGGAGACGCTCGAGGCCGAGCGCCGGAGCATGGTCAAGGCCCACGGCCATTTCACCCTCCGGCAGGCCCTGACCGACGCGCGGGTGATGGCGCTGGCGGCGATCTACTTCACCATCGTCACCGCGACCTACGGCATCACCTTCTTCATGCCGCCCATCCTCAAGAGCCTGAAGCTCACCGATTGGGAGACCGGGCTGGCCACGGCGGTCCCCTACGTGGTCGGCACGATCGGCATGGTCGCGTGGAGCTGGTCGTCGGACCGGCACAACGAGCGGCGCTGGCACTTCGTGATCGCGGCCCTGGTCGCGGCGGCCGGCCTGATCGCCGCGGGCCCGCTCCTCGGCAGCCTCTGGGCGCTGGTGGCGATGTCGGTGGCCACGGTCGGCCTCTATGGCACCAAGCCGGCCTTCTGGCCCCTGCCGGCGGAGTTCCTGTCCGGCACGGCGGCGGCCGGGGGCATCGCGCTGATCAATGCCATCGGCAATCTCGGCGGCTTCGTGGGGCCCTACGTGCTGGGCTGGCTGAAGGACGCCACCGGCACCTACGAGGCCGGGCTCTATTTCCTGGCGGGCTGCGCCCTCGCCTCCGCGGCCATCGCGTTCTTCACGGTCCGATCCGGCGCGACCGCCGCGAACCCGGCCGCGGCCGCGGACGGCGCCGCCCGCCCGAACGCGTGACACAGGAGGCCCCGTGATGACCGCGCGCAAGAAGACCCTCGGCGAGCTGCGCAGCCAGCGCTGGTTCGGCGCCACCGACCTGCGCAGCTTCGGCCATCGCTCGCGCATGCTCCAGATGGGCTACGAGCGCGCCGACTTCAGCGACAAGCCGGTGGTCGGCATCATCAACACGTGGAGCGACATCAACCCCTGCCACCAGCACTTCAAGGCCCGCGTCGAGCACGTGAAGCGCGGCGTCTGGCAGGCGGGCGGCTTCCCGATCGAGTTGCCGGCGCTGTCGCTGTCCGAGAACTTCGTCAAGCCGACCACGATGCTCTACCGCAACCTCCTGGCCATGGAGGTGGAGGAGCTGCTGCGCCAGCATCCGGTCGACGGGGCGGTGCTGATGGGCGGCTGTGACAAGACCACGCCCGGCACGGTGATGGGCGGCATCTCCATGAACCTGCCGATCATCTTCCTCCCCGCCGGGCCGATGATGCGCGGGCATTCCGGCGGGACGATCCTCGGCTCGGGCTCCGACGTGTGGAAGTACTGGGCCGAGAAGGAGGCGGGCAATATCACCACGCAGGAATGGAACGACATGGAGGCGGGCATCGCCCGCTCGGCCGGCACCTGCATGACCATGGGCACGGCCTCGACCATGACGTCGATCACCGAGGCGATGGGCCTCAGCCTGCCGGGCGCAGCCTCGATCCCGGCGGCGGATGCCGACCATCCCCGCATGGCCGGCGCCTGCGGCCGGCGGATCGTGGAGATGATCTGGGAGGACCTGAAGCCCTCCGACATCCTCGACCGGCGCTCCATCGACAATGCGCTGGTGGTCCATAATGCGCTGGCCGGCTCGACCAACGCGATGATCCACCTCGTCGCCATGGCGGGCCGGGCCGGGATCCCGGTCAAGCTCACCGAGTTCGACGATTTCGCCCAGCGTGTGCCGGTGATCGCCAACCTCCGCCCCTCCGGGCAGTGGCTGATGGAGGATTTCCACATCGCCGGCGGGATCCGCGCGCTGATGGCGCGCCTGTCCCCCCTCCTCCACCTCGACGCCCGCTCGGTGACCGGCGGCACGATCGGCGATGGGCTCGCCGGCATCCGGGTCTACAACGACGACGTGATCCGGCCCCTGGACCAACCGATCGTGGCGACCGGCGGCACCGCGATCCTCTACGGCAATCTCGCCCCGGACGGCTGCGTGATCAAGCCGCCCGCCGCCGACCCGCGCTTCCTGCAGCACACCGGCCCGGCGCTCGTCTTCGACGATTACGATTCCATGAACGCGGCGGTGAACGACCTCGACCTCGACGTCACCCCCGACCACGTGATGATCCTGCGCAATGCCGGTCCGATCGGCGGCCCCGGCATGCCGGAATGGGGGATGCTGCCGATCCCCAAGGTCCTGCTCCGGCAGGGGGTTCGCGACATGGTGCGCATCTCGGACGCCCGGATGAGCGGGACCAGCTACGGCGCCTGCATCCTGCACGTGGCGCCGGAATCCGCGGCCGGCGGGCCGCTCGCGGCCGTGCGCAACGGCGATCTCATCACCGTGGACGTCCCCGGGCGGCGGATCCACCTGCACCTGGACGATGTCGAGATCGCCGCGCGGGTGAAGGCCTTCGTGCCCCCGGACCGGGCCTATCCCCGGGGCTACAACCGGCTGTTCGCCCAGCACGTGCGCCAGGCCCACGAGGGCTGCGACTTCGATTTCCTGGAGGGCGCGGGCGGCATCCCCGAACCCGAGATTCACTGACCGGCCGAGCCGTCGAAGAACGGCTGTCCGACACAATAGGGAGGCGACATGGCGATGATCGCGCGCAGGGGCCTGCTCGCCGGAGCGGCCCTGCTCGGAGCCGCGCGGGCGGCTGGGGCGGCCTGGGACCCGTCCCAGCGCGTGCCCGACCCGGCCGTCGAAGTGCTCGACCCGGCGTTTGCCAAATACCGGCTCGCCTCGGCGACGGTGGAGCGCGTCGCCACCGGCTTCCGCTGGGCGGAAGGACCGGTCTGGTTCGGCGATATGGGCGCGCTGCTGTTCAGCGACGTGGTCAACAATCGGATCATGAAGTGGGAGGAGGCGACCGGCACGCTCTCCGTGTTCCGCAAGCCGTCGAACTACGCCAACGGCAACACCCGCGACCGGCAGGGCCGGCTGATCACCTGTCAGCACACGACGCGGAGCGTTACCCGCACCGAGCATGACGGCAGCCTCACCACGCTGATGGACCGGTTCGACGGCAAGCCGCTGAACTCGCCGAACGACGTCGTGTGCCACTCGGACGGTGCCGTCTGGTTCACCGACCCGGCCTTCGGGCCGAATCCGCACGAGGGGATGGCGTCGCCGGAGCTGCCCGGCAACGTCTACCGGATCGATCCGAAGACCGGACAGGCCAGCGTCGCGGTCGAGGGCGTGGCCGGGCCGAACGGGCTCTGCTTCTCGCCGGACGAGACCAAGCTCTACGTCATCGAGGCCCGGGCCAAGCCCAACCGCCTGATCCGCGTCTACGACGTGGTCGAGGGCGGCACCAGGACCGGCAACGGCCGGGTGTTCTACGACGCCGGCACCGGCACGCCGGACGGGTTCCGGGCCGATAGCGACGGCAATCTCTGGTGCGGCTGGGGCATGAGCGAGGCCGAGGACGGGGTGATCGTGCTCTCGCCGCAGGCCAAGCTGATCGGCCGGATCCGCCTTCCCGAGCGCTGCGCCAACCTGTGCTTCGGCGGCCTCAACCGCAACCTGTTGCTGATGACGGCCACACACTCGGTGTACGCGCTGTACGTGAACACGCGGGGCGCGGGGACCTGCTGAGGGCCGGTTTTGCGACCCGGATCATCGCTTCCGCGAAGGCTCCTGCGGGGGTCCAGCTTCGCCTTCCGCCAGCGCGGCATGCGCCCGGGAAAGCACCCGCAGATTCAATCTGAGCCCGACCTCGTCTCTGCGAGCGGAGCGAAGCAATCCAGTTGCACCATGCTCTCCGGCGTCGCGCTGCCTGGGTCGCTTCGCTGCGCTCGCGATGACGGGTTGCGGGGTCGACGTCCCCGCCCCTACTCCGCGGCTTCCGCCAGGTATCGCGCCGGGTCGTAGTTCAGGATCGGGCCGAGCCAGCGCTCGACCGCCCGGAGATCCATCCCCTTGCGGGCCGCGTAATCCTCGACCTGATCCCGCTCGACCTTGGCGACGCCGAAGTAATGCGCCTGCGGGTGCGCCAGATAGAGGCCCGAGACCGAGGAGCCCGGCCACATGGCGTAGGATTCGGTCAGCTTCACCCCGATCCGGCTCTCGGCCTTCAGCAGGTCGAACAGCTGCGTCTTCTCGGTGTGGTCGGGCTGGGACGGGTAGCCCGGGGCCGGGCGGATGCCGGCATAGGGCTCGCTCGCGAGTTCCGCCGGCGTGTAGCTCTCCTCCGGCGCGTAGCCCCAGAATTCCCGGCGCACCCGCTCGTGCATCCGCTCCGCGAAGGCCTCGGCGATGCGGTCGGCCAGCGCCTTCACCAGGATCGCCCGGTAATCGTCGTTCGCCCGCTCGAAGCGCTCGGCGATGCGCACCTCCTCCAGCCCCGCCGTGACCACGAAGCCGCCGACGTAATCGGCGATGCCGGTCTCGGCCGGGGCCACGAAGTCCGACAGGCAGGTGTTGGGCCGGCCGTCGCGCTTCGAGAGCTGCTGGCGCAGGCCGTGGAAGGTGGCCAGCCGCTCCTGCCGACTCTCGCCCGTGTAGAGCGCGATGTCGTCGCCGACGCTGTTGGCCGGCCAGAAGCCGATCACCGCCTTCGGGTTGAACCAGCGCTCCGCCACGATCTGCTTCAGCATCTCCTGCGCGTCCTCGTAGAGGGCGCGGGCGGCCGGACCCTGGTCCGGGTCGTCCAGGATCGCCGGGAAGCGGCCCTTGAACTCGTAGGTCTGCAGGAACGGCGTCCAGTCGATGTAGGGGACGAGGTCGGCGACCTCGTAGGAGCCGTAGACCCGGGTGCCGGTGAAGCTGGGCTTGGCCGGTGCGTAGCCCGACCAGTCGACCCTGAAGGCGTTGGCCCGGGCCTTCGCCAGGGGCAGCCGCTGCTTGTCGAGTTCCGAGCGGGCATGGGCGGCGGAGACCTTGGCGTACTCGGCCCGGACCTTCTCGATCGTGGCGCCGCGGGTCTCCTTGGAGATCAGGCTCGACACCACGCCGACGGCCCGGCTCGCGTCGGTGACGTAGACCGCCTGCCCCCTTGCATAGGCCGGGTGGATCTTCACCGCCGTGTGGACGCGGCTCGTGGTGGCGCCGCCGATCAGGAGCGGCACATCGAGCCCCTCGCGCTCCATCTCGCCGGCCACGTGGACCATCTCATCGAGCGAGGGCGTGATCAGGCCCGACAGGCCGACGATGTCGACCTTCTCGCGCTTGGCGGTCTCCAGGATCTTGGCGGCCGGCACCATGACGCCGAGATCGATGATCTCGTAGTTGTTGCAGGCGAGGACGACGCCGACGATGTTCTTGCCGATGTCGTGGACGTCGCCCTTCACGGTGGCCATCAGCACCTTGCCGGCGGCCTGGCGCTTGCCGTCGCCGCCATTGGCCAGCTTCTCGGCCTCCATGTAGGGCTCGAGATAGGCGACCGCCTGCTTCATCACCCGGGCGGACTTCACCACCTGCGGCAGGAACATCTTGCCCGCGCCGAACAGGTCGCCGACCACGTTCATGCCGGACATCAGCGGGCCCTCGATCACGTGGAGCGGCCGCGCCACGCCCTGCCGCGCCTCCTCGGTATCGGCGACGATGTACTCGGTGATGCCGTTGACCAGGGCGTGCTCGATGCGCTTGGCCACCGGGGCCTCGCGCCAGGTGAGGTCGGCGGTCTTGGCCTGGGCCGAGGCCCCGGTCTTGAAGCGCTCGGCCGAGTCCAGCAGGCGCTCGGTGGAATCGTCGCGGCGGTTGAGGACCACGTCCTCGCACAGCGCGCGCAGCTCCGCCGGGATCTCGTCGTAGACGGCGAGCTGGCCGGCATTGACGATGCCCATGTCCATCCCGGCCTGGATGCAGTGGTACAGGAACACCGCGTGCATCGCCTCGCGCACCGGCTCGTTGCCGCGGAAGGCGAAGGACAGGTTCGAGACGCCCCCCGAGATGTGGACGTGCGGCAGGCTCGCGCGGATCTCCCGCGTCGCCTCGATGAAGTCGACGCCGTAGTTGTTGTGCTCCTCGATGCCGGTGGCGACCGCGAAGATGTTCGGGTCGAAGATGATGTCCTCGGGGGGGAAGCCGACCTTCTCGGTGAGGATCCGGTAGGCGCGGGTGCAGATCTCGACCTTGCGCGCCTGCGTGTCGGCCTGCCCCTTCTCGTCGAAGGCCATCACCACCACGGCGGCGCCGTAGGAGCGGCAGATCTTGGCATCGTGGATGAACTTCTCCTCGCCCTCCTTCATGGAGATCGAGTTCACGATCGGCTTGCCCTGGATGCACTTCAAGCCCGCCTCGATCACCTCGAACTTCGAGGAATCGACCATCACGGGCACCCGGGCGATGTCGGGCTCGGCGGCGACGAGGTTCAGGAACTCGACCATCGCCTTCTGCGAGTCGAGCAGGCCCTCGTCCATGTTGACGTCGATCACCTGGGCGCCGGCGGCGACCTGGTCGCGGGCGACGTCCAGCGCGGCGGCGTAATCGCCGTTGGTGATGAGCTTGCGGAACTTGGCCGAGCCGGTGACGTTCGTGCGCTCGCCGACGTTCACGAAGGGAATTTCCTTCGTGAGGACGAAGGGCTCCAGCCCCGAGAGCCGCATCAGCCGCGGGATCTCGGGGATCGGCCGCGGCGCCTTCCCGGCGACCGCCTCGCTGATCGCCCGGATATGGTCCGGGGTCGTGCCGCAGCAGCCGCCGACCATGTTGACGAGGCCGGATTCGGCGAACTCGCCGACCAGCCTGCCCATCGCCTCCGGGCTCTCGTCGTAGAGGCCGAACTCGTTCGGCAGGCCGGCATTCGGATAGGCGCAGACCAGCGTGTCGCAGATCCGCGACAGCTCGGCGATGTGTCCGCGCATCTCGCGGGCGCCCAGCGCGCAGTTGAGGCCGAAGGTCAGCGGATCGGAATGGCGCAGGGCATGCCAGAACGCCGCCGGGGTCTGGCCCGACAGGGTGCGGCCGGAGAGATCCGTGATCGTGCCGGAGATCTGGATCGGCAGGCGGATGCCGGTCTCGTCGAAGACCTGCCAGGCCGCCGCCACCGCCGCCTTGGCGTTCAGCGTGTCGAAGATGGTCTCGATCAGGATCAGCTCGGCGCCGCCGTCGATCAGGCCGCGGACCTGCTCCACGTAGGCCTGCTTCACCTGGTCGAAGGTGACGGCCCGGAAACCCGGATTGTTCACGTCCGGGGAGATCGACAGGGTGCGGTTGGTCGGCCCGATGGCGCCGGCCACGAAGCGGCGGCGGCCGTCCTGCTTTTCGGCAAGCTGGGCCGCTTCCCGGGCGAGCCGCGCGCCGGTGGCGTTCAACTCGTGAATGATCGATTCCATGCCGTAATCGGCCTGGGCGATGGTGGTGCCCGAGAAGGTGTTGGTCTCGCAGACGTCGGCGCCGGCCAGGAAGTAGTCGAGGTGGATCTGCCGGATCGCGTCGGGCTGGGTCAGGATCAGCAGGTCGTTGTTGCCCTTCTGATCGTGGCTGTGATCCGTGAACCGGTCCCCGCGAAAATCCTCCTCCGAGAACATGAGGCGCTGGATCACCGTGCCCATCGCCCCGTCGAGGACGAGGATTTTCTCGGCCGCGCGCTGGCGCAGCGCCTGCGCGATCTCGGTGCCGTCGACGGGGGGAAAATCGGTCATCGGGTCATCCCATCGGCCACCTCGCCCTGAGGTGCCGCAGCGGAGAAGGCCTCGCAGGAGGTCTCCAGATGTCGTGTCGATCCCTGGAGCCCGCCTGCCAGGCCGCTCGCGCGGCACCGCAGGATGAGGTTGAGGGTGGGTTCTTCGGTCTCTCGTGCGTGCCCGGGCGGTCGGCCCGGACATAGGTCCGTTTCTGCGAGCGCGGCGACGCCGCCTGGACGGCGCGCCGCTTCGACGTGGCCTCGTCGTGCGGTCAGCCCGTCTTTTCCAGGGCCGCGAGGCGCCTCTCGATCGCCTCGCGGCGCTCCTCGACTTCCGCGGCGGCGTAGCGGCCGAGGATCGATTCGCCGTTCACGGCCTGGCGTAGATTGTCGAAGCGACGCTCGATCTTATCGAAGCGCACGTCGTGGTCTTCAAGTTTCCTTTCGACGCGTTCGAACCCTGTATGCATCTCCGTCCTCATCTCCCGAAGAAGCGGAAGAATCATATCCTGCGGCTGGGCCATCGCGAAAACCCCCCCGCCGCGCCCGCACCGGACGCAGCCTGAATTTAAGCCGCCGCCTTGGCGACCGCCAGCTTCGGCGCCTGCGCGCGCAGGCCGAGCAGGTGGCAGATCGCGTAGACGAGGTCGGAGCGGTTCATCGAATAGAAGTGGAAGTCGTTGACCCCCTCGTCCACGAGGTCGAGCACCTGCTCGGCCGCCACCGCGCCGGCGACGAGGCGGCGGGTCTCGACGTCGTTCTCCAGCCCCTCGAACCGGGCGGCCAGCCAGTACGGGACCGAGGCGCCGGTGCGGCGGGCGAAGTTCGCCGCCTGCTTGAAGTTCTGTACCGGCAGGATGCCCGGGATGATCGGGATCGTGATCCCGGCGGCCCGGACCTTCTCCAGGTAGCGCAGGTAGATCTCGTTCTCGAAGAAGAACTGGGTGATCGCCTGGTCGGCCCCGGCATCGACCTTGGCCTTCAGGGCGTCGATGTCGGCGTCGAGCGAGGCCGCCTCGGGGTGCTTCTCGGGATAGGCCGAGACCGAGACCTTGAAGTCGCCGATGCGCTTGATCCCCTCCACCAGCTCGGCGGTCGAGGCGTAGCCCTCCGGATGCGGCCGATAGGCGTGCCCGACGCCCTCGGCCGGATCGCCGCGGAGCGCCACGATGTGGCGCACGCCCGCGTCCCAGTAGGACTGGACCACCAAGTCGATCTCCTCGCGGGAGGCGTCCACGCAGGTGAGGTGCGCGGCCGGCTTCAGGCCGGTCTCGCGGACCATCCGGGCGACCGTGTTGTGGGTGCGCTCGCGGGTCGAGCCGCCGGCCCCGTAGGTCACCGAGACGAAGCTCGGCTGGAGCGGCGCCAGACGCTCGATCGAGGCCCAGAGGATCTTCTCCATCTCGTCGGTCTTCGGCGGGAAGAACTCGATCGAGACGCGGATCGGGTGGTAGCCGTCGCGGCTGGCGCGGTGGGTGGAGCGGCGCATCGGATCTCGTCCTCTATGGCGATCGGTTCAGACGAAGGGTCTGCGATGAAGGGTGGGTCTCAGGCGACGGCGCGCCGGGGCTGTTCGATATCGTCCTCGGCCAGCCTGTCATGGGTGAGGCCGTCTTCGGCGTATCCGTCCTCCGCGCATCGGTCTTGGGCCAGCCAGAGCGTGACGGTGAGCTGAGCCGACTCGCGCGGCGTGAGATCGCGGGTCGTGATCGTGGCCAGTCCGGCCTCGGCGAGCCAGCCCGACACCTGCTCGGCCGAGAAGCCGAGCCGCCGGTGCGCCTGGCCCGTGCGCAGGAATTCCAGCTCGTGGGGTGCGAAATCCACGACCAGGAGCCGCCCCCCCGGGGCCACGAGCCGCGCGGCGCCGCGCAGCGCCCGGGCCGGGTCGTCGAGGTAGTGCAGCACCTGATGCACGATCACGAGGTCGAAGCTCGCCCGGGCGAAGGGCGGCGCGTGGATGTCGCCCTGCCGCAGGTCGACCCGCGACAGGCCCTGGCGCTCCAGGTTGGCCCGGGCGACCGACAGCATGGCGTGGCTCGAATCGAGCCCGGTGGCGCGCCCCGCGAGCGGTGCGAGCAGGCCGAGCATCCGCCCCGTTCCGGTGCCGAGATCGATCAGGCTGCCGATGGCGCGATCGCCCAGCGCGTCGAGCACCGCCGCCTCGACGGTGGCCTCGGGCACGTGCAGGGAGCGCAGCTCGTCCCATTTCGGCGCGAGCCGCGCGAAGAAGCTCTGGGCCGTCTCGGCCCGCTGCGCGCGGACGGCATCGAGCCGGGCGCGGTCTTCCGAGAGCGGCGGCGCCGTCCGGTCGAGCCCCGACAGGAGCGGATCGGCGAGTTCGGCCCGGGCCTCGCAGAGCCGGAAGAACGCCCAGGCCCCCTCGCGGTGGCGCTCGACGAGGCCGGCCTCCACCAGCAGCTTGAGATGGCGCGAGATGCGCGGCTGCGACTGGCCGAGGATGTCGGTCAGGTCGGAGACCGACAGCTCGCCCTCGGCGAGCAGCGCCAGGATGCGCAGCCGCGTCTCCTCGGCAGCCGCGCGCAGGACGCCCAGGGCCTCGGAGAATGGGATCGATCCCGTCTGCTGCCGTCCTTCGATAGACATAAAGATATGTTTATGTGCGTTTCGACCGCGGCGCAAGCGCGATCTTGCGCTCCGCGGCCGGCGCTTTGCCAAGCCGGGCCGGTCGGCTGCGGGAAGCGCGCGTGCCTCACCGCAGCCAGTACCCCTCCGGCGCCAGCGGCTCCGGCATCGGCTCGCTCAGGGCGTGATGGACGATCCGGTCGACGGTGCGGACCATCGCGTCGAGGGGCAGGTCGTTCGGCTCGGTGCCGAAGGGCTCTTCGAGTTCGTCCCCGAGGGCGTCGAGGCCGAAGAACGTGTAGCCGACCAGCGCCACCACGATCGGCGTCCCCCAGCCCAGGGAGCCCGCGAGCCCCACCGGCAGGAGCAGGCAGTAGAGCCAGGCGGTGCGGTAGACCAGGAGCGTGTAGGCGAAGGGCAGCGGTGTATTGGCCAGCCGCTCGCAGGCGGTGTGGACCCCCGACAGCGCCTCGATCCGGGCCTCGAGGATCCCGAACTGGATGTCGCTGAGCCGGCCGGCATGCGTCAGCACGGCGAGGTCGCGGGTGATCGCCGCCAGAACCGCGTCGGTGGGGTGAGGGCCGGACAGGTCCGCGCCGGGGGCCTTCGCGCGCACGGCCGCGGCCTCGTCGCGGTTTTGCAAGCGCGCCCGCAGGCCGTGCGCGAAGGCCGACAGGCGCCGGAGCTGGATCCCCGCCTCCTCCCCCTCCGGCAGCAGCGCCGGCAGGATCCGGGCGAGGTTGCGGACCTCGCCGATCAGGCTGCCCCAGTGCTTCCGCGCCTCCCACCAGCGCTCGTAGCAGGCGTTGTTGCGGAAGCTCAGGAAGATCGAGAGGGCGAGGCCGACCACCGTGAAGGGCGTGACCCCGGCGCTCACCGGAAACAGAGCGGGCCAGCGCGCCTCCGCCCAGACCATCGCGCAGGAGACCGCGACGATGCCCGCGAGTTTTGGCGCCACCCGCGGCAGGACCGAGCCGCGCAGGGTGAACAGCAGGGTCAGCAGGTTGGGCCGGGTGCGGACGATCATCGGGTGCTCGGGGCGTGGGCGTGCCCTCCTGCCCCGCGCCCCCCGTCCCGGCAAGGACCTTGTTCGTGACGGATCGCTCCGGCTTTGCGCCCCGCGGGAGCGATTCCCGGGATCACTCCGCGGCGGCTGCGATGCAGACCCCGCCGGGTGCGGGGCGCGGCGATGCGGCGGTCTCGTTCGCCGCCGTGCCGGCCAGCATGGCGACCGAGGCCGGAGACCAGCAGGCGGGCCGCTTGTACACGAAGGCGCTGCGGGCCCGGTGGTAGGGCGAATCCGGCTGGTAGAAATTCCTGTACATCTGCGTCAGCTCGGCGCGCCGGTACTGGGCCAGCGGCCGCTCCGCCTCGTCCGCGGCGCGCGCCGCGTGTTTGCGCGCGGTGATCGCGGGGTGCTCCCCCGCCCTGGCGGCGGCGAAGGCCAGCACGGCCCGGTCGAACGCCGCCGCGTCGCCGGCGAGCGCCTCGTCGGCGAGGCCGATCTGCGCGGCCCGCCGGGCGCTGATCGGCAGGCAGGTTTCGGTGAGCGTGACGGCCCGCTCCCATCCGACCCGGCGTGGCAGCAGGTAGGTCCAGTATTCCGAGCCGTACAGCCAGCCCATGTTGCGGTAATGCGGGTTCAGTACCACCCCTTCGCGGACCAGCACGATATCCGCCGCCAGCGGCAGGATCGCCCCGCCGGCGCCGACGTTGCGGCCGACCGCCGCCACCACGACCGTGTCGGTCGCCAGGATGATCTCGCGGATGAGATCGTCCATCGCCACGATGTTGGCCCAGGATTCCGCCGCGGCGTCCGCGCTCGCCTCGATCTCGTTGAGGTGGATCCCGTTCGACCAGAGATCGTCGCCGCCCGCGAGCACGATGACCTTGGGCGCGTGTTCCCGTGCCTGCCGGAACGCCGCCTGGAGCGACCGGCACTGCGCCGTGCTCATCGCGCCGTTGTGGAAGTCGAAGCGGAGGCGGACGACGTCGCCGTCGCGTTCGCTCCGCATTTCCTCGACCGGGTTGGGAGAGGAGAGCCCGTCGGAGGCGGCGGCGACGGGGAGGTCCGCCGGGAGCGCATCGTCCAGCACCGGCACGGCGCCGCGCTTGATCCCGCCGCCCTCCTGCTTCGGCTTCAGCCGGCCGATCCAGACCGCGCCGTCGACGGTGGCGCGACAGATGGCGCCGCTCTCGGACCGGGCGATCACCTGGCCCGGCTCGCCCCGCAGGCGCGGCTCGGCGCAGGCGGCGTGCAGGTAGACGGCTCTGCCGAACACCTCGTCGAGGACGCCCGGCACCCCGTCGGCCGCGTGGATGCGCGCGAGCACGTCGGCCGTCTCGTGCCGGCTCCAGTCGATGCGGCGATCCGCCTGCTTCATGGGCGGGCGCAGGCGGCCGAGGGCGGTCGGGGCGGAATAGTCGAGCGGCCGTGGTACAAACCCGGAAGTCTGAAGGTTGGCCATCGCCTCCCACAGGCAGGCCACCGCGCCGTCGATCACCTCGCGGCGATAGACGCTGCTCTTGGGTGCCTGGCGCAGCGGGAAGGTCCGGGTCGCCCAGATCGGGCCGGCATCCATCTCGGCCTCGGCCTGCAGCAGGGTGACCCCCCACCGGTCCCAGCGCTCCTGGATGGCCCAGTCGAGCGCCGACGGCCCGCGGTCGCCCTCGACGCCCGGATGCACGATCAGGGTGAGGTGCTTCCGCCAGAGCCGCTCGGGGACCGCGCGCGTGAGGAACGGAGCGATCGTCAGGTCCGGCCGGAAGGAGGCGAACGCCTCCTCGAGACGGCCCTCGTCGCCGGCGTAGATCTCAACCGCGACCTCATGGCCGGCGTCGCTCAATTCGACGAAGAACCGCTGCGTCATGCTGTTGAACGCAGACGACACTAGAAGGACGCGCATCGACAATCCCCGAGAGGCGTTTTGTTCAAAAATCCCGCTCGGATTTCCCCCTGCCAAGTTTCTTGTGTGTGCAGTGTTCGATTGGTTGGAATACTCGTCGCGGATATTTTGAGTCTTTTTCTTCGAACTGTTTGCTATGTGACTGGCAAAAAACGCATGCGGATCGAATCGACGAGGATTTTTACGCCGCGTTGCGGCGAAGCGCAAGAAGACGCGTGGAGCTGTGCTCCAAAAGATCTTGGAAGGGCCGGCGGGGGCGTCGTCCCGAACGATGACCCGGCCCTGTCCCAGGCGGGCGCCCGCGACCGACGGGGCGGCCCCTATCTCAATCGGCTTGCCACAGCCACGCCGCCCCGCGCACGCCCGAGGCATCGCCGTGCAGGCTCGCCCGCACCGGCGTGTCGACGGCGTCGGAGAAGACGTGGGGGGCGATCGCGCCGGGCAGGCCGGCGATCAGTTCCGGGATCCGCGACAGGCCGCCGCCGATCACGATCACGTCCGGGTCGAGGAGATTGACGACCTGCGCGGCCGCGCGCCCGAGGCGTTCGAGGTGGATCGCGAGCGTCGCCTGCGCGTCCGGCTCTCCCGCCCGCGCCGCGGCGACGACGGCCTCGGCGGTGCGGCCTGCGCCGGAAAGCCGGGCGTGGTCGGCCGCGAGGCCGGGGCCGGACAGCCAGGTCTCGATGCAGCCGCGCCGTCCGCAATAGCAGGGGGGACCCGGGCGTTCGTCGTCGCGTGTGCCGGGGAGCGGGCCGTGGCCCCACTCGCCCGCGATGCCGTTGCGGCCGGTGAGCACCCGCCCGTCCACGGCGATGCCCGAGCCGACGCCGGTGCCGAGGATCACCGCCCAGACCACCCGCGCGCCGGCCCCGGCGCCGTCGATCGCCTCCGAGACCGCCAGGCAGTTGGCATCGTTCTCGATCCGCAACGGCCGCGCCAGCTCCCGTGCGAGATCCGTCCCGAACGGCCGGCCGTTGAGCCAGTGCGAGTTGGCGTTGCGCACGAGGCCGGTGGCCGGGGACAGGCTCCCCGGCATGCCGATACCGACGGTGCAGGCCGTCCCCGCCTCGGCTTCGAGCCGCAGGGCCAGCGCGGCCACGGCCGCGACGGTGGCCCGGTAATCGCCGCGCGGGGCGGCAACCCGCGCCTCGGCCAGCGTCGCGCCGTCACGGTCCAGGACGATGCCGGCGATCTTGGTGCCGCCGAGATCGATGCCGAGGCGCGCCCGACCCCTGGGCGGTCCCATCACTCGGCGGCGGCCACCTTGCCGTCGGTCGCCATCGGCTGGGGCGCCTCGTCGGCGATATGGGTGCCGATGGAGATCGGGTGCGCCATGACCTCGTTGAGCTTGGCCACGTCGAGCTCGCCCTCCCAGCGGCTGACCACCACGCAGGCGACGCCGTTGCCCACGAGGTTGGTGAGCGCGCGACACTCGGACATGAACTTGTCGATGCCGAGCACCAGGGTCATGGCGGCGACCGGGACGGGGCTGTTGGGGATCGCCGAGAGCGTCGCCGCCAGGGTGATGAAGCCCGCGCCGGTGACGCCCGAGGCACCCTTCGAGGTCAGCATCGCCACCAGGATGATCGTCGCGTATTGCGCGAAGGTCAGATCCGCCCCGACGGCCTGCGCCAGGAACAGCGTGGCCAGCGTCATGTAGATGTTGGTGCCGTCGAGGTTGAACGAGTAGCCGGTCGGGACCACGAGGCCGACCACCGAATCCGAGGCGCCGAGCCGGCGCATCTTGGTCATGAGCTGCGGCAGCACCGTCTCGGAGGACGATGTGCCGACCACGATCAGGAGCTCGTCCTTGATGTAGGCGAGGAAGCGCAGGATCGAGAAGCCCGCCACCCGGGCGATCGCCCCGAGCACCACCAGCACGAACAGGATGGCGGTGGCGTAGAAGGTGCCGACCAGCCAGGCGAGGTCGTAGACCTTCTGGATGCCGTACTCGCCGATCGTGAACGCCATCGCGCCGAAGGCGCCGATCGGCGCGAGCTTCACCACGATGCCGATGATCTTGAAGAAGATCTGGCCGGCGGTGTCGATCACGTGGTTCACCGCGGAGGCGCGCTCGCCCAGGCCCGTCACCACGACGCCGGTGAGAATCGAGATCAGCAGCACCTGCAGCAGGTCGCCGGTGGCGAAGGGGTCGAAGAAGCTCTTCGGGATGATCGCCAGGATGTGGGCGACGGTGGAATCGGCCGCGGCCTTGTTGGCGTAGGAGGCGACCTTGCTGGCGTCGAGTTTCGACGGATCGGCGTTGAAGCCGGCGCCGGGCCGGATCACCTCGCCGACCAGCACGCCGATCAGCAGGGCCAGGGTGGAGACCAGCTCGAAATAGACCAGCGCCTTCACGCCGACGCGGCCGACCTTCTTGAGGTCGCCGACCGAGGCGATGCCGTGGACGATGGTGCAGAAGATGATCGGCGCGATCATCATCTTGATCAGGCCGATGAAGGCGTCGCCGAGCCACTTCATCGCCTTGCCGGTGGCGGGATCGTACCAGCCGAGCAGCACGCCGAGCGCGATGGCGATCAGCACCTGGATGTAGAGCACCTTGTACCAGGGCTCCCGGGGCGCTGCGGCCGAACCCGTCGCGTGGATTGCCTGTGCCATATCCATCCCGTGCGACTGCCGCGCACCCTCCCACTGTGCCGGCACGCTAGCGACTATCGTCCCGCGCCTCAACGGTCGCTCGGTAATCTGCGGGGAACCAATCGTGACAAAAACCTGTCGATTCTCGCAGCGAAGTACTTTTGCAACTCGATAATCGCGCTCATCCCGGGAGGCGCGGCTAATTTTCCGTCGCCGCCGGTTTTGGCCGTCCGTCAAACGGCTTTCGAAGACATTCCAGAGGTGTTCCGTGGCTATGCGTCATTGGGCCGGGTCCGCGTTGCTCGGCGGCCTCCTGGCCTGTGTTCTGTCCGCTCCGGCGACGGCCGGGGTCGTCGCGCAGATCGACCAGTCGCACCAGCGGATGCGCGTCTTCGTCGACGGCTATCCCGCCTATGACTGGCCGGTCTCCACCGCCCGGAGCGGCTACGTCACGCCGAACGGCCGGTTCCGGGTCGGGCTGATGGCGCCGATGTGGCGCTCGCACAAGTATCACGGCGCGCCGATGCCGCACGCCATGTTCTTCCGCGGCGGCTACGCGATCCACGGCACCTACGCGACGGGCGCCCTCGGGCGCCGGGCGAGCCATGGCTGCATCCGCCTGGCGCCGGGCCACGCGGCCGCCCTGTTCCAGCTCGCCCGCAACCGCGGCGGGGCGGCGGTGGTCATCCGCAACTGAGACGGCCGCGCCGGCGGCCCGCGGTGGTGCCGCAGATCCGGCACGCAAAAAGGGCCGCGGCGCGTCGTGCGCCGCAGCCCCGCTCTCGTCTTCCGCGTTGGCCCGAGGTTCAGGTCTGCTGCTGGGTCCGGCGGGGACGCACGGTCCAGCGCTCGAACATCGACCCGGCCTCGTCACCCTTGGCGTCCTTGGACTCCGCCCCGTGCTCGGGCTGCTGATGGATCGCCGCGCCGAGCGCCTGCGACAGGCTCTCGATCACGTCGTCGATGCGGGTGTCGCCGTGCAGGACATCGCCGCGCGGCACCTCCGCAGGGGCGGCCTGGGCCATGGGGGCCTCGTGGTGGAGGGGCTCCGGGGCGGGGGCGGCCGGCGCCTCCGGCTCGACATGGGGCTCGGGGATCGGCTCGGCGGGCATCGCTGCCACGGGCATGGGCGCGGGCTCCGCGGGTTCCGGTGCGGGCTGTGCCGCCGCGACGGCGGGGGCGGCCTGGACCGGTGCGGCCGGGGCCGGCGTCACGATCCGGCGCATCGCGCCGAGGGCGCCCTCGTCGGATTCTGCCGACCGGGCGCTGCTGCCGTAGCGGCCGAAGCCGAACCGCGGCTCGATCAGGTCGAGCACCGCGTCCAGCGCGGCGTTGCTCAGGGGGACCTCCTCGGCGGCGGGGACGCCCTGGATCGCCAGGGATTGCCGCTCGAAGCTCGGATCGCCGCTGACCTCGCGTCCGAACCAGTTCGGCGCGTGGAAGCCCGCCGCCTCGCCGTCGTTGTCGAAGGCGATGCTGATCAGATCCAGGCTGCCCGGGCTGACATAGCGGTCGATGGCGATCTCGCGCCCGCCGACGTTCAGCGCGGTGCGGTCATAGGCGGCCTTGCCAGGGCATACGTCGAGCAGCGCGTCGCCGTGAGCGCGCGGCACGTCGGTGCGCTCCTCGACCGGGATGCCGTCGGGCCCCTTGTTGACCAGCACCAGCTGGCACTGCTGCCCGTCGACCCGCACGAAGGAGGCCCGGCCGCCCTGCGGCGCGAAGTGCCCCTCGGTGATGCGGGCGCCGCCGCGCTCCTTGCGGATCAGGCGGACCAGGGACGGGGCGACCAGAAATCGGCGAACGGTGCTCATGGACTCAATACCCCTCCCGCTTGGTCGGCGGCGCGCCGATCCGGCGGACACCCTCCGGGCCGCCAGCCCGGGCTGAAGGAGGCCAATGGAACGGCGGCGCACGGCGTAGAAGCTCAACCGCAACGCCGTATTCGCCCGTACCCAACCGCTTCCGACGCCAAACTCCGGGCGGCGACAACATGAGAGGATAGAGCGCTAAGCAAAAACACGACGAAATCAAGACCGGACCGGGGCCAGGACTCGGTCAGGCCGATTCCTATCCCCGATATCCCGCATCCGCGCCCGGTTTTCGCAACCCAGGTTAAACCGGAACCGTGTTCCTGCCTCAACGCGCTCGCTTGCGCCTCACCGGTCTCACCTTCGGCGGCGGGTGCTTAACCCGCCGGCTCGAAGTTCATCGCGGCGCCGTTCATGCAGTAGCGCAGTCCGGTGGGTGGGGGGCCATCGTCGAAGACATGGCCGAGATGGCCCTGGCAGCGGGCGCAATGCACCTCGGTGCGGACCATCCAGTGGCTGCGGTCCACGGTGGTCGCGACAGCCCCGTCGAGGGGCTCGAAGAAGCTCGGCCAGCCGGTGCCCGACTCGAACTTGGTGCCCTGCTCGAACAGCGGCTGGCCGCAGCCGGCGCAGGTGAAGGTGCCGGGGCGCTTCTCGGCGAGCAGGCAGCTCGTGCCGGCCCGCTCGGTGCCGTGCTCGCGCAGCACCCGGTACTGCTCGGGCGTGAGGGCATCGCGCCACTCGGTGTCGCTGCGGGTATCGGGGCTGGTGGTGGGCGTATCCGCCATGGCAATCTCCCTTTTCGCGTCCTCATATAGGCGCGCGACGGGATGTTCGGCAGTCCCGGCGCGCGCGGTCAGGCCGCCGCACCCACCGTATCGGCCATCCGGGCCCGCCGCCGACCGATCGGCTGGGGCGCGCCCGTGGTGGTGTCGCGCCCGGTCTGATGCTCCAGCTCGGCGTTGATCTCGCCGCCGAGGAGCACGATGGTCGAGGAGATCCAGATCCAGGTCATGAAGCCGATGACCGCGCCCAGCGAACCGTAGGTCTCGTTGTAGGTGCCGAAATTGGCGACGTACCACGAGAACAGCAGCGACGTGACGAGCCAGAGCAGGCCGGCGATGACGCTGCCGACGCCGACCCAGCGCCAGCGCGCGTGCTCGCGGCTCGGGCCGAACCGGTAGAGCACCGACAGGCCGCCGAGCAGGACGACGAGGATCGCCGGCCAGCGCAGGGCCGCGAGCAGCCACGCGGTCGAGCCGAGGCCGAGGAAGTTCAGCACCACCGGCACCACCACGATCACGTTGAGTGCGATGATGATGAACAGCAGGGCGCCGATGGTGAAGGTCAGGGAGCGGAGGTTCAGCCAGAAGAAGTTGCGCTTCTCCTCCTCCTCGTAGACGACGTTGAGCGCGTCGAACATCGCCTTCATGGCGGCGTTGGCGCTCCAGAGCGACAGGAGCAGGCTCGAGAAGAACGTCACGCTGAGCGAGCCGCTGCCTCTGGCGGCGATGCGCTTGACCTGGTCCCCGATCAGCTCGACCGCCCCGGTGGGCAGCACCGCGTGCAGCTGGGCGAGGTGGTCGTTGATGACGTTCACATCGGCGAACAGGCCGTAGCAGGTCACGAGCGCGGCGATCGCCGGGAACAGCGAGAGCAGGGTGTAGAAGGTCACGCCGGCCGCGACCGCCAGCACCCGGTCCTTGTTGAACTCCAGGTAGACCCGGACCAGGATGTCCTTCCAGCCGGCCCAGGTCATCTCGGTGGGGTCATCGGCGGCGCGGCCGCGCTCGGCTTGCGTCGCCACGGTGAACTGGGCGGCCCGCCCGGAGATCGAGCGCGCCCCGGGGGCGACGCCCTTGCGCAGCGCCATGTCCCTCTCCGTGGACTCGGGATCGAGCGGCGGTTCTGGGGGGGGGTGGAGGCCCGGCATGCCCCGCCGCGCCGGCGTCGCGGCCAGGGCGACCAGCGCCGACCCGAGCATCAGGATCCACAGGATCGAGCCGGTTTCGGCGGGTCCGGTCGAGCGCGAGGGCGACGGAGGCATGGGTCGGGGACGGCCGTACGCGCGGAACGGCCGCGCTCTCCGGTCTCAAACGTCGTCACGCGGCGGCTGTTCCGCGCTTCGGTCGCGGGCACACCGGCGGCGTGGGCGCGTTCTGCCTCCTATGCGCGATCAGCCCCGCCTCGGATTCTGCTGCAAGTTCGTCCTGGACGAGCCGCCCGGGACCCACGCAACCCTCAAGGCCGAGCGCGCGGCGACGCTCCACATGAACCTGACCAGCGTGACGATGGCCCATCTCGCCAAGCTGGAGCCGGCCGCCCGGCGGGCGAAGCTCTCCGGCCTCGTCGCCCACAACCTCGACGCGCTGGCCCGCCAGATCGCCTGGGTCGGGGCGCGGCCGCCGCTGGAGCGCCTGCTGCGCATGGCGAGCAACGTCCTGCCCGGCTATACCCACCCGGTCGCACAGGAGATCTACGCGCAGCCCGACATCGTGGCGCTGGTCGAGCGCGGACTCGCGGAGGCCGGGGCACTGGCGCGCCGGCTCGGGGTGCGCCTCAGCTTCCACCCCGGCCCGTTCTGCCTGCTGGCGAGCCGGAACCCGGCGGCCGTGGAGAACGGCCTGTCGGAGCTCGACTATCACGCCGAGATCTTCGACCGGATGGGCTACGGCGGCGGCTGGCACCCGCACGGGGCTCACATCAACATCCATGTCGGCGCCGGGGACCCGGGCGTTGCCGGCTTCCGCGCCACCCTGCCCCGGGCGAGCCGGGTGGCGCGCGACCTCGTCACCGTGGAGAACGACGAGAACGTCTTCGGCCTCGACGCCGTGCTGCAGCTCGCCGACCTCGTGCCGGTCGTGCTCGACCTCCACCACCATTGGGTCCAGAGCGGCGGCGACTACCTCGAACCGGACGAGCCCCGCATCGCCCGGGTGCAGGATTCCTGGCGCGGGGTGCGGCCGGTGGCCCATATCAGCGTGTCGCGCGAGGCGGTCGCCACCGCGTCCGACCCGGAGGCCCTGCCCGACTTCCCGGCCCTGCGCGCCGCCGGCCACGCGGTCCGGGACCTCGCCGCCCATTCCGACCTGATGTGGAACCGTGCGGTGAACGACCTCGTCGCCCGCCACCTCGCCTGGGCGGATTTCGAGATCGAGGCCAAGGCGAAGAACCGCGCCTCCATGGAGATCGCCCGCTACATCACCGGGCTGGAGCGGGCGGGCCCGATCGCGGCGGCATGACGGGTCTCGACGCCTTCGCCGGACAGCTTTAGGCATCCGGCCATGAAGACCGCCGATTGCGACATCCTCATCGTCCCGGGGCTCGGGGGTTCGGAGGAGGACCACTGGCAGGCCCGCTGGGCGGGCCGCCTCGCCACGGCGCGCGTGGTCGCGCAGGACGATTGGCACGCGCCGACCCCGGAGGCGTGGTGCGGACGGATCGCCGGGGCGGTCTCGGCCGCGACCCGGCCGGTGATCCTGATCGCCCACAGCCTCGGCGTGGTCGCCTGCGTCGAGGCGGTGCCGCGCTTCCCCAAGGGCGTCGTGCGCGGCGCCCTGCTGGTGGCGGTCCCCGACGTGGAGGAGGCCCCCGACCTGCCCGAGGCGGCGCGGGCCTTCGCGCCGCTGCCGCGGGATCCCCTGCCCTTCCCCTCGCTGCTGGTCGCCAGCCGGACCGATCCCTATTGCCGCTACGACCGGGCCGACGATTTCGCCCATGCCTGGGGGGCCCTGACGGTCGATGCCGGCGAATCCGGCCACATCAACGCGGCGAGCGGGCACGGGCCGTGGCCCGAGGGGCTGATGCGGCTCGCGGGATTCCTGAAGGGGCTCTAAGACTGCACGGGGTCCGGGTTCCGGCCTTCGGGATGCCGAGGTCTGCGCTTCTGCCGCCGCGGACGCGGTGATAGCGGCGGTCAGGGCGCGGTGAGGCTGCGCCTCACCCGCCGCGCGTTGCGGCATCGCGATGCGGCAGGCGGCGATCTCCGTTTGCAGGATGCACCGGCAGCAAACCGCACCGTCGGCGCCGCCATCGAGATCCCGGCTGTCATTCAGGGTTGCCCGGTTCTGGCCCGGGTCGGGAGCTTAAGACGCAAGCCGCGTTAACGCGCCGTTTACCACGGCTGCCGTCAGTGGAGGCACGGGCGGTCCTTCGGCCCGAAGGCGCCCCTGGAGAGCCCCGTGACGCGCAAAGAGCTTCTGGAACGACTCGACGCTGTCCAGGCCGCCCTCGGGCCCCGGGCGCAGGCCAACTTCAACAGCTCGCTGTTCAACGATATCGCGCTCCTCAAGCGCATCGAGGCCTTCGAGGCGAAGGTCGGCGAGGTCGAGAAGCCGAAGGTCGCCGACTACACCGGCAACATGTTCACCCGCATCGCCAACCGCCGCGCCG
>CAXTCV010000032.1:0-25880 GCA_964242725.1 uncultured Methylobacterium sp.
CGCGGCCGATGCCGGACTGCTTGTAGCCGCCGAAGGCCGCGTGGGCCGGGTAGGCATGGTAGCAGTTCGTCCAGACCCGGCCGGCCTGGATCGCCCGTCCGAAGCGGTAGGCCCGGGTCCCGTCGCGGGTCCAGATCCCGGCGCCGAGGCCGTAGAGCGTGTCGTTGGCGATCGAGAGCGCGTCGGCGTCGTCCTTGAAGGTCGTGACCGACAGGACCGGCCCAAAAATCTCCTCCTGGAAGATGCGCATCTTGTTGTGGCCGCGGAACACGGTCGGCTTCACGTAGAAGCCCTCGGCGAACTCGCCGTCCTTGACGTTGCGCTCGCCGCCGGTGAGCAGCTGCGCGCCCTCCTGCCGGCCGATGTCGATGTAGGAGAGGATCTTCTCCATCTGCTCGCCCGAGGCCTGCGCGCCGATCATCGTGGCGGGATCGAGCGGCGAGCCCTGCGTGATCGCCTCGACGCGCTTGATCGCCCGCTCCATGAAGCGGTCGTAGATCGATTCATGGACGAGGGCGCGGCTCGGGCAGGTGCAGACCTCGCCCTGGTTGAGGGCGAACATCGTGAAGCCCTCAAGCGCCTTGTCGAAGAAGTCGTCGTCCTCGTTGGCCACGTCCGCGAAGAAGATGTTCGGCGACTTGCCGCCGAGTTCCAGCGTCACCGGGATCAGGTTCTGCGAGGCGTACTGCATGATCAGGCGGCCGGTGGTCGTCTCACCCGTGAACGCGATCTTGGCGATGCGCGGGCTCGAGGCGAGCGGCTTGCCCGCCTCCAGGCCGAAGCCGTTGACGACGTTGAGGACACCGGGCGGGAGCAGGTCGCCGACGATCTCCATCAGCACCAGGATCGAGGCCGGGGTCTGCTCGGCGGGCTTGAGCACCACGCAATTGCCGGCGGCGAGCGCCGGGGCGAGCTTCCACACCGCCATCAGGATCGGGAAGTTCCACGGGATGATCTGGCCGACGACGCCCAGCGGCTCGTGGAAGTGGTAGGCGACCGTGTCATGGTCGATCTCGGAGATCGAGCCCTCCTGCGCCCGCACGCAGCCGGCGAAATAGCGGAAATGGTCGATGGCCAGCGGGATGTCGGCGTTGGTCGTCTCGCGGATCGGCTTGCCGTTGTCCCAGGTCTCGGCCAGTGCGAGCAGATCGAGGTTCTCCTCCATCCGGTCGGCCATCCTGTTGAGGATCCGGGCGCGCTCGGCCGGCGCGGTCCGGCCCCAGGCCTCCTTGGCGGCGTGGGCGGCGTCCAGCGCCTTGTCGACGTCCTGGGCGTCCGAGCGGGCGACCTCACAGATCACCTTGCCGGTGATCGGCGAGGTGTTCTCGAAGTAGCGGCCGGCCGCGGGGGCGACCCACTGGCCTCCGATGAAGTTCTCGTAACGGGCCGAGAACGGCGACCTGATCTTGGCGTCGCCGAGGAATTCCGGCTTGTTCATCGCTCTGTTCCTCCATTGGCCCCGGCCTCGCGAACCGCGGCTCTTTGGCTTCAGCTGGCGTTCGGGCGACCCTCTCGTCGGGCCGCATCCACGTCCGCTCTGATTGCAGCCAATGGCTTTTGGCCTGTCGAATCAAGGTGGACTTTTGGCCAGTGTGCGAGCGGGCCGAGTCTACGCTGTTCTGATCCCGATCGCGAGGGGACAACGCGGCGCGCGATGAACACCACGGAACAGGGCAGTTTTCGTAAGCTGTACCTTACGTCGGCCATTGTCGATTGCGGTGCCAATCTCGGTACGGATCGGTCGATCGGCCCGACGATCTGTTGGGCCATCAGCGCAGAAGTGCGAGCGGCAGGGCCAGCGCGGCGAGCGGCAGGGCCGCCAGGGCCGCGGCCCGGAGCCAGGCCGGACGATAGGAAAGCAGCGCCACCACCGCAAGCGCCGAGGCTGTGAGCGAGCCGACCCACTGGACAGGTCCGAAGCTCCATCCGGCGGAGGCGACGGCGGCGGCGAACGACAGGGCGAGCCCCGCCCAACCGACCGCGCGCAGGCGCCCGACCGGCTTTCCGCGCATCGGCGTCCGGAAGACCGCGCGGTGATGCCGATCCAGGCTGAGCGCGAGGGCGGCGAAGCCCGAGAAGCTCAGGAGCAGGGACAGGACCAGGGCTGATCCGGTCACGCTTCGGCTGCCCGATGCAGGCTCGCCCTGGTCCGGCCCTGCCTCCGGCGGGCCGTCAGCCGCGCGCCGACGAGGAGCAGCAGGCCCAGCATCGCCATGGCCGCGTCGAACCCCAGGAAGCGGACCTCGCCCACGGTCAGGGCATCGACTCCGGGGACCGCCAGGAACGCGACCGCGGGCACGAAGAGGGCGAGGGGCCAGGCCCGGGCACGGGGATAGAGCGCGGAGGCCAGGGCCGCGAGGATCCAGGCGCCGAAGAAGCCGCGCACCTCCCAATCCGCCCGCGCATCCAGGTCAATCGGCAGCAGGCGGTTGGCGAGGAGATAGGCGGCGAGCCCGGCGGGAAGACCCGCGATGGTGCCGAGGTTCAGGACGCGCACCAGGCGCAGGCCGAAGCCCTCCGGATCGGCCCCCTCCGGGGCCCGTGAGACGGTCCAGAGAACCAGGCCCGTCGCCACGGTGGCGGCGCCCATGAGGCCGCAGAGGAAGAACAGGAGGCGCAAAGGCGCAGCCGCGAAATGCGCTTCGTGAAGCCCGACCATCACGGCGCCGGTCCGCGTGGCCGCCCCGGCCTCCCCGATGCGCCCGATCTCGGCGCCCGTCGCCGCGTCGTAGGCGATCTGCGGGTGGAGATGGGCGAGCCCCGGCGGTTCCTCGAAATAGGCGGTGACGGTCGCGGCGGCATCGCCGGGGCTGGAGACCATGACGACCTCAGGCGTCTGCCCGGTCGCGGCGATCGCCCGCGTCACGATCTCGCCGAGTTGCAGCGCTGCGCCTGGGCGCCCGGCCGGCGGGCGGCCCGCGATCATGATGCCGGCGTCCGCATAATAGCGCGGTCCGTCGCCGTGATAGGCCGTCATCACCGGCCAGGGCATCAGCATCGACGCCAGGGTGACGAGGCCGGTGTAGACGATCATGAGGTGGAACGGCAGCGCGAGAACCCCCACGACGTTATGGGCGTCGAGCCAGCCGCGCTGCGCCGCGCGGTCCCGCCGGAAGGTGAAGAAGTCGGCGAAGATCCGCCGATGCGTCACGATGCCGGTGACGAGGGCGATCAGCAGGACCATCGCGCAGGCGGAGACGATCCAGCGTCCCCAGATTGACGGCAGGTTCAGTTCGAAATGGAACCGGTAGAGGAAGTCGCCGCCGTGGCTGTCCCGGACCCTCGACCGCTCGCCCGTCGCGGGATCGAGCAGCGCGTGTTGATACGGGCCCCCGGGGTTCTGCCACCAATAGACCTCGACCGCCGGGTTCTCCGCATTGGGCGGCTTGACCGACCAGCCCACGGCGTCCGGCATCGTCTTCCGGAGGAACGCACCTGCGCGGGTCGCCGCGGCGACGGGATCGGGCGCCGCCTCCGACAGTTCCGGCCGCATCCACTTTGAGATTTCGGGGCGGTAATAGCTGGCGGTTCCGGTCACGAAGATCGCGAACAGCACCCAGCCGACCACGAGGCCGGACCACGTGTGCAGCCACGCCATCGACTGGCGGAAGCTCCTGGATCGACTCACGCCGCGCTCCCACCCTGGAAGGCGCCCGCAAGCCAGAGGGCGGCGCTGAGCAGCGTTGCGACGAGTCCCATGACCAGCGCCGCACGCCCGAGCGTCCGCGCCGCGAACACCCAGATCACCGCAGCCGCCATGATGGCGAAGCTCGCCAGCGTCGCCGTCGACACCGCTTCGGCTCTCGCTCCCGGCAGGGCGAGGGCGAGCCAGCCGCTCGCGAGTGCGGCAACCGTATAGCCGCCCACGACGGCCAGAAGCAGGCGCGCGGCGATCGCCAGACGGTAGGCGTGAACCGGGTGCAACCGACTGCGCACCGCATCGGCGCTCATGGCGCCACCTCTCGTTTCCGTGATCTCATGCCGGCACCTAAGCGCGGCCGCCATGGTGACGCAACGTCTATGTTCCGGAACAATTCCAAAGCGCACAGAGGCGCTTAGAATACGACGCAACTGTCCGGGCCGACCTGATCGGCGGGCCGACTGTGCGGCCGCGAGCCGCCGGCAGGTCGATCAGGGCGCACCAAAGCGCCGCCGGGATTGGGTGGCCGTCGCCGTGCCTTGGGGCTCGAGCACCGTCTCGGACCAAGGGCAACCGGCTACGGAGCGGACGCGACGCGCCCAGCGCGGACAAGTCACCCCTCTCGTCCCGTCCCTCAGGGCGAGGGCACCCGCGCCCGGACCTGAAGCTGCGTCGGCCAAACAGCTTGTGTGAAGCCGATACCCGCGGAGGGGAAAAAGACGCGCCAGGGCCGGCCGCTGGCATCATCCGGCGGCGATGTGTGGGTCCGGCCGACGATACGAAAAAGGGGGCGGGGATCAATCCGTCATCGGCGTCGGTGTCCGACAGCAATGCGGGAAGATCGCAGCCGCGTCCGAGAAAGCGCTTTGGCAGCACTCACGCCGCTCGCCGGGGAGGTCTGCCTGCCCGTGCCCCGTTCTTCCCCGACGCCAGCAGCCCGAGCTGCGCAGCAGCGATTCAGCGCCCAGGTAACACGGCCCTGTTGTTTCGATCGGACCGGCGCAGCGCCGCAGCCGCACCCTGTGCACTCGGCGGCAAATCGGATCCGGTCCCGAATCGGAGACGGGATGCAGGCGATCCGTCGGCGGATCCGGTCACAATCCGGTCGCGTTCATCGCCCCGGGCGTAGCCGGCATTGATCCCCGCGTAAAAGCCGGTGAAGTCCGTAGCGCGGGCGCAGCCGGAGATCACGAACAGGATCATCGAAAACAGGACAGGACGCACGGAGGACCCATAACGCGAAGGACGGCGGCTCCCATCGGAACCACCGCCCTGCCGCCTTGTCATGGATCGCGGCGGCAGAACGACCGCCGCGGAACCATCAATCTTCGACGTTGATGCTCTGGGCCTCGCGACCCTTCTGGCCGTCGACAACGGCCAGCGTGACCTGCTGACCTTCGGCGAGCGACTCGAGCCCGGCGCGCGAGAGGGCCGAGCGGTGCACGAACACGTCCTTGCCGCCGTCATTGACCGACACGAAGCCAAACCCCTTGGCAGGGTCGTACCACTTCACCGTGCCGCTCATCTCCACCGACGGACCGCCGGCGAAGCGGCCACCACCGCCACCGCCACCGCCACCAGCACCGTAGCCGCCTCCGGCACCGCCACCGTAGCCGCCTCCGGCACCGCCAGCGCCGCCGGGGGCGCCACCGTATCCGCCGGTGCGCGGCCGGAACTCGCGCCGGGGCGCGGGCGCCTCGGCCGTGGACGTATCGACGCTGGTGACGCTGGTCACCTGCGGGCCCTTCTGACCCTGGGCGGTGGTCACGGTCAGGCGGGTCCCCGGCATCAGATCCGCGTGGCCGGCAGCCTCGACGGCGCGGATGTGGAGGAAGGCATCGCCCGATCCGTCGCCAAGCTCGACGAAACCGAAACCCTTCTCCTTGTTAAACCACTTGACAGTGGCATCACGTTCCGGTCCGGACGCCACCGGCGCCGCGCCACGGGCCGGACCGCGGTCGAACCCGCCGCCTCCGAACCCGCCGCCACCGCCGGCGCCGCCTCCGAAGCCGCCGCCACCGTACCCACCACCGAATCCGCCGCTGGGGGGTGCCTGGTCAGGCCATCTCGGCTCGCCACTCTCGTCGAAGCCGCGCTTCTGCGGCCCCCTGAAATCACGACCACGTCCCATCGAAAGCTCGCAAAAACCGTCCGCCGCCCTAAATTCCGAATACCGCGTGCGCGCCATCCCAGACAGCCCACGCCCCGCACTATCATTACCCCAGGTCGCGGTAACCAAGAATAACGCCCCAGTCCTGACGCAATCGGGCCTTGACCGCAAGGACCTTCTTGGCCCAGACGCGCCCATTTCGTTACTTTCTTGCGGTAAACAACGCAGGCGTGCGAAGCCCTCCGGCATATTCATTCACATGCGAGAAACCGCATTAGCGAAACGCAAACGCTGGCGCGTTAAGGTCGGCGACGCGTCCCGCACTGCGCCCGGCCATGATCGCGACACCGACCTTTCCCGATCTCTCGGCCCTCGTCGTCGACGAGAGTCTCTACATCCGCCGAATCGTGCGCGACATGCTGATGCGCGTCGGCATCAAGCGTGTCCTCGAAGCGCCGGACGGCGCCGAGGCCCTGGGCGTCCTGGCGGAGAGCAAGCCGGACATCAGCATCATCGACTGGGACCTGTCGATCCTGTCCGGCGAGGAGTTCATCCGACTGGCGCGCACGCCCACGACCTCGCCCTGCCCGACCATCCCGATCATCCTGATGCTCGCCCAGCCCCGCCGGAACGTCGTCGACCGGGCGGTGGCGCTCGGCGTCAACGAGATCATCGCCAAGCCGTTCTCGCCGAAGACCCTGTGGTCCCGCCTCGACGAGGTGATCAACCGGCCGCGCCCCTATTCGCAGGTGAAGAGCCTTTTGCGGCCGATTCCCAGACGGGCGGGCATGATGAAGGCCGTGGCCTGACACCTGTCACGATCGGACGTTGCAGTTCCCCGCCGAGCCTGTAGGGTCACGGATCAGCCCAGGCCGAGCGCAACGCTCCCGGCCGACCCGAAGGACCGACGGCCGCGCCGATGAGGGACGAGACCGCCGCGGCCGTGCCGTCCCGAATCCAGCTCGGCGCAGCGCCGCACCAGCCGCCGGCCGGGATCCCGGGCCGCGAGCGCCGTCGCCCCGCCTACGCGGCGCTCGACCTCGGCACCAACAATTGCCGCCTTCTGATCGCGGAGCCGACCTTCGCGGGCTTCCGCGTCATCGACGCGTTCTCGCGCATCGTCCGGCTCGGCGAGGGGCTCGGGACCTCGGACCGGCTCAACGAGGCGGCGATCGAGCGGACGGTCGAAGCCCTGCGCATCTGCCGGACCAAGATGGAGACCCGCGGCGTGCAGCGGGCCAAGGTGATCGCCACGGAGGCGTGCCGGCTCGCGGTGAACGGGGCGGCCTTCGTCGAGCGCGTCCGCCGGGGGGTGGGCCTCGACCTCGAGATCGTCGACCGCCAGACCGAAGCCTATCTGGCCGTCACCGGCTGTGCGGCGTTGGCCGATCCGCTGGCGGAATCGGTGGTGATCTTCGACATCGGCGGCGGCTCCACCGAGATCGCGTGGCTGGACGGTGCCGCCGCCAACCCGTCCACCGACCCGACCCTGCGGATCCGGGCCTGGGATTCCCTGCCCGTCGGCGTCGTCACCCTGGCCGAGCGCCACGGCGGGGCCGAGGTCACCCGGCGCATGTTCGAGGGCATGGTCGAGGAGGTGGCCGGCAAGCTCTCCCCCTTCGCGCTCCGGGCCGCCGCGGCCGCGACCGCGCCCCGGTTCCATCTGCTCGGCACGTCGGGCACCGTCACCACCATCGCGGCGATGCATCTCCGGCTGGCGCGCTACGAACGGCGGCGGGTCGACGGCCTGTGGATGAACGACGACGATGTCACGACCGCGATCGACGATCTGCTGGATACAAGGCTCGAACAGCGGGCCGACAACCCGTGCATCGGCCGGGACCGGGCCGATCTGGTGCTCGCCGGATGCGCGATCCTGGAGGCGATCCGCCGGGCCTTCCCGTCCGAGCGGTTGCGCATCGCCGACCGGGGGCTGCGCGAAGGATTGCTGATGAACATGATGCGCGAGGACGGGGTCTGGATCCGGAAGGCCGTGCGATGAGGGCATCGCGATGAGCGACCGGCGCGGCGGCGCGAGTTCCGGCGGCGGTGTGCGCGGGGAACTGAAGCAGCGGGTGAAGACCGGCCGCGGGCGGACCCTGTCGCAGAAGCGCTGGCTGGAGCGCCAGCTCAACGATCCCTACGTGGCCCGGGCCAAGCGCGAGGGCTACAGGTCCCGGGCGGCCTACAAGCTGATGGAGATCGACGAGCGCTACAAGCTGCTGAAGCCGGGCCAGCGGGTGGTCGATCTCGGTGCCGCCCCGGGGGGCTGGTCGCAGATCTCCGCCCGAGCGGTGGGTCCGTCGGGCCGGGTCGTCGGCATCGATCTCCTGGAGATCGAGCCGATGGCGGGGGTGGACTTCATCACGCTGGACTTCCTCGATCCCGAAGCACCATCCCGGCTGACCGCTTTGCTCGGCGGCCCGGCGGACCTCGTCCTGTCCGACATGGCGGCCAACGCCACCGGTCACAAGAAGACCGATCACCTGCGCATCATCGGCCTCGCGGAAACGGCGGCGGAGTTCGCCCGCGAGGTGCTGGGGCCGGGGGGCTCCTACCTCGCCAAGGTGCTCCAGGGCGGCACCGAACATGCTCTGCTGGCCGACCTGAAGCGCGACTTCGCGACCGTCCGCCACGTGAAGCCGGCGGCGAGCCGGGCGGATTCGAGCGAGCTCTACGTCCTGGCCACCGGCTATCGCGGTACGCCGGCGGGCATCTCAGCACCCGACGGGGACTGAGCCGGACGGCGATGCTGTTCGCCTGGGCGCTGTCGCTGCTCAATCCCGCACCGCTACGCCTGCGCCGGCTCGGCTTCGTCCGGCAGAGCGGCCTGCTCCACGCCCGATCCCGGCGCTGCCGCGCCGCCTGGGCGCCGCATCTGGAGCATGCGCGGGGTGTCGTCGCAGCAGCCGCGGAGGCGACGCCGCGGCGCGGGCTTGCGGCCGTCATCGGCTCCGGACTCCTCGACGACGTCCCCCTGGATCGCCTCGCCACCCTGTTCGGACGCGTCAGCCTTGTGGACGCGGTCCATCCCTGGCCGGCGCGGCTCGCGGTCCGGGGCCACGCCAATGTCAGTCTGGTGACCGCCGAGATCGGGGCCGGCCTGGCTGGGGACCTGGCCGCGTTCTGCGCGGGCGCGGACCTGATCGTCTCGGCCAACCTGCTCTCGCAGATCCCGATCGTTCCGCTCGACGCCTACGAGGCCCGGGGGCGCGGGGCGCCGTCCCAGCTCGGGGCTCAGCTGATCGAGACCCATCTCGCGGCCCTGGATGACTTCGCCCGGACCGCGGGACGGGTCTGCCTGATCACCGACACGGTGCAGCGCGAGGAGGATCGCGCCGGCCGGCTCACCGACAGCCTCGACCTGATGTTCGGGGTCGCCCTGCCGCCGCCGGATGCGGCGTGGGATTGGGAAATCGCGCCCTACGGCGAGATCGGCCGGCATCGCCGACTGGTCCACCGGGTCCATGCCTACCCGGATTGGCGCGCGGTCCGCTGCTGATCCGAGAAAACGGGAAAGGCCGCCCCGGTTTCCCGGGACGGCCTCTTTCGGTTCCGTTGGATGCGCGGTCCGCCTACTCGGTCGGTGTGTCATCGGTGGGCGTGCGCGGCTCGCCGTCTTCCGCGACACTCTCGAAGCGCGGGCGACGGCGGCGGCGGGGCTTGGCGGCTGGCGCCTCCTCGGCACTCGCCTCCGGCTCCGGGGTCGAGTCCGGCGGCTCGGCGGCTTGTACCGGGCGCGCGGGGGCCATCAGGAACGCCGGCAGGCCGCTCGGATCCTCGGCCGCCACGACGGGAGCGGCCTCGCGGCGGCGCTCGCGCCGCGGCGTGGTCTCGCTGCGCGGCGCCCGCTCCGACCGACCTTCGGTTCGGGGCTCCTGCCGGATCTCGGACCGCGGCTCCGATCGTGTCTCGGTCCGCGGTGCCTCGCCGCGTCCGTTGTCGTAGCGGTTCTGGTCGCCGCGCGAGTCCTGACGGTTCTCGGAGCGTCCGTCCTGACGGTTCTCCTGCGAACTGTCCTGGCGGTTGTCTTGCCGATTGTCCTGCCGGTTTTCCTGGCGATCCTGCCGATAATCCTGCCGGGGGTAATCCTGGCGATCCTGCCGGTTGGCCGGACGGTCCTGCCGATAATCCGGGCGCTGGTAGTCGGGCCGCTGATAATCCTGACGGGGCTGATCCGGGCGGCGGTAATCCTGGCGGCCGGTATTGTCTCGGCCGTTATTGTCGAAGCGCCGTTGATCGCGGTTCTGAAACCGGTCCCGGTTCTGGCGGCCATCCTGCTGATTCTGGTCGGCGCGGTTCTCGTAGGGCTGGGGCTGTTGGCCGGGATCGCCGTCGTCATAGCCGTTATAGGCCTGACCGTTCTGGGACGCACCGTTGCCCTGCCCGTCCTCGTCGCCCTCGTCCATCTCGTCGTCGAAGCTTCGGCTGGCATAGCCGCCCGTGTTCGCCGGGCGGGTCTGATCCTGAGCACCGGATACGATCCGGAAGTAATGCTCGCCGTGCTGGAAGTAATTTTCGGCCGCTACCGGGTCACCGGCCGCCAGCGCGTCCCGCGCGAGCTGCGCGTATTTGTCGGCGATGTGCTGCGGGGTACCACGGATTTTGACATCGGGACCGTTGGATTCGTACGAGCGCGTCAGCGGATTCGGACCTTTCGGCCGGTTCCGGCCGCGCATCCGTCGATTCTGGTTTGGTCTCATTGGTCTGTAATGACCCTCGTTCACGCAAACGACTGTCTTCGGGAGCGCCCGGCAAAGATCTCGAGACGCAGACCGGTCAAGCGCACCCGGCGGCGCCGCGCGTTCAGCCGCATCGCGACCGCCGCGTCAGTCTGACCATCGCTCGCCCCGCGTGCCCTCACCGGGCTCCGAAAACCAGCTGATTGTCAGGTTCGAGTTCTGCCGAACCGCCGCGCCATCACGCGCGCTCTGGTCCGACGTTTGGGGGATCAGCAAACCCATCGACGACCAGCGAACGACGCCGACCGTACAATCGTCCGTCTTAACGAACGGTTCGCGATCTTCAAGCCGACACTAGCGTTCCCCGGCTGATGCAACAAGCATTTTTTCGACGGTGGAGCGTCGCCCCTTACTTAGGCATCCCTGTCGCCGTTGGGAAGACCAAAGCACAGGACCCTGTCGTTGCCCGCAAGGTCACGGGTCAGGCCGCGATCCGAGAAGCCCGCCGCGACGGCGAGGCCGCGCACGGCCACCGCCTGATCGTAGCCGATCTCGAACGCGAGCGTCCCGCCGGGGGCGAGCGATCGTCCGGCGCGAACGCCGTCGAGAATGCGCCGGTAGGCGTCGAGACCGTCTGTCCCGCCGTCGAGGGCCGCGATGGGATCGTGGGCCCGGACCTCCCGGTCGAGGGTGGGGATCACAGCGCGCGCGATGTAGGGCGGGTTCGAGACCACGAGATCGAAGGCGCCCCGGACCGCATCGCACCAGTCCGAGACCGCGAAGGCCGCCCGCTCGCCGAGCCCGTTCACCGTCGCATTGTGGCGGGCGACCCGCAGCGCGCCGAACGCGCGGTCCAGACCGATCCCGGAGGCGCGGGGAAGCTCGCTCAGGAGTGCCGCCAGGATACAGCCGGAGCCCGTGCCGAGATCCAGGCAGCGGAGCGGGGCGTTCCGGTCCGGCACGGCGGCGAGCGCGGCCTCGACCAGGATCTCGGTATCCGGCCGCGGGACCAGGGTCTCAGGCTCCAGCCGGATGGGCAGGCCCCAGAATTCCCAGGTGCCGAGGATGCGGGCCACGGGCTCCCCGGCCAGCCGCCGCGCGAGGGCGGCGTCGAGGGCGGCGGCCTCGTCGTCCCGCAGGGGCCGTTCCCCGGCGAGGAGGAGGTCGCGGGCTTCGAGGCCGAGGATGCCCAGGAGCAGGAAGCGGGCATCGCCGGACGCGCCATCGAGCCCCCCGGCCTCCAGGGCGGCCGCGCAGTGCCGCAGGGCCGCGCGGCGGGACAGGCTCCGGCTCGACCCGGTCGTCACGACGGCGCTCAGGCCATGCCCTCGGCGGCCAGCAGTTCCGCCTGATGCTCGGTGATGAGGGCGTCCACCACCTCGTCGAGGGCCGTGCCCGCCATCACTTCCTCCAGCTTGTAGAGGGTCAGGTTGATCCGATGATCGGTCACCCGACCCTGCGGGAAGTTGTAGGTGCGGATCCGCTCGCTGCGGTCGCCTGAGCCGACCTGAGCCTTGCGGTCGGCGGCCCGCGCGGAATCCTTGGCGCTGCGCTCGGCGTCGTAGAGCCGAGCGCGCAGCAGCGACATGGCGCGGGCGCGGTTCTTGTGCTGCGAGCGTTCCTCCTGGACGAACACGACGATGCCGGTCGGCAGGTGGGTGATGCGGATCGCCGATTCCGTCTTGTTGACGTGCTGGCCGCCGGCGCCCTGGGCGCGCATCGTGTCGATCTTCAGGTCCGCGTCGTTGACGTGGATGTCGACCTCCTCGGCCTCCGGGAGCACCGCCACGGTGGCGGCCGAGGTGTGGATGCGCCCCTGCGTCTCGGTGTCGGGCACGCGCTGCACCCGGTGGGCACCGCTCTCGTACTTGAGCCGGGCGAACACGCCGCGCCCCTTCACCTCCGCCACGACCTCGCGGAACCCGCCGACCGTGCCCTCGCTCTCCGAGATCACCTCGACGCGCCAGCCCTTCGACTCGGCGTATTTCGCGTACATGCGGAACAGATCGCCCGCGAACAGGGCCGCCTCGTCGCCGCCGGTGCCGGCGCGGACCTCGAGGATCGCGCTCTTCTCGTCGGCGGCGTCCTTGGGCAGGAGCAGGAGCTGGAGGTCGCGATGCGCAGCCTCCAGTGCGGCCTGCGCCTCGGGCTTCTCGTCGGCCGCCAGTGCCCGCATCTCAGGGTCGGTGCCGGGCTCGTCGATCAGGGCCTCGACGCCCGCGAGGTTCTCCAGGGCCGCCCGATAGAGGCGGATCGCCGACACGACCGGATCGAGGTCCGAGAGCTCGCGTGAGAGCTGGACAACGGTGTCGGGCTCGCCCTCGCCGGTGGCGAGCTGTGCGGTGACGAAATCGTGCCGCGCCAGAATGGCGTCGAGGCGCTCGGTGGGGAAGGGGATCATCGCCCGTGTTTCTGCAGGTCTATGCGCTTTGGTCCGGCCGGGGCGCGGCTCACGTGTCGAGCGCGGAAGGGCGCGGCTCGCAGGGTCTTCGGCCCGGCACGATGTCCTCCCCTCCCCCGCCTCGCCCACGCGAGGGCGGACGCCGCGGCGTGCCGTCCGAACGCGCCGTGCCGTTGCCGTACATCCCCGGCCGAATGTTCGGCAAGGGCCGGCCTTAGATAGGGATGCCGCGGGCGTGCGCGAAGGCGGTCAGCGCCGGACGCAGGGAATCGCCGTCGTGCATGCGCACCATCTCGGCGTCGATGAGTTCGGTCACGGCCTGGGCGTCGAGGCTCAGCACCATCGCCTTGACCGGGCCGATGGCGGCCGGCGACATGGACAGATCCCGGTAGCCGAGGCCGATCAGCGCCATGGCGTCCAGCGGCCGGCCCCCGATCTCGCCGCAGACCGTCACCGGACAGCCGGCGGCGTTGGACCGCTCCGCGATCAGCCGGAACGCCCGCAGGGCCGCGACGCTGAGCGGATCGAACCGGTTGGCGACGCGCCGGTTCTCCCGGTCCACCGCGAACAGGAACTGCATCAGATCGTTCGAGCCGACGGAGAGGAAATCGGCCTCCCGGGCGATCTCGTCGATCTGGAACAGCAGCGAGGGCACCTCGATCATCGCCCCGAGCTTGCACTCGGTCGGCAGCCGGTAGCCGTGGCGCTTCAGGTAGGCCTTCTCGCGCTCGACGATGCCGCGGGCACGCACGAACTCGTCCACCGTGGCGACCATCGGGAACATGATCTTGAGCGGATCGCCGTCGGCGGCCTTCAACAGGGCGCGCAGCTGCATCCGCAGCAGAGCCGGCCGGTCGAGGCCGATGCGGATCGCCCGCCAGCCGAGCGCCGGGTTCTCCTCCTCGAGCTTGGCCATGTAGGGCAGGATCTTGTCGCCGCCGATGTCGAGGGTCCGGACCGTCACGGGCTTGCCGGCGGAGGCCGCGAACACCTTGCGGTAGAGGTCCTGCTGTTCCGCGGCCGACGGCATGCGCTGCGCCACCATGAATTGCAGCTCGGTGCGGAACAGGCCGACGCCCTCGGCGCCGGTCTCGTGCAGGTGGCTGAAATCGACCAGAAGACCGGCATTGAGGTGCAGGCCGACCCGCACCCCGTCGCGGGTCCGCGCCGGGACGTCGCGCAGGGCCCGGTACTGCTCCTGCCGGCGGGCGCGCAGGCGCACCATCTCGGCATAGGCCGCCTCGATCTCGGGGCCGGGCCGGACGTGGATCTCGCCCGCCACGCCGTCGACGATGATGGCGTCGCCGGCGTCGCAGAGCGCCGTGGCGTTCTCCACCTCGCCCACCGCCGGGATGCCGAGCGCCCGGGCGACGATCGCCACGTGGCTGGTCGGACCGCCCTCCTCCAGGACGATCCCGCGCAGCGTCGAGGCCTCGTAGTCCAGGAGCGCCGCGGGCCCCATCGTGCGCGCCACGAGGATGGCGTTCTCGGGCAGCTCGAGGACCCCCGCCGCCTCGGGGCCGATCAGGGCGCGCAGCAGCCGGTTGGCGAGGTCGTCGAGATCGTGCAGGCGATCGCGCAGATACGGATCGGATTGCCGCATCATCCGGGCGCGGTTGTCCGACTGGACCCGCTCCACGGCGGCCTCGGCGGTCAGGCCCGAGGCCACCGCCTCGCGCATCCGCCGGAGCCAGCCCTTGTCGTGGGCGAACATCCGGACGGTCTCCAGCACCTCGCGGCTCTCCGCGGTGCCGATCCGGTCGCCGCGCTCGACCAGGGCGTCGATCGCCGAGCGCACCTCCTCGATCGCCTCGTCCAGGCGCGCGACCTCGCGTTCGACATTCTCGGCGATCAGCGTCTTCACGACGACGCGGGGCTCGTGCAGCACCACGTGGCCCAGGCCGATCCCGTCGGCGAGGGCGATGCCCCGCGCCAGGACCGGGCGCCGGGCGGCGGTGCCGGCATCCGGCGCCAGACCCTCCAGCTCGCCCGAGGCGATCATCTCCGAGAGCACCATCGCGGTGGTCTGGAGCGCCTCGATCTCCTCCTCGGAATAGACCCGGTAGGTCTTGTTCTGGACGGTCAGGACGCCGAGGGTGTTGCCGGCGCGCAGCAGCGGCACGCCCAGGAAGGCGTGATATGCCTCCTCGCCGGTCTCCGGCCGATACGAGAAGGCCGGGTGGTTCTGGGCGTCCGAGAGGGACAGCGGCTCGGCGTTGCGGGCGATGAGGCCGACCAGGCCCTCGTCGGCGCGCATCCGGGTCTGGTGAACCGCCTCGCGGTTCAGGCCCTCGGTGGCGAACAATTCGAGGGTGTTGTCGTCCCGCAGCACATAGACCGAGCAGACCTCGGCCACGACGTTGGCGGCGATCAGGACGACAATGCGGTCGAGGCGCGCCTGGGGGCTGACCGGCTCCGCCATCGCTTCGCGGAGGCGGCGCAGCAGCAGGCGCGGGCCTCCGGGCGCAGCGGGCATCGGTTCGTCGTTCCAGTGTCGGTGAGCGGCCTTGGCGTCGACCACCCTGCAACCTTGGCGCCAAGCTCGGGACGGCCGGCGCCGGGAGGACCGTGCCGCAGCCGCCAGACGCGCTCTGGGATCGGCGAAACGGTCCGCGACTGTTCAGCTCACACCACGCGACCCGATCGACACCGCGTCGTCCCAGGCTCAGGCCTGATCCAGGCCGTATAGCGAGTGGAGCGTGCGCACGGCAAGCTCCGTATAGGCCGCCTCGATCAACACGGAGAACTTGATCTCTGAAGTGGTGATCGCGCGGATGTTGATCCCCTTCTCGGCGAGTGCCCGGAACGCCTTGGCGGCCACGCCCGCGTGGCTGCGCATGCCGACGCCGATCGCCGAGACCTTCACCACGTCGGTCGCGCCCTCGATCTGGGCGTAGCCGATCTGCGTCCGCGCCTCGTCGAGGATCGCCCGGGCGCGCTGATACTCGGCGGACGGGACCGTGAAGGTCATGTCGGTGGTCGACTGATCGCCCGACACGGTCTGGATGATCATGTCGACGTTGATGTTGGCGTCCGCCAGCGGCCCGAAGATGGCCGCGGCCACGCCGGGGCTGTCCTTGACCTTGCGCAGGGTGATCTGCGCCTCGTCCCGGGAGAACGCGATCCCGGTGATGATCTGCTGTTCCACGATGTCGTCCTCGTCGCAGATGAGGGTGCCCGGGCGCGCGGCGTCCGGCGGATCGAAGGAGGAGCGGACCGTGGTCGGCACCCGGTGGACCATGGCGAGCTCGACCGAGCGGACCTGCAGCACCTTGGCGCCCAGGGATGCCATCTCCAGCATCTCCTCGAAGGTCACCCGCTCCATGCGGCGGGCCTTCGGGACGATGCGCGGGTCCGTGGTGTAGACCCCGTCCACATCCGTGTAGATGTCGCAGCGCTCGGCGCCGATGGCCGCCGCCACCGCCACCGCCGAGGTGTCCGAGCCGCCGCGGCCCAGGGTCGTCACCCGGCCGGTCTCAACATGGATCCCCTGGAAGCCGGCGATCACCGCCACCTCGCCCTTGGCGAAGCCGGCTTCGAGATTCGTCGGGTCGATCTCGGCGATGCGGGCCGAGCCATGCGCGTCCGAGGTCACCACCGGGATCTGCCAGCCCTGCCAGGAGCGGGCCTTGATGCCGTCCTTCTGGAGCGCGATCGCCAGGAGGCCGGCCGTGATCAGTTCCCCGGAGGCCACAACCGCATCGTATTCCCGGGGGTCGTAGAGCGCGTTCGCATCCTTGACCCAGTCGACCAGTTCGTTGGTCTTGCCCGACATGGCGGAGACGACCACGGCCACCTCGTAGCCGGCCGCGACCTCGCGGGCGACGTGCCGCGCCACGTTGCGGATGCGCTCGACGTTGGCGACGGAGGTGCCGCCGAATTTCATCACCAGACGGGGCATGGTCTCTCGATCGCGGTTCCCGATGGCGCCGGGGTGGAACCCGCCGCGGCGACGGGCCGGGACCCGCCGCGGGCCGGTCCGAAGGGTGCCCGGCGGGTACAAGCGGCTCGGTGAGGTGTCAACAACCGGCCAAGCATGGCGCGCGCGCGCCGCGGCGACTCACCCGGGGTCGCCATGCTAAGGCGCGGGCGGACCTCCGAGGACGGAACGCGCATGGACAGGGCAGCCACGGACCACGGCACCGGGGGCTTCGTCGACCGCGGCGAGGTCGCCCGCTTCGACGCCCTCGCCGCGACCTGGTGGGACGAGGCCGGCCCGATGCGGATGCTGCATCGGTTCAATCCTGTGCGGCTCGCCTATATCCGCGACGCCCTCTGCGACCGGTACCAGCGCGATCCGCGCACGCCATTTCCGCTCGACGGGCTCTCGATCTGCGATGTCGGCTGCGGCGGCGGCGTGCTGTCGGAGCCACTGGCCCGGCTCGGCGCGACCGTGACGGGCCTCGATCCGGCGGAGCAGAACATCGCGGTGGCCCGGGCCCATGCCGAGGCGGCCGGCGTGCCGGTCGATTACCGCGGCGAGACGATCGAAGCCGTGGTCGCCGCCGGAACCACCTTCGACGCCGTGCTGATCATGGAGGTCGTCGAGCACGTCTCCGACATGCCGGCCTTCGTGCGCACGGCCTGCGCGGCCGTGAGGCCCGGCGGGATGCTGTTCGCCGCGACGCTGAACCGGACGCTCCGCTCCTTCGCCCTGGCGATCGTCGGGGCCGAGTACGTCCTCGGGTGGCTGCCCCGGGGCACGCACGATTGGGAGAAGTTCGTGACGCCGCAGGAACTCGGCCGCGCGATCCGGTCGGGCGGGCTCCATGTCGCCGACACGGTCGGGGTCGTCTACAACCCCCTCACCGACGGCTGGCGCACCGGCCGGGACAAGGCGGTGAACTACATGGTCGCGGCCGGGCACCGGGGCTGAACCGGGGTGCCGCTTCCGCAGTTGGCGTCGCGGCGGAGGAGACGGCGATGCTCGAGAAGATCCCCAGTGCGGTCGGCGAGGCCCTGTCGGGCCTGAAGGCCGGGATAGAGAAGACGGCCTTTCACGCGGCCTTTCCGGACGTCCCGACCTCGCTCAGCTTGAGCAGCCCTGCCTTCGCCGACAGGAGCGATATGCCCGCCCGCTTCACCGCAGACGGCGAAGGGGTATCACCGTCGCTGACCTGGAGCGGCCTGCCGGCCGGTACCGCGGCCGTGGTCCTGCTGGTCGAGGACGCGGGCAGTCCGACGCCGCAGCCCCTGGTCCACCTCATCGCGTGGAACCTGCCACCCGATCTGTCCCAGATCGATGAAGGCGCGGTCTCCCATCCCGGACCCGGAAAGAACCTCCCGCTCGGCAAGAACAGCTTCCTGCGTGCCGGATGGCTGCCGCCGGATCCCCCGAGCGGGCACGGACCGCACGATTACGTCTTCCAGATCTACGCCCTGCGGCGGACCCTCGACCTCCCGGACGATCCCGGCCGCGGCGCGCTGCTGAAGGCCATGGACGGCCACGTCGTGGGGAAAGGTGTGCTCATCGGGACCTACGCCCGGACGTGAGCCCACGACAATTGAGCCCTTGAGAAGCCGGTCGGCGTGGAAACCAGGCCTGCGCCCTCGTCTCGGTGTTCAGCGTTGGCCGTGCCTCAAGAGTCTCCCTCAGATTTCCTGGTCCGGGCAGCAGAGGCGATCGATATCGGCGAGCGGGCTCGCGGGGTCGACGCGACGGGGCCGCGAGAGCGTGGCGCGCGCGCACGGGTTCGGACGTCGGCACCGGGGAATAGCATGCCGCCGACGAGATCCTGCGACGCGCCGGCGGCCGCGAGGGCTGTCTCGACGAACCCGCCCTCTGCCACCCCGGCCTGTCGGCGGGCGGCATCGACCGAGTCGCCGAGCTTGTGCTGACTCCGTTCGGGTCGGCCGCATGGGGCTGCACCCGCCCGCTTTCGAACGGCCGACGCCGTTGCTCGCCGTGCTGCCGCACGAGATCGGGCGCCAGTTGGTGGAGACTGCGCCAGTCGTGAACCGCGAGATGGTGCCTTGAGCGGCATAGCCGGCGCGTCTTGCCTTGCCGGGGCGAATCCTGATATGGCGGCGCCATCCCGCGATGCGTGTGCCGTGATCGCCGGGCGCGCTTGCGCGTCCTGCCTTCTGGCGACGTTCCCGATATCTCACCCATGGACGGCCCTCCGGGCTCGAGAGACCGATGAAGATCCGCAACTCGCTCAAGTCCCTGCGCGGCCGGCACCGCGACAACCAGCTCGTGCGCCGCAAGGGCCGGGTCTACGTGATCAACAAGACCCAGAAGCGCTTCAAGGCCCGCCAGGGTTGAAGGCACCCGACTGCGGTCGGGCACGGACAGCCGCTCCCACACGGGCGCGGCTGTTTTCACGTGCGCGGCACCGCGGCACGTTGACGGGCTAAGCGGCGGCGCACACTCTGGCGGCATGATGCCGACGCGTTTCCTCGCCGCCCTGGTCTGTCTCTCGGCCCTGGCTGCCGCGACGCCTGGGGCGCGGGCCGCGTCCGACGCCGGACGGCCGAGCCGGGCGGCGCCCGAGGCGAAACCCGCGCCGAAGCCTCCGAGCCTCGACGACCTGTTCGCCCGCCTCCGCGCCAGCGAGGATCCGGTCGAAGCCAAGGGGATCGCCACGCTCATCGAGCGGCGCTTTGCCGGATCCGGCAGTCCCACCGTGGACCTGCTCACGGACCGGGCCCGCCAGGCCGTGTCCGCACACGAGTTCCCGCTCGCGGCCGAGCTGATGGATCGGGTCACGGCCTTGGAGCCCGACTGGCCCGAGGGATGGAACCGGCGCGCGACGGTGTTCTGGCTGCTGACCGACAAGGACGACGCCATCGGCGATCTCAAGCGGGCGCTGGTCCTGGAGCCGCGCCATTTCGAGGCCTGGGCCGCCCTGGGCCGGATCTACGAATCCCAGGACGACAAGGTGCATGCGCTGGCGGCGTTCCGCCGGGCCCGGTCGCTCTATCCGCAGATGGACAAGATCGGCGAAGCGATCGACCATCTCGCGCCGGAGGTCGACGGCCGCGACCTGTGACCCGGATGCTCGGAATCGCGCTCGCCATCCTGGCGCTGCCCCTGGCGGCGCTGGGCCTCATCCTGGCTGTCGGCGCCGTCATCAGCCTCATGATCACCCTTCGGATCGGCGCTGAATATCCGCCGGCGGGGCCCTTCGTCGAGGTGACCGGCGGCCGCCTTGCCACGATCCAGGACGGGCCCGCGGGCGGAGTCCCGATCGTTCTCCTGCATGGCGCCTCGGCCAACGCGTCGGACCCGATGGAGGGCATCGGCCGCCGCCTCGCGGCCCGAGGGTTCCGGGTGATCGCCTTCGACCGGCCGGGATTCGGCTGGAGCGATCGGATCGCCGGGGCCGAGGCCGCGGCGCCGACCGTGCAGGCCCGGCTGATCGCCGAGGCTCTGGAGCGCATGGGCGTCGGCAAGGCGATCGTGTTCGGCCATTCCTGGGCCGGCGCCCTCGCGCTGGCGCTGGCCCTCGATCACCCGGACCGGGTCGCCGCCCTCGCCCTCGCCGCACCCGTGGCGATGCCGATGCCCGACCGGATGCCGGACCTGCCATGGTACTGGCGGCTCGCCGTGACGCCGCCGGTCGCATGGCTGCTCAGCCGCACCATCGGTCCGCCGCTGGCACAGCGTTTCCTGCCGGAGGCGGCGCGCCGGGTCTTCCGGCCGCAGCCGGAGCGGCCGGACTATCCGGAGGCAGCCCGGGCCGCCCTGGTCCTGCGCCCCGGGACGCTGCTCGCCAACGTGCAGGACCTCCTCGGCCTGACCACGGCGCTTGCGGCGCAGAGCCCGCGCTACGAGGCGATCCGTGTCCCCACCGTGGTGATCTCCGGCGAGGCCGATCCGATCGTGCGCAGCGACCTTCAGGCGGTGCCGCTCGCGCGCACGATCCCAGGCGCGCGGCTCGTGCTGCTGCCGGGGATCGGGCATATGCTCCAGTACGTCGCCGCGGAGCGCGTGACCGAGGAGATCGCGCGACTCGCCAGTGAAACGACGGCGGCGACGCCCTGAACCGCTGGGCGACGGCACGGATCCCCAATGGGTCTCCCCGATCCGCGCCCTCACCCCGACCGGGCGCGATCCTTCGATCGGTTGGCCGAAGATCTCCCGTCAGACGCCGTTGAACGGCCACGGGCCTCTCTGCGCACCGGATCAGCGAGCGGGTCTTGAAACCGGGTTGAAGACGGAATCACGCCTTATCGGCGTGCTCCCGCGTGATGAAGGCGAGCCGGACGAGGTTCGTGGCCCCGGGCGTGCCGAAGGGCAGGCCGGCGACCACGATCACCCGGTCGCCCACCGCGGCGAACTTTTCGCGGACCGCGAATTTGGCGGCGCGGAACGACATGTCGTCCACGTCGCTGGCGTCCTTGGTGACGATCGGATGGGTGCCCCAGGCCAGGGCGAGGCGCCGCGCGGTCTCCCGCCGGGGCGTCAGCGCGATCACCGTGGCGTTCGGACGCTCGCGCGAGAGGCGCAGGGCCGTCGAGCCCGAACTGGTCCAGGCCATGATGGCGTCGAGGTCGAGGGCGTTCACCATCTGGTGCGCCGCCGCCGCGATGGCATCGTTGGCCGTGTGGTCGGGGGTCGCGCTCTGCGCCCGGATGATCGACCAGTAGAGCGCGTCCCGCTCCACCTGTTCGGCGATGCGGTTCATGGTCTCCACGGCGCCGATCGGATGAGCACCCGAGGCACTCTCGGCCGACAGCATCACGGCATCCGCGCCCTCGTAGACCGCGGTGGCCACGTCCGAGACCTCGGCGCGGGTCGGGACCGGCGCGGTGATCATCGATTCGAGCATCTGGGTCGCGACCACCACCGGCTTGCCGAAGCGCCGGGCGCTGCGGGTGATTTGCTTCTGCACGCCCGGAACCTGCTCCAGGGGCATCTCCACGCCGAGATCGCCCCGGGCGACCATCAGCCCGTCCGAGATCTCGATGATCTCGTCGAGCCGCGTCAGCGCCTGCGGCTTCTCGATCTTGGCCATCACCAGCGCGCGGCCGGCGCAGACCTTCTTCACCTCGGCCACGTCCTCGGGCCGCTGGACGAAGGACACGGCGATCCAGTCGGCGCCCGCGTTGAGGCCGGCGTCCAGATCGGCCCGGTCCTTGTCGGTCATCGCCGGCACCGGGATCACCGTGTGCGGCAGCGACACGCCTTTGCGGTTGGAGATCCGTCCGCCGACCTCGACCCGGGTCACCGCCCGGTTCTGCGACGTCTCGACCACCGAGAGCCGCAGCTTGCCGTCGTCGAGCAGGATCGCGTGGCCGGGCTCCAGGGCCTGGAGGATCTCCGGATGCGGCAGGTGGCAGCGGTGGGAATCGCCGGGGGTCGGATCGCCGTCGAGCACGAAGGCAGCACCGGCCTCGATCATCACGGCGCCCTCCGCGAAGGTGCCGAGCCGCAGCTTCGGCCCCTGCAGATCCACCAGGATCCCGATCGGATGCCTCGCCTCGCGCTCGATGGTCCGGATCGCCTCGACCTTCTCGGGCAGCAACTCCCGCGGCAGATGGCTCATGTTGAGCCGGAACACGTCCACGCCCGCGCGGAACAGCCGCTCGATCATCTCCGGCGAGTCGGAGGCCGGCCCGAGGGTGGCGACGATCTTCGTGCGGCGCGAGCGTTTCAAGCGATTTCCTCCGGTGTCCTCGGCGCGCCCTGAAGCCTCGCCGCGTGGTCATGATGGGACGTGGGTGTGCGCATCCCGAGCGGGGCCGCGCAAGGGCACGGGCGGGGCGTTACGGTTTCGCCGGTGCATCGGCCCGGTTGGGATCGGTCAGCTGTATGGTCCAGCTCTTCTGCTCGCCGGTATCGACCTCGAAGAAGCCGTTGCGGTCATAGCCACGGGCGAGACAATCTTCCATGCCCCGGATCGTGAACTCCGAGTCGCGCGTACACATCAGCGAGCGCCCGCTCCATTCGCCGCCGCGCGTGTAGTCCACCGCGAAGACGTAGTAGAACCGGGCCGCCAGCGCGCCCTTGAGCAGGGTCTCGCAGGCTTTCGGCGCGAGGTCCCACCAGCCCTCCGTGACCCAGCCCTGCGGATCGCGATAGCCCAGCGAGATGCCGACCTTGCTGCCGGTCTGGTTGCACAGGCGCAGGTCGGCCTTGGCCGGACCCGCGCTGAGGAGCGCGAGACCGAGGGCCAGGAATGCGGAGAGGCCCGGAGCGGCCGGAACGTGACGCCTAGTTGACGAGGATGATGCGGCAGTCGTTGACATTGGTACGGGTCGGGCCGGGGTTCACGAGGTCGCCGAGGGCCGCGAAGAACGCGGTGGAGTCGTTCTGATCCAGCATCGCGGCCGGGTCGAGGCCGGCGGCGCGGGCCCGTTGCAGGGTCGTCGGATCGACGAGGCCCCCCGCCGGATCGGTGGCGAGGCCGCGGCCGCCGTCGGTGCCGTCGGTGTCCGCGCTGATGCCGGAGATGCCCGGCTCTCCAACCAGCGCCAGCGCCAGCGCCATGGCGTATTCCTGGTTCGGGCCGCCATGGCCCTCGCCCCGGATGGTGACGGTGAGTTCGCCCCCCGAGATCAGCGCGACCCGGCGCCCGGCCGTCTTGTGGCGCTTGGCCTCGACCGCGTGCTCGGCCGCGACCGTGCGGGCCTCGCCCTCCAGGTCGGCTCCGAGCATCACCGGCTCGTAGCCCGCGGCCCGGGCCGCCTCGGCGGCGGCATTCAGGGCGTCGATCGGACGGGCGATGATCCGGTACTCGGCCCGGGCGAAGGCGGGATCGCCGGCCTTGGGCGTCTCGTTGTTGGGGTCGTTCAGGAGGCGCAGGCCCTCCTCGGGCAGCGGGATGCCCCGGCGCTCGCAGATGGCGCGGGCTTCGGCCAGGGTTGAGGGATCGGGAACCGTCGGACCGGAGGCGATCACCGCCGGATCGTCGAACGGCACGTCCGAGATCGCGAGGGTGAGGATCCGGCGGGCGTTGCGGGCGGCGAGGGCGAGGCGACCGCCCTTGATCCGGGAGATGTGCTTGCGCACCGTGTTGATCTCGCCGATCGGCGCGCCCGAGCGCAGCATCGCCCGGGTGATCGCCTGCTTCTCGGTGAGCGTCAGGTCGCCGGCCGGGGCGATCCAGTTCGCCGAACCGCCGCCGGAGAGGAGCACCAATACCTCGTCCTCCGGGCCGGCCTCGGTGGCGAGCCGCAGGGCCTCCTTGGTGGCGGCGAGACCGGCCTCGTCGGGGACCGGATGTCCCGCCTCGACCATGTGGATCCCCGGGGCGTCCTGGCCGTAGCCGTGCCGCGCCACCGCCAGGCCGACGATCCGGTCGTCACCCAGCCCGTGCTGCTGCCGGTAGAACCGGCTCGCCACGGCGCTCATGCTGCCGGCCGCCTTGCCGGCGGCCAGGATGATCAGCCGGCCCGGGCTCGGCGCCGGCAGATGCGGCGGCAGGCAGAGATCCGGATGGGTGGCGCGGATCGCCGCCGTGAGCAGGCGGTCGAGCAGCGCGCGCTGCGCCTGGATGGCCGGATCGGCGACGGGCGGGACGGTCTCGGTCATGGCGTCGGACGGGCTCCTCTCTGACCCGATCGCGCAATCCCCGCCCGTTTCTCCGCGGGCGGCGGGCCCGTTTCTTGCCGTGAGCGCACGATCCTTGATAGGTGATCTGCCCGAGCCGCCGCGCCACGGCAAGCGCCATCGGCGCCCCCGCACAGATCTGAAGACCTCGGAGCCCCGTGACCCGTCCGGAGATTGAAGTGGCCGCCCCGGATCTGCATCCGGCGCCGCATCCCTGCGAGATCATACCCGGCGACCCCCGCTGCGGCCTCGTCATCGCCTGCGATCACGCCTCGAACCATGTTCCGCCGGATATCGATCTCGGCCTGCCGGCCCGCGAATTCGCCCGGCACATCGCCTACGATATCGGCGCTGCGGCGGTGACCCGGCGCCTGGCCGCGCAGCTCGGCGTGCCGGCGATCCTGACGAACTTCTCCCGCCTGATCATCGACCCGAACCGCGGCCGCAGCGACCCCACGCTGGTGATGCGCCTCTCCGACGGCGCCGTGGTGCCGGGCAACGCCCGGATCGACGAGGCCGGCAAGCAGGCGCGGATCGCGCGCTTCTACGCGCCGTTCGACGCGGCCATCGCGGCGGCGATCGCCCAGGCCGAGGCCGCCGGCCGGCCGCCCGCGATCCTGACCATGCACAGCTTCACGCCGTACTGGCGGGGAAACCCGCGGCCCTGGCACGTCGGCATCCTGTACGACCACGACGCCCGTTTAGCCCGTCCGCTGATCACGGCCCTCGAAGCCGATCCCGCCGGCCTGACGGTCGGCGACAACGAACCCTACGGCGGCGGCCTGCCGGGGGATACGATCGACCGCCACGCCACCGCGCGGGGCTTGCCCAACGCCCTGGTGGAGATCCGCCAGGATCTGATCGCCGGCGAGGACGGTCAGATCGACTGGGCCGCGCGCTTCGCCCGCATCCTGCGGCCGCTGATCGCGGCTTGATCCCGGCGCGCCCGGTCCCGACATCCCGAGGTCCTGCAAGAATTTGAAAGCCTTCCATGAGCGAGATCGACGCCCAGACCCGGACCGAACTCGAAGCGGCCGTGTTCCGCAGGCTCGTCGCGCACCTGCGCGCCCGCACGGACGTGCAGAACATCGACCTGATGAACCTCGCGGGATTCTGCCGGAACTGCCTTTCGAACTGGCTCAAGGACGCAGCCGACGCGCAGGGCGTGCCGATGACCAAGGACGAGGGCCGCGAAGCGGTCTACGGCATGCCCTACGGCGCCTGGAAGGCGCAGTTCCAGACCGAGGCGAGCGCCGAGCAGCAGGCGGGCTTTGCGGACACGCGGCCCGAGGGACACTGAACGGCCGCGAATCGGCTAAGCTTCCGGTAAGTTCGCCCCGTTAACCACGGGTCGAAGGCGCAACCGCGCCGTGCAGTCCGGAGAGCTCCATGAACGCCCATTCGATGCCCAGCGCTGCGTCCCAGCGGCCCGGCGGCGACGTTTCGTCGGCCGAGGGCGTGGCGGCCGACGAGCTGAAGCAGTTCATCGAGCGCTTGGAGCGGCTGGAGGAGGAGAAGGCCGGCATCATGGGCGACATCAAGGAGGTGTT
>CAXTCV010000033.1:0-25103 GCA_964242725.1 uncultured Methylobacterium sp.
GGCAGGTTGGAGTTGATCAGGTCGAGCTGGGCCGGGTCGTAGGGGTTCTGCGGCGAGACCAGCGGCGCCGCGAAGGCGAGCCCGACCATCAGCACCGTGGCGATCAGCGCCGCCACGGCGGTCTTCGAGCCCAGAAAGCTCGCCAGCAGGTCGGAGTCGCGCCAGCGCGCCAGCCGGGACGGGGCCGCCTCCGGCAGCGGGACCGGCGGGGCGTCGCCCGCGTCGAGGTCGTGGCCGCTCATCCGGGCGCCCTCACGCGGTCCGCGCGGACGAGAGCCGCAGGCGCGGATCGACCACGGTGTAGAGGATGTCGACCACGAGGTTGATGGTCACGAAGATCAGCGCGACCAGCAGCAGGTAGGCGGACATGATCGGGATATCGACGTTCTGCACGGCCTGGACGAAGAGCAGGCCCATGCCGGGCCACTGGAAGACCGTCTCGGTGATGATCGAGAAGGCGATGACCGAGCCGAGCTGGAGACCCGCGATCGTGATCACCGGCACCAGCGTGTTCTTGAGCGCGTGGCGCAGGTTGACGGCCCGGGTGGAGAGGCCGCGGGCCCGGGCGAAGCGGATGTAGTCGGTGCGCAGCACCTCCAGCATCTCGGCGCGCACCAGCCGCATGATCAGCGTCATCTGGAACAGGCCCAGCGTCACGGAGGGCAGGATCAGGGCCTTGAGCCCGGAGGTCGTCAGGAAGCCCGTCGTCCACCAGCCGAGGCGGACCGTGTCGCCGCGCCCGTAGGAGGGCAGCCAGCCGAGGGTCACCGAGAACAGGTAGATCAGCAGGATGCCGATCAGGAAGGTCGGCAGGCTGATCCCGATCAGCGAGACCGCCTGGAACAGCCCGGCGAGCCAGGACTCGCGGTAGAGCGCGCAGTACACGCCCATCAGCACGCCGACCACCAGGGCGAAGACAGTGGCGCAGAAGGCGAGTTCCAGGGTCGCCGGCATCCGCTCGGCGAGGAGCTGCGAGACCGGCTGCCGGAACTGGTAGGAGATGCCGAACTGCCCCCGCGCCACGCGGCCGGCGTAGCGGGCGAACTGGACCAGGACGGGATCGTCGAGGCCGAGGCTCGTCCGGATCTCGGCCCGCTCGGCCACGGTGGTGTCGGGCCCGACGATCTGGTTCACGGGATCGCCCGCGAACCGGAACATCGCGAAGGCGATGAGCCCGACGACCGCCAGCACCGCGGCCGCCTGGATCACCCGGCGGAGCAGGAAGGCGAGCACGCCCGGCCCCTACTGGGGATCCTTCGAGACCCAGTAGAGCAGGAGCAGGTTGTCGGCGCGCTGGGTCAGGTGGACCTTCTTGGAGACGCCCCAGGCCAGCGCCTGCTGGTGCAGCGGGATGTAGCCCCAATCGGCGCTCAGGACGTCGAAGCCGTCCTTGATCAGCGCGTCGCGTTTGGTCTTGTCGGTCTCGGCCTCGACCGTGTCGGCGATCGCGTCGATCTTCGGATCGCAGTAGCCCGCCAGGTTCCAGCTGCCGCGGCCCGACTTGTCGCCGGGTTTCCGGCAGCCGACGATCTCGTAGAGGATGTTGTGGCTGTCGAGCGACGACGGCGTCCAGCCGAGCAGGTAGAACGAGGTGTCGTAGGCCGGCGCCAGAACCTTGGCGAAGTACTTGGCCTTGGGCTGGGCGTTCAGGTTCACCTTGACGTTGATGCGGGCGAGCATCGAGACCACCGCCTGGCAGATCGCCTCGTCGTTGACGTAGCGGTCGTTGGGGCAATCCATGGTGAGCGAGAATCCGTCCGGGTAGCCCGCCTGGGCCATCAGATCCTTGGCCTTCTTGAGGTCGGTGGCCGGGCGCTTGAACTCGGCGCCGCGGTCGTAGAGGCTCGGGGCGATCATCAGGGCCGAGGGCACCGCCTGCCCGCGCATCACCCGCTTGGCGATCGTGTCCTCGTCGATGGCGAGGTAGAAGGCCTCGCGCACCTTGATGTCCTTGAACGGGTTCTTGCCCTTGACGGAGGAATCCTTCAGCTCGTCCCGGTCCTGGTCCATGCCGAGGAAGATCGTGCGCAGCTCGGGGCCGGCCATCACGAGGGCGGCGCCGCTGGCATTGACCCGTTGCTGGTCCTGCAGCGGCACGGGATCGATCCAGTCGACCTCGCCGGAGAGCAGCGCGGCGACGCGGGTCGCGGGGTTGGCGATGGTGGTCAGCACCGCCTCGTCGAGGTTCGACTCGACCTTGCCCCAGTAGCCATCGAACTTCCTGAACACCGTCTTCACGCCGGGCTGGTGCTCGGCGATCACGAACGGGCCGGTGCCGTTCTCGTGCAGGGTGGCGTAGCTCGGGCTGCTGGCATTGGGGGGCGTCGGCTGGACGACGCCGTTCTTCTCCGACCACGCCTTCGACATGATCAGCCAGGTCGGGAACTGGGCGATGGCGATGGGGTTCGGCTTCTTCAGCACCATGTCGACGGTATAGTCGTCGACCTTCACGAATTCGGCGTCGGCCGGCACGTTGGTGGTGAAGTTCGAGCCCGGGGCCCGGACGCGCTGGGCGGAGAAGATCACGTCGTCGGCGGTGAAGGGCGCGCCGTCGTGGAATTTCACACCCTTGCGCAGGTGGAAGCGCCAGCGGGTCGGCTCCGGGGTCTCCCAGGATTCGGCGAGGCCCGGCGCGAATTTCAGGTTCTTGTCGAGGGTGACGAGCGACTCGTAGGCCGCCTGCTGCATGCCCTCGGTGAAGCTCTCCTTGAGGGAGTACGGGTCGAGGGACTTGAGATCACCCTGGAAGGCGAAGCGGAAGACGTTGGCGGCCTGCGCGGGCAGCGCGGCGAGCGCGAGGGTCGCGACCGCCGCCGCGGACACGCCGCGGGCGAGGGTCTTCAGGGCTGAACGAGACAATCGGAACTCCAGGACCGTCGAAGTTGAGCGCAAGCCGTCCCGCGTGTGCGGTGGTTGAGGCTTAGACCCGACACCGCGCCTCGGCAAACGGCGCGCACGCCGCGCCCACAGCAAGGTTCGGACCAGGGGGCCGGCCGGAGCGCTCTCCGGACCCGGCCGCCGTCATCGCGCGCGCCCCCGAAACTAGGGCGATGCCCCGGGCGGCGGCGCCTGCGCGGCGTCAGGCGCCCGTCCGCGCAGGCGGCGACGCCTCCGGAGCCGAGACCAGCCGCAGGGTGACGGCAAGGCCACCCAGGAAGACCGCGAGGCCGAGCCCGGTCGCGTAGGGCGCGAAACCCTGTCCCGCGAGGGCGAGGGCCGAGCTGTGGCCCGCCAGGAGGTCGGTTCCGGCGAGCAGCACGCCGACGCAGCTCTCCCCGACCAGGAAGCCCGAGGCCAGGAGGACGCCGCGGCGGCGCGCGGACCCCGCCGCGGCGTCGGCCGTCTCGCCGACCGTCCCGCCGGGAAGCCGGGCGCGCAGCCGGCGCTGGGCGATCCAGCCGAGCACGCCGCCGAGGGCGATCGTCATCTCGACGGAGAGCGGCAGGTACATGCCGATCCCCACGGTCAGCGCCGGGAAGGTCAGACCGCGCCGCTTCAGCCACGCCTCCGCGGCCACCAGCACCGCCCCGAGCCCGGCGCCGATCAGCACCATGCGCCAGGGCAGCGCGCCGTGCGTGATGCCGCTGGCGATCTGGGTCATCAGCGCGGCCTGCGGCGCCGGCATGGCGCTGCCCGCATCCTGGCCGGCATGGGCGGGGGCGCCGACGAAGCCGTAGGCCTCGTAGAGCAGCGACAGGAGCGGGGCGATCACCACGGCACCGACCCCGACCCCGAGGATCAGGGCGACCTGCTGGTGCCAGGGCGTGGCGCCGACGACCTGCCCGGTCTTCAGGTCCTGCAGGTTGTCGTTGGCGATCGAGGCGGTCGTGACGATGACGGCGGTCAGGAGCAGGGTCAGGCCGGTGACGAACCGGTCGCCCTCCGGCCCGGCGGACGGCCCGAGGATCAGCGGCAGGAGCAGCGCGGTCACCATCGTGGTCAGGATCCCGATCCCCGAGATCGGGCTCGAGGAGGATCCGAGGAGCCCCGCGAGGTAGCCGCAGGCGGCCGCCATCAGGAAGCCGAACAGGACCGTGAACAGGGTCGCGGCCACCGCCAGGACGATCAACCGCCCGCCGAGACCGGCCGGCGCGGCGAAGACCCCGAACAGGATGGCGAGGGGCACGCTGAGGGCCAGCGTCGCGGCGGCGACCCAGGTGATCGGCAGGTCGCGCTCCGCGCGGGGATGGTTCCTGCCGAGGCCGCCGCTGCCGGACAGCGCCGCGCGGATGCTCGCCAGGATCGGGTGCGCCAGCGATCCCACCGTCCACAGGCCGCCCACCGCGATGATCCCGGCCCCCATGAGCCGCACCTGGCCCGACCAGACCGCCTCCGCGGCGGCCCCGGCGGAACCGGCGCGGTCGGCCGACAGGGCGGTCAGCACCGGGACCGCGATCCCCCAGGCGATCAGGACCCCGGTGAGGAGCGCCAGGCAGGCCCCGATACCCACGAGGTAGCCGACCCCGACGAGGGCCAGCGAGAAGCCCGTCCCGGCGCGGAACACGGCGCCCCCGAGGCTGATCGCGCCGGTCACGCCGTCCCCCAGGATCCGCAGCCCGGTGGTGGCGAAGCCGATCGTCCCGGCGGCCGCGGCGGCCCCGAGCAGGTCGCGCAGGCCGCGCCCGCCCCCCTCCGCCTGGCCGGTCCGGAGCACCTCGGCGGCGGCGATCCCCTCCGGATAGGGAAGGTCGCTGCCCGCCACGAGGGCCCGGCGCAGGGGGATCGAGAAGGCGACGCCGAGCCAGCCGCCCAGCAGGCACACGGCCGTGGTCTGCCAGAACGGGAAGCCGTGCCATTGCCCGACGAGGACGAGGCCGGGCAGGGCCAGGACGACGTTGCACAGGGTGCCGGCGGCCGAGGCCTGGGTCTGCACGATGTTGTTCTCGAGGAGGCCGGCCCCGCCCATCAGCCGGAGCGCGCCCATCGAGATCATCGCGGCCGGGATCGACGACGAGAACGTCATCCCGGTCTTCAATCCCATATAGAGGTTGGCGGCCATGAACACGATGGTGATGGCCGCGCCGAGCGCGATGCCGCGCAGCGTGAGTTCCGCCTGACGGTCCTGCGCCTTCGGCCTGATCGTCGGGTTGCGGGCGTCCATCATGGCCTCTGGCTGTCCCCCGCGAACGGCGTGAGGGCGTGAACCTATCCCGGGGCGACGGCCGCGGCCTATCCCACCGGAGGTTGTGCCACCCCTGGGGCGATCTGTCCCGGGTCGTCCCGCCGTCGCGATGCGGTCATCCGCAGCGGCGGCGGGTTGGACGGTCGGCTGCCCGGCCGCGTCCCGCGGCGCAGGGGCGGGCCCACGCCGGGACAACCCAGACCGCCCATGTGGTATCTCTACGGCCTCGCCCTGCTGGCCGGCATCGCGAACGCCATCGAGCCCGGCCAGAACGCCACGCTGGCGAAGTCGACCGGGCAGCCGATGCTGGCGGGCCTGGTCTGCTTCGCCCTGGCGGTGGCCTGCTTCCTCGGCGCGATGGTGGTCCTGCGCTGGTACGGCCGGCCGGCCGCCGAGCGGGCCACCGACGTCCCCTGGTGGGCCTGGCCGGGCGGCATCCTCGGGGCCGCGGTCGTCCTGGCGCAGCTCTACGTCTCGGAACAGGTCGGCGCCGCGCCGTTCCTGGGCTGCGTCATCACGGCGGGCGTGATCGGCTCGATCGCCCTCGATCATTACGGGCTCGTCGGCTTCGAGCGCCATCCCGCCGGCCGCTGGCGCCTCCTCGGCGGCGTCCTGATGGTCGCGGGCGTCGCCCTGGTGGCGGTGTCCTGACCGGCCCCGCCGACGATCCCACGCCCCGCGCAGTCAGGATCCGAGCATGCTCCTCCTCTACGGTTTCGCCCTGCTGGCCGGCATCGCCACCGCGATCGAGCCCGGCCAGAACGCGGGCCTCGCCAAATCCCTCGCGCGGCCGCTCCTCGCGGGCGTGGTCAGCCTCCTCGTCAGCATCGCCACGATCGTGGCGATCATCCTCGTGACCGGGCAGGTCGGCCTGCCGGGGGCGGACCGCTTGGCGCAGGTCCCCTGGTGGGCGTGGCTCGGCGGCTTGATGAGCGCGGGGCTGACGGCGGCGCAGCTCTACCTGTCCAAGGCGATCGGGGCCGCCGCCTTCCTCGGCCTGATCGTCACCGGGGGCGTGGTCACCTCGATCCTGCTCGACCATTTCGGCCTCGTGGGCTTCAAGGTCCACCCGGCGAGCCTGTGGCGCATCCTCGGCGGCGTCCTGATGATCGGCGGCGTCGGCCTCGTCGCCCGGTTCTGAGGGCCGAGGACCGCCCCGGGCGGGGATCCCATCCGCGGCCGCGGCGTTGATCCCCGTCATCACCCCGCCGGGAGGCACGCCGTGGGAATCGCCGCGTTCGTTTTCTTCGTCATGCCTTGGATGGCCGTCGCCGTGTGGCTGTTCCTGAAGCCGGGCGGCTTCCGCCAGGGCGTGCCGTCGGCGCCGTGGCGCCCGCTGGCGGATTACGCGCCGCCGCAGCGGGACCAGCAGCATGCGGCGGAGACGCAGAGCCTGGATTCGGCCGCGGCCCATGACGGCAAGCACGCGCCGATCCAGATCACCTGAGGGCCCGACCGGGCGGCGCTCCGCGCCGACGTGCCGGTGCCCGGCCCGGACGGCCTCCCCTTACCTTCGCCGCCGCGCGGCCGTCGGGCGGGACCTCCGGCATGCGCCCGGCGCTGGTCTGCCCGCCGGCCATCCGTCCCCGCCCCGTTCCGAGCCCGGCACGCTCTGGATTTCCGGCCCCACTGCGCCTAGACCGTTGAGCCTCACCGGCACGCCCCGCGTCCGAGCGGGCCGCGATCCCCAACGCCAGCGAGGCTTACGGCTTTGGCCCTCCCCGTCAACGAACGCCGGCGCATCATGCTGCTCACGGGCGCGAGCCGGGGCATCGGCCACGCCACCGTCAAGCGATTCTCGGCCGCGGGCTGGCGGGTGATCACCTGCTCGCGCCACGCCTTCCCGGAGAACTGCCCCTGGGAGATGGGCCCCGAGGACCATCTCCAGGTCGACCTGGCGGACGCGCAGGATACGATCCGCGCCGTCGAGGAGGTCCGCGGACGGCTCGACGCCGAGGGCGGCGTGCTGCACGCGCTGGTCAACAATGCCGGCATCTCGCCCAAGGGCCCCAACGGCGAGCGCCTGGGGGCGCTGGCCACCGAGTTCGACGGGTGGCAGCGGGTGTTCCAGGTCAACGTCTTCGCCACGATCCTGCTGGCCCGCGGCCTGCGCGACGAACTCGCCCGGGCCCGGGGCTCGATCGTGAACGTGACCTCGATCGCGGGATCCCGGGTCCATCCCTTTGCGGGGGCGGCCTACGGCACCTCCAAGGCCGCGCTCGCCGGCCTGACCCGGGAGATGGCGGCCGATTTCGGGCCGCTCGGGGTGCGGGTGAACGCGATCTCCCCGGGGGAGATCGACACCTCGATCCTGTCGCCGGGCACCGAGAAGCTCGTGGAGCAGATCCCGCAGCGCCGGCTCGGCACCCCGGACGAGGTCGCCAAGGCGATCTACTTCCTGTGCACCGAGGCCTCCTCCTACGTGAACGGGGCCGAACTCCACATCAACGGCGGCCAGCACGTTTGACCGGATCGCGTGCCCCCTCGGGCGTGACCGCCGCGGGCCACGCACCGCCGGGACGGCGGGGCCGGGCGCTGGTCCTGGGCCTGCTCCTGTGCGCCGCGCCCGTCGCCGCGCGGGCGGAGCCCGGGATCCGGATCCTCGACCTCCCCTTCGCGGTGCGCGCCCTGCGCGGCTCCCGGAGCGAGGCCGCCGTGTCGGTGGCGACCTCCGGGCTGCTGCCGATCGCCGGCGCCAAGGTCGGCCGGCAGGCCGGCGACGAGGAGAGCGCGCCGATCGCCGTGGTCTGGGGCGACGCGGGCGGCGCCGTGCTCGCCCTGGCGGACGGCACCGTCACGGTGAAGCCGATCGGCCGCGAGGCGGTCGACGGGCTGAGCGCCGCCGAGACGCCGCGCGGCGCCCTCCCGGGCACGCGCCGGGCCCTTTCGGGGCCCCTGAGCGCCTATCTCACCGGCCGGACCCGCGCCCCGGACGGCGGCGAAGCCGCCGCCGTCCTGACGATCCGCGAGCGCCAGCCGATGGCGGTCAGCACCGATCCGAAGCCCGTCCCGGTGGCCACCGTCACGGTGCCGGCGGGGGGCGCGGCTCTGTTCGCACCCCTGCGGCCGCGCCTCCTGCGCCTCGCCGACCGGCCGGCCCTCCTGGCGACGACCCTGTCGGGGGCGGAGTCGGGCGGGCTCGCGCTGATCGGCCGACCGGACGCCGGCGCCAGCTGGACCGTCACGGCGCGCACGCCGCCGCAGGCCGGGCCGCCCCTGAAGATCGCCGGCATCGCCGATTTCGCCGGGTCCGGGACTCTCCAGGCCGCCACGGTCAGCGCCCGGGGCACGCTCCAGCTCTGGACGCTGCACCCCGACCGGATCGAGCCCGCCGGAGAGGCCGCGGGCTACGCGGCCGGCGCGGGCGATGCGGACCTCGCCGTCACGGTTCCGGCCGGCGGCGTCCCCGAGCTCGTCCTGCCGGTGGCGGGCCGTCCCGAGATCGCCCTCGTGACCGCCAAGGGCGGGCTGCACGAGCGGCTGCGCGTGCCCCTGCCCGCCCCGGCCACGACCGGCATCGTGGTCCTCGGCGAGGGCGCGGCGGCGCGGCTGGTGGTCGGGCTCGCCGACGGCCGGGTGGCCGTGGTCGCCCCGGACGGGGGGACGCCGTGAGCGCCGAGGCCGAGAGCCGCCTGTTCCCGGCGCGGCCCTTCGTGGGCGCGTCGATCGCGGTGATCCGGGACGATCGCGTCCTGCTGGCGGCGCGGGCCAACGAGCCGATGCGGGGCGTCTGGACGCTGCCGGGCGGCCTCGTGGAGGCCGGCGAATCCCTGGCGGCGGCGGCCCTGCGCGAATTGTCCGAGGAGGTCGGCCTGACGGCCGAGGTCGTCGGTGTGCTCACGCCCACCGAGATCATCGTCCGGGACGAGGCCGGCCGCGCCCGGCATCACTACGTCGTCCTCCCGCACGCCGCCCTGTGGTGCGGCGGCGAGCCGGTGGCCGGACCCGAGGCCCTGGGCACCCGCTGGGCGCGCCTCGCCGAGGTCGCCGCCCTTTCGACCACGCCGGGACTGATCGACACCCTGCGCGAGGCCTTCGCGCGGGTCGCGGCATGGCGCCGGGACGGGGAGGCGACGGCGTGAGGCGACCGGCCACGATCCTGTGCCTGCTCGCGCTCCTCGCCGGGCCGGCACAGGCGCAGCAGCGCTCCGCGCGCCCGCCCGTCAAGGAGGTTCCGAAGGAGGCGCCCAAGGAGGCGAACGCCCCCGCCGACGTCCCCGCCCCCTACGACCGGGACCTGTTGCGCATGTCCGAGGTCATCGGCGCCCTGGCCTTCCTGCGCGGGCTGTGCGCGGCGCCCGACGCCGCCGACTGGCCGGCCCGGATGAAGGCGCTGATCGAGTCCGAGGGCGTGACGCCCGCCCGCCGCGACCGGCTGGCCGGCGCCTACAACCGCGGCTATCGCGGCTACGCGCTGACCTACCGGGTCTGCACCCCGGCCGCGCACGAGGCGGCCGCCCGCTACGTGGCCGAGGGCGACCGGCTGTCGCATGCCCTGGCCGGTCGATTCGGCGGGTGATGCAGGGGCGACACACCCGTCGCCGATGCCGCCGAAGCATCGGATTTGAGCCCTCGCGTTAACCGATCCGAAATTCCCGGCTGGCCGAGCCGCCGGGACCTGCTTATCATCCCGTGTGTCCGCCGGGTCTTGTGCCTGGCGCAATGGAAGTCTCGGGTCATGCAGCACATCTCTCACACCGCCCCTGTCGAGGTCGATGTCGAGGAGAAGCGCGTCGCGCTGAGTTACGTCTCGGAAGCGTTCGCGGAAGGCTGCCTCGACGGGCTCGACGGGGATTGCATGGCGCAGGCCGCCCTGTTCGCCGCTTTCCAGGAACTGGTGATGACCTACGGCGAGGAGGCCACGGCCCGCTATGCGGAGGGCTTCCCGGAGCGCATCCGCGGGGGCGCCTTCACCACGACCCTCCAGCACTGAAGGCCCGGAGCGCGGGCCGTTGAGGCGCGGGCGGGCAGCGCTTACCTCCCGGCTCCCCGGTCCGGCACGCCGGACCGCCCCCGTCGCGTAAGGAACCGCCTGCCATGCCCGTCGCCCTGCTGCCGGACCGCGCCCTCGTCACCGTGACCGGCCCGGACGCCGCCGCGCTGCTCCAGGGCGTGCTGACCTGCAACGTCGAGACGCTCCAGGCCGCAGAAGCGCGGCTCGGCGCCCTGCTGGCGCCGCAGGGCAAGATCCTGTTCGATTTCCTCGTCTCGCGGATCCCGGACGGTTTCCGGTTCGACGTGCCGGTGGACCGGGCCGCGGATCTGGCCAAGCGCCTGACGCTCTATCGCCTGCGGGCCCAGGCGGTGATCGCCGCCGACCCCACCGTGGCGGTCGCGGCCGTCTGGGACGGCGCCGCTCCGGCGGCGGCCGAGCCCGTCGCCGATTCCCGCCACCCCGATCTCGGCGCCCGGCTCTACGCCGCCGCGGGCGCCTTCTCGGCCGACGCCGCGGAGGCCGATTACCACGCCCACCGGATCGCGCTGGGCATCCCCGAGGGCGGGCGCGACTATGCCTTCGGCGACGCCTTCCCGCACGAGGCGCTGATGGACCAGCTCGGCGGCGTCGACTTCCGGAAGGGCTGCTATGTCGGCCAGGAGGTCGTCTCGCGGATGCAGCACCGGGGCACCGCCCGGACCCGCATCCTGGCGGCCGCCTACCCGGACGGCGTTCCCGCACCGGGCACCGAGATCACGGCCGGCGGCAAGGTCCTGGGCACCACCGGCAGCGTCGCCGGCCCGCGCGGCCTCGCCCTGGTCCGGATCGACCGCCTGGGCGACGCCCGCGCCGCCGGCGAGACGCCGCGGGCGGCCGATCACCCCGTGAGGCTGGAACGGCCCGCCTACGCGACCTTCGCGATGCCGGAGGCGGCGCCGACCCAGGGCGCGGTGAGGATTTAACGGACAGGCCATCCACCGCCCGCCCGGCCCATCCGGATCCGGGCGTCCAGAGAAGCAGCCGGCTGTGCGTGCCCGGACCCCGTCCGCCCTCGCCGGCATCCGGGCCGGACGGGCGCGACGTCGCCGCGCGCCGGAACCGGCCCGGCCTGTCGGACCCGGACGATCGCCCCGGCGCACTGCCCCCGGGTCCGGGGCGACGCGGCACAGACCGGATCCAGAAACGCGGGACGGTCCCGCCTGCCTGAGACGTGTGCTCGCGCACGGACCGGGCCGCGATGCTGCGGTGCACCTTGGCATCACCGCGCCGCGATGCCACCTCGGCGCCGGAACGAACCGGATGCGGCCCGCGCCGCACCAGCACGAGGTATCCCATGCCGTCCCTGCTCGACCCGATCCGCGTCGGCGCCATCGAGGCGAAGAACCGGATCTTCATGGCCCCGCTCACCCGCGGCCGCGGCACGCGTGAGCATGTGCCGACCCCGCTGATGGCCGAGTATTACGCCCAGCGCGCCGGCGCCGGCCTGATCCTCACCGAGGCCACCGGCATCTCCCAGGAGGGCCTCGGCTGGCCCTACGCGCCGGGGATCTGGTCCGACGCCCAGGTCGACGCCTGGCGGCCGATCGTGAAGGCGGTGCACGACAGGGGCGGCAAGATCGTCTGCCAGATCTGGCATATGGGCCGGCTGGTCCATCCGGACTTCCTCGGCGGCGAGAAGCCCATCTCGGCCTCGGCCACCACGGCGCCCGACCAGGCGCATACCTATTCGGGCAAGAAGCCCTACGCCGAGGCGCGTCCGCTGGAGGTCGCCGAGATCCCGCGGCTGCGCGCCGATTACGAGCGCGCCACCGCCAACGCCCTGGCGGCCGGCTTCGACGGGGTGCAGATCCACGCCGCGAACGGCTACCTGATCGACGAGTTCCTGCGCGACGGCACCAACCACCGCACGGACCAATATGGCGGATCCGTCGCGAACCGCGTCCGGCTGCTGCGCGAGGTGACCGAGACGGTGGCGAAGGTCGCAGGACCCGAGCGCACCGGCGTGCGCCTGTCGCCCAACGGCGCGATCCAGGGCTGCAACGATTCGAATCCCGAGCCGCTGTTCGTGGCCGCCGCCCAGGCGCTGGCCGATATCGGCATCGCCTTCCTGGAGATGCGCGAGCCGGGTCCGGACGGCACCTTCGGCAAGGCCGACCATCCGCCGATCGCCCCGGCGATGCGGCGCGTGTTCCGCAACCCGATGATCCTGAACGCCGATTACGACGGGATCAGCGGCCAGAAGGCGCTCGATGCCGGGGAAGCCGACGCCATCGCGTTCGGGCGGACCTTCATCGCCAATCCGGACTTGGTCGAGCGCATCGCCGCGGGCGCGCCCCTCGCCAAGGACGAGGCCGCCACCTGGTACAGCCAGGGCCCGGAGGGCTACGTCGATTATCCGACCCTCGGCGAGCCCCGCGCCGCGTAGGACGGACGCGCGCCCACGCAAAGGCTCGGAGCCGTTCCCGACCGCACTGGCCTCGGGAGCGGCTCCAGGCGCCCCTGGCCCCGGCCGATCACCGCAGCGTTCGGAGGCGCGGTGATACTGCGCGGTGCCACCTAGGCAGGTGCGCCCGATGCACCTATCTGGGGCCGAACCATGGATGTGCCGGAACCTCACGCGATCGCGGCCCTCGAACCGACAGCCGGCGCTTGGAGCACCGCGAATCGGCTCGCGGAACTGCACGACCTCGCGATCCTCGATACCGAGCCGGAGCCGCTCTACGACGATCTCGTCCGGGTCGCGGCCTATGTCTGCCGCGCGCCGGTCGCCCTCGTCAGCCTGGTGGATGCCGAGCGGCAATGGTTCAAGTCGGAGGTCGGGCTCGGCAAACGTGAGCTGCCGATCAACTGCTCGGTCTGCGCCCACACGATCGAGGCGGGGGCGCTGCTCGTCATCCCCGACCTGACGGCCGATCCCCGGACCATCCAGAACCCCCTGGTGACCGGGCCGGAGGGCTTCCGCTTCTATGCCGGTGCGGTGATCCGCGGAAGCCAGGACATCCCGCTCGGCGCCCTGTGCGTGCTCGACCGGGTGCCGCGGCCGGAGGGGCTCGATTCGGAGCAGACCGCGACGCTCACGGCCCTGGCGCGCCAGATCTCGAGCCTCCTGGAGCACCGCCGGATCCTGACCCGGGTGGCGAGCCGCGAGGCGGAGGTCGCCGCGAGCGAGCGCCGCTTCCGGGTGATGACCTCGGCGATGCCCCAGATGGTCTGGACCACCCGGCCCGACGGGTTCCACGATTACTACAACGACCGCTGGTACGAGTTCACCGGCGTGCCCTACGGCTCGACCGACGGCGAGGGCTGGAACGACATGTTCCATCCCGACGACCAGGCGCTGGCCTGGGACCGCTGGCGCCACTCGCTGACCACCGGCGAGCCCTACGAGATCGAGTACCGCCTGCGCCATCGCAGCGGCGCGTATCGCTGGACGCTGGGCCGCGCCATGCCGATCCGCGACGGGGCCGGGCAGATCGAGCGCTGGTTCGGGACCTGCACCGACATCGACGACCTGAAGCGGGCCGAGGCCGAGGCGCGCAAGCTCGCCGCCATCGTCGAGACCTCGAAGGACTTCATCGGCCTCTCGACCCTCGACGGCGAGATCACCCATCTCAACGAGGCGGCCCTGTCCCTCGTCGGGCTTCCGGATCTCGCGACCGCCCGCCGGCACCGGATCCCCGATTTCTTCACCGACGACAGCCGCCGCGTCCTGGACGAGACCGTGATGCCGGCGATGCGCCGGGACGGGTTCTGGGAGGGCGAACTGGCCTTCCGGCATTTCGGCACGGGGGAGCCGGTGGCGGTCCTCTACAACATCTTCCCGGTGCGCGATCCGACCGGGGCCGAGGTCGGCTACGCCACCGTCACCCGCGACCTCCGGGAGGCCAAGCGCGCCGAGGAGGCCCGCGATCTGCTGATCCGCGAGCTGTCGCACCGGATCAAGAACATCTTCGCCGTGGTCGGCGGCCTCGCCGCGCTCACCGCCCGGAGCGATCCCGCGGCCCAGCCCTTCGCCAAGGCCTTCCGCGAGCGGCTCGGCGCCCTGGCCCGGGCCCACGAATACGTCCGGCCGCATTCCCCCGACAGCGCCCCCGCGGTGGCGGGTCAGACGGTGCTCGGCCTGATGCGCCTGATCATGGCCGCCTACGAGGAGGACGGCCGGGCGCGGGTGGCCATCTCCGGCGACGATGCCGAGATCGGCGAGCGCACCGCCACCGCCCTGGCGCTGATCATGCACGAGCAGGCCACCAACGCCATGAAGTATGGCGGCCTCTCGACCAAGTCGGGCGGCGTCTCCCTGAGCGGGTGCCGCGAGGCGGGACGCTACACGCTGACCTGGCAGGAGGCGGGCGGCCCCCCGGTCACCGGCGCGCCCTCCCGGAAGGGGTTCGGCACGGTCCTGGCCGAGCGCAGCGTCGCCGGCCAGCTCGACGGGATGCTGGAGCGCGACTGGGCTCCCGGCGGTCTCCTGTTGCGGCTCAGCGTGCCGATCGAGAACCTCCGGACCTGAGATGGCCGGCCACGCCGCCGGGCCGCGCCTCGTCGTGCTCGACTTCGACGGGACGCTCGCCGACAGCTTCGATTGGTTCTGCTCGGTCCTGAACGGGGTCGCGGAGCGCTATCGCTTCCGCACGGTCGAGGCCCACGAGGTCGACGCCCTGCGTCTCCAGGGCGCACGGGCGATCGTGGCCCATCTCGGCATCCCGCGCTGGAAGCTGCCGCTGATCGCCCGCCACCTGCACGCGCTGGCCGCCCGGGACGCGGCGCGGATCGCGCTGTTTCCGGGGGTGCCGGAGATGCTGTCCGGCGTCGCGGCGGCGGGGGTGCCGATGGCGATCCTGTCGTCGAACCGCGCCGACACGGTCCGGCGGATCCTCGGGCCGGAGAACGCCGGGCGCATCGACGCCTATGCCTGCGGGGCGGCGCTGTTCGGCAAGGCGCGGCGCCTGCGGGCGCTGCTGGCGCGCCGCGGCGTGGCGCCGGACCGGGCCCTGTGCATCGGCGACGAGATCCGCGACCTGGAGGCGGCGCGCGCGCTGGGCTGCCCCTTCGGCGCGGTGGCCTGGGGCTACACCGACCCGCGGGCGCTGGCGGCGCAGGGCCCCGAGCACCTGTTCTCCGAGCCCGGGGAGATCGCCCGCCTCGTGGCGGGCGCAGCGGCTCACAGGCCGCGGTTGGCGCCCGGCACGACGCTGGCGCCATTGCCGCTGCCGAACGGCTCGTAGCGGGTCAGGCCGCGGAACAGCTGGCTGAGGAAGGCCCGGTCGGCGCCGCTGGTGGGCGTGGTGCGCTCGATGAAGTCGAACACCCGTCCGTCCTGGAGGCCGTAGAGCGCCACCCGCTCGACCTTGAAGGCGGAGGTGAAGTAGACGGCCGTGACCTTCTGGTCCTCGACCTGCTCGCCCATGAACATGATCGTCCGGCGGGTGTTCTGGGAGATGTAGTACCAGGACTTGTTGCCCACCGTGGACACGGTCGAGGGCGTGCCGAGGATCTGCAGGACCTGCTCGGGGCTCATGCCCGGCTTGATCGTGGCGAGCGCCGCCTGATCGACTTGGTAGCCGTGGCGCAGCTCCTCGCCGATGCAGCCGGACAGCCCGGCTCCCGCAAGGCCGACCAGGGCGAGGCGCGCGAAGGACTGAACGAGACGGCGCCGCATCGGGCCCCCAGAGAACGTGTGGACGGACGGGGCGCGACCGACACCGCCGGCACAGGACTCCGACGACGCTTGCGCCCTGGGCGTGGGTTGCCGTACCGCGGGGTTATGGCTTTGACAAGGCAAGCTTGGCCACGGCCCGCCGGGGCGTGGCACCCCATCGAGGCATGGCACCGATGATCGCGCGGCTGTTCAGGCGGGCGCATGCGCGGCGGCGCGCCGTGGAGGGGCTGCACCTGGCCCTGAGCATGGCGGCCCGCCGCCCGGGCCTCTACACGCGCCTCGGCGTGCCCGACACCGTGGAGGGCCGCTTCGAGGCCCTGTGCCTGCACGCGATCCTGGTCCTGCGGCGGCTGAAACGGCTGCCGGCGCCGGCCGCCGAGGTGGCACAGGATCTCGTGAATTCCGTCTTCACCCAGCTCGACGCGTCCCTGCGCGAGCTGGGCGTCGGCGACATGGGCGTGGCGAAGCGGATGAAGAAGCTCGGGGCCGCATTCTACGGCCGGGCCGCGGGCTACGACGCCGCCCTCGACGCGGGCGACGGAGAGGCCCTGCGCGCGGTGCTCGTCCGCAACATCCTCGGCGGGGCGGGCGACGGGGCGGGGCTCGCCGGCTACGTTCAGGCGGCCGACGCGGCCCTGTCGGGCGCCGACCTCGACGGCCTGCTCGGGGCCGGGCCGCCGTTTCCGGAGCCGGACGGCGTCGCGGCGGCGGCCGTTCCGGCCGGAGGATCGACGGGAGGCATCGCATGAGCCGGGACAGCCGCCGGGAGATCGCCCAAGACGGCGGCCGTGACAGCGGACCGCTCGTGCGCTGGGTCAATGTCGAGCGCCTGCCCCAGGGGCGCGGCGCCGTCACCGTGGAGGCGAGCCCGGCCGAGTGCGCCGCGCTCGCGGCCGATTTCGGCATCCCCGGCCTGCGCGACCTGGTCGGGCGGTTCGCGATCACCGGCTCCCCCAGCCGCCTCACGGTGACGGGGACCGTGGAGGCCCTGGTGACGCAGGTCTGCACCGTCAGCCTCGAACCGTTCGAGGGGCCGGTCCGCGAACCGGTCGAGGTCGTCTTCACCGATACCGACCAGCTCGCCGGCACCGATGCCGAGGATGCCGACATCCCCGATCCCCTCGTGGGCGGCCGGATCGATTTCGGCGCGCTGACCGCCGAGTTCCTGGCGCTGGGCCTCGATCCGTATCCGCGCAAGCCCGGCATCGCCTTCGAGCCGGTGGTGGCCGGCGAGGAGGCCGGCCCCCTCGCCGGGCTGCGCAGGCTCCGCGACGGCGAGGGCTGAGCGCCGGTCTGCCCGCGCGGCGTCGCCCCCGCGGCGTCAGGGCACGAAGCCGCTCCGTCTGAGGAAATCCGCCGCCACCGACGCGGCCGGCTCGCCGCCGAGCTGCACGCGGCCGTTGAGGTCCCGCAGGGTGGCGAGATCGAGGGCGCGGAAGATCGGGTCGAGCGCCGGGGCGATCTCCGGATGGGCCTTGAGGACGGCCCCCCGGACCACCGGCGCGGGCTGGTAGACCGGCTGGACGCCCCGGTCGTCGTCCATCACCACGAGCCGGGCGGCACTGAGGCTGCCGTCGGTCCCGAACACCATGGCGGCGTTCGTCCCGGAGGTGCCCCGCGCCGCCGCGGCGATCGTGGCGGCGGTGTCCCCGCCGGCCAGGATGACGAGCTGGTCCGGCCTGAGCGCGAAGCCGTAGGTCCGGCCGAAGGCCGGGAGCGCGGCCGGGGTGCTCACGAATTCCGAGGAGGCGGCGAGCTTGATCGCCCCGCCGCCGGCCGCGTAGCGGCCGAGATCGCTCATGGTTTTCAGGCCGGCGGCCTCGGCGATCTCGGCCCGCACGGCGATCGCCCAGGTGTTGTTGGCCGAGGCCGGCGCCAGCCAGACGAGGTCGTTGGCCTGCAGGTCCAGGGTCCGGGCGGTCTCGTAGGCCGCCGCCGCGTCCTTCCAGACCGGGAGGTCCGGCCGGCCGAAGAAGAACGCCGCGTTGCCGGTGTATTCCGGGTAGATGTCGATCTGGCCCTCCAGCAGGGCCTGGCGCAGGATCGCCGTGGCCCCGAGCTGGGTCTTGTCCACCGTCGGGATGCCCCGGGCGTTCAGCGCCTGCAGGATGATGTTCCCGAGAACCCCGCCCTCGGTGTCGAGCTTGGAGGCGACCACGACCCCGCCCGCCTGCGCGCCGGACAGGGCGAGGAGCAGTGCGACGAGCCCCGCCAGGATCCGCTTCGCCATCGTCCCGACCTCGCCTGTCCGCGCCGCCCGGCCCCCCGCGGCCCGAGGCGGATACCGGTTGGTGAAGGTTCAATCAAATCGTCGAAATCCGATGAATATCCCTTAACCTTGACACGAGGCTGCAATGAACGGCCGCGATCTTGGCGATATATGCAGGGAGAGGTTGTTTCAGATCGAGCCGAGGCAGCGACATGTCGTATTCGATCTTCGTCCGCGATCTTGCCCGAACCGACGGCGGCGCTCCGCAACTCCTGGCCTACGACATCCACGACCGTTCGATGGCGGCCTCGCTCGTGTCGGTGATCGCCACCTCGTACCGGGATCACGGCTTCAACCCGGCCACCCGGGTGCACTGGTTCCGGACCGACGGCAGCGTCCACGAGATCTACACCTGGCCGCAGGCCTGAGGTCGCCCCGGGCGCGTCAGGTGCCGCAGAAGGTCCGGTAGCCCACCCCGCCGTCCGCCGGCGCCTCCGCGAAGCGGGCCTGGTCCGGCTGGTCCGCGTAGGGCCGCGCCAGGACGGCCAGGAGCGCCGCGAAGGGCGCGAAATCGGCCCGCTCGACGGCGGCCGCGATCATCGCCTCGACCTGATGGTTGCGCGGGATGAAGGCCGGGTTGACCGCCCGCATCGCGGCGGCGGTCTCTGCCGGATCGCGGGCCGCCTCGGCGAGCCGCGCCCGCCAGCGGGGGGCCCAATCGTCATAGGCGGTGGGGTCGACGAACAGGTCGCGCACGGCGCCGTCGCCCTCCGGCCGCTCCGCCGCTTCGCACAGGACCCGGAACGTGCGGGTGAAGTCGGCCCGGTTCTCGGCCATGCGCCGCAGGAGGTCGCTCGCCAGAGCCGCGTCGCCCTCCCGGAGGTCGCCGAGACCGATCTTGCGGATCAGGCCGCCGTGATAGGCCGCCTCGAAGCGCGGCGCGTAGCCGGCGAGCGCGGCCTCGGCGGCGGCGACCGCCTCGGTCTCGTCGTCGGAGAGCAGCGGCAGGAGGGTCTCGGCGAGCCGCGTGAGGTTCCAGAGGGCGATGCGCGGCTGCTCGCCGTAGGCATAGCGCCCGGCCCGGTCGATGGAGCTGTAGACCGTCCGGGGATCGTAGGCGTCCAGGAAGGCACAGGGCCCGTAATCGATCGTCTCGCCGGCGACCGACATGTTGTCGGTGTTCATCACCCCGTGGACGAAGCCCACGAGCAGCCAGCGCGCCACCAGCGCCGCCTGGGCGGCGACGACGCCGTCGAGCAGCGCCCGGTAGGGATTTTGGGCCTGCGCCGCCTCGGGATAGTGCCGGGCCACGACGTGGTCGGCGAGCGCCCGCAGCGCCTCGGCGTCGCCCCGGGCCGCGAAGAACTGGAAGGTGCCGACGCGGATGTGGCTCGCCGCCACCCGGGTGAGCACCGCGCCGGGCAGCGGGGTCTCGCGCAGCACGGGCTCGCCCGTCGCCACCGCGGCGAGCGCCCGGGTGGTCGGGATGCCGAGCGCCGCCATGGCCTCGCTGACGAGGTACTCGCGCAGCACCGGCCCGAGGGCCGCGCGCCCGTCGCCGCTCCGGGAGAACGGCGTCGGGCCCGCGCCCTTCAGCTGGATGTCCCGGCGGCGCCCGTCGCGGTCCACCACCTCGCCGAGGAGGACCGCGCGGCCGTCGCCGAGCTGCGGCACGAACTGGCCGAACTGGTGGCCGGCATAGGCCGTGGCGACCGGGTCGGCGCCCGGCGGGAGGCCGTTCCCCGCCAGCGCCGCCACGCCGTCGGGGCCCGCGAGCCAGTCCGGATCGAGGCCGAGTTCCCCGGCGAGCGTCCGGTTGACCTGGATCAGGCGGGGGGCCGCCACCGGCGTCGGGGCCCGGCGCGCGAAGAACCGCTCCGGCAGGCGGGTGTAGCTGTTGTCGAAGGGGAATGACGTCATCGTCGGCATCTATGGAGCGGCGTCCCCGCGAACAAGCACGGCCACCGTCCAGGATGCGCCGCGCGAGCAGTCCCGGCCCGCGCGGGCCGGCCTATCGACCCGGCGCCGACGGGGGTTCCGTGGCCGGCGGCTTGCCGGTGCCGACCGCGCCCTCGGTGGGCGGCACGGTGGCGGGGTTGGTCACGGCGTCCGTGGCCGTCTTGCCCGGCTCGTGGGTGTCGGCGTCCGGCTTGACCGCGGTCTCGGTCTTCGGCGCCGCCCCGGCACCGGTCCGGTCCTGAGCCCGGGCCATTGCCGGAAGTCCGGCCACGGTCGTGGCGGCAAGGAGGAGGGCGAGGATCGTGCGGTTCAAGCGGGGCTCCCTGGCATTCGGGGAGGCAACGGCCGGCCGCACGCGTCGTTCCGGCCGCGGGCGACGCCGGCCCCATCCGGAACCGCCGGTCCGACGCGCTCAGGCCTGCGCGTCGGCCTTCCTGGCCTTGCGGCCCTTGGCGGGTTTCGCGGCCGCCTCCGGCGGCGCCGCCACGGTCTCGGACGCGTCGGCGCGCTTCGCGGCCGGGCCCCTCCGCTTGTGGCCGAGGCCGGCATTCCGGGCGAACTCGGCCCGCATCGCCGAGTAGCTCGACGCCGTCGTCGGATAGTCGGGCGGCAGGCCGTAGCGCTGGCGATACTGCTCGATCGTCATGCCGTTGCCGGTGAGGTGACGCTTCAGCGTCTTGTAGGGCTTGCCGTCGATGAAGCTGATCAGCGCGTCCGGCGTGATCGACTTCTTGATCTGCGCGGGCGTCGGCCGCTTGAAATCCGGCTCGGCCGGGGCCGAGCCCTGGCCCAACCCGGTCAGCGCGGCATGGACGCCGGAGAGAAGCGTCGGCAGGTCGGGCATCGGGACGGAGTTGTTGGCCACGTAAGCCGAGACGATGTCGGCGGTCAGCTCGACGAAATCGACCTGATCATGGTTCGGGCTTGATGTCGTGTCTTCCATCGGCGCCTCTCTCGCGGGAGTACACCATGAACGTGGCGTCCCTTGCCATTAGTCAAGGGTGCATCTGATCGATTATAACTGATCCTGGTCGTTATATACCGGTTGAACCAAAAATAATAACATAAATCAATGGCGGCGTCGGCATTGGATACACTCGGTTACAATGCGGATGGACGTTCCGCCGGGTGCCAGGTCCGCACGCGGGCCGGGCGCGGGGGATGTGGGGGCGCGCGCCTACCCGCTCGCCCGGCCCTGAAGGCGCAGGGCCGCGACGACGAGACCCGCCACCGCGCCGGCCAGCGCGGCGGCCGCCTTCACGAGGAAGTCCTCGAACCGGCCGTGGCGCGTGCCGGTCAGGGTCTGCGCCGCCTCGAGGGCGCCGGCGAGGAGCACGCTGCCGATCAGGATCTGGAACCGGTGCCGCGGATAGCTCACCATCATCAGCATCCCGGCGAGGGCGTAGGCCGCGATCCGCTCGAGGCTCGGATTGGCCGTCACCACCGGCCGGAGGCCGATCGGCACCAGGGTGACGGCGGCGATGAAGGCCACCAGGATCCAGGCGGCGATGCGCACCAGGACGAGCCGTTGCGTGTCCGATCGAAGCATCGACGTTCCGTAACCTCATACTGACGGCTTCGGCATACAATGTCCGCGCGCCGTTGCCTGTCGCTTAACGGCCGCCGAGGAGCGGAAAGCCTGTTCATGCGCCGTATGCTGGTCGTCGCGACGCTGCTCGCCTTCACGTCGATGCCGGCCGCCGCTGCGGCCAACCCGGTGCGCGACGTGCTGTGGGTCGCGCTGCAGGGCTGCGTCCTCGCCAAGAAGGCCGCGGGCCGGAGCTTCCCCTGCCTGTCCGTCGATCTCGGTGACGGGGGGCGGCCCGGGACGGCGGTGCTGCGCGCGCCGGGTCAGCCGACCCACACGGTGGTGATGCCCACCGACAACGTGTCGGGAATCGAGGCGCCGGTGCTCCAGGGCCCCCAGGGCGCCGCCTACTGGCGGGCGGCGCTCGACGCGCGGCACTTCGTGTCGGACGCCCTCCCGGGCCGCCTGCCGGTCGCGGCGGTCGGCCTGGAGGTGAACTCGGTGGGGGGCCGCAGCCAGGATCAGCTGCACATCCATCTCGACTGCCTGCACCGCAGCGTCACGGCGGCCCTCAAGGCGCACGGCCCGGCCGTCGGCGAGAGCTGGGCCCCGTTCCCCGTCCCCCTGGAGGAGGAGCGCTATCTCGCCCTGCGGGTGCCGGCCGACGCGGTCGAGCGCTTCAACCCGTTCGAGGCGCTGGCGCGCGTGCCGGGCTGGCGGGGGAGGCTGCACGATGCGAGCTTCGCGGCGGTCGCGGCCGACCCCGACGACCCGCGGGCCGGCATGATCGTCCTCGCCTACAGGATGCCGGAGGCAAGCGCCGAGGAACTGATGGACCACGGCTGCCGGGCGGCCCGCGCGCGCCGGGGCAGCTGACCACCGCGCGCGCCCTACTGTTGCCGATCCGTTCTATCCAGACGCCTTGCCCCTGGGGCATAGGATGGGGATGCGCAGGACGGTGTTCGCGCGCGCTCCGTCGACCTGGACCACGGTTCGGCGAGGACGGGCGCGTCACGACAGGGGTTTTCGGTGGCTCCCGGGCTGGACACGTCCGGGCGTGGTCCCGGCCCTGTGCGCGCTCCTCCTCGTGACCGCCCTCCCGGCGGGCGCGAACCCGGCGGCCGATCCGGCCGACCCGCGCGCGCTGGAACGGGCCTGGCACCGCTGCCTGCGCGACTCCGCGGCGCATCAGCCCCCCGGGCAGAGCCGCGCCGGGAACGAGCGCAACGCCCTGGACGAGTGCAAGCCCAGCGAGGACGCCCTGGTGGCGGCCCTGATGTCCGGCCGACCGGCCGAGGATGGACGGCCCGGGACGGTCTGGTCCCGGACCTGGGCGGCCTTCGTGGAGCCGTTGACCGCCTGGATCGGCGCCCTGCGCCGCTGAGCGCGCCGGGCGCTCGGATCACGACCTCGACCCTGCGCATCGGGCTTCCCCGGCCAACCCATCGCGGTGAACGGCGCCGCCGGTGATCGATCCCCGGTCTCTTGCGGCGTCGCACCGCGCCGGCCGTGCCGAACCGGACCGCCGACCGATCGTTGGGCTCGCATGACCGACAGCACCCCCACGCCCCTCGACCCAGTCGTCGAGGCCCGCCGCCGCGAGATGGCGACCGAGCACCTGCTGTTCGGGACGATCCGCTTCCTCGCCCAGCGTCATCCGGAACTGCTGGACGAACTCGACGCCAGCCTGGATCACCTCTGGGACAAGGCCGAGGGCGAGGCGCGGGACGATGCGGCCGTGCGCAAGATCGCGGGCCGGATCGTCAAGAGCCTGCGGGCCGAGAGCTGAGCGGGCCCGGGTCCAGGGTCGCCGCGGGTCTCCGGCGTCCAACCCGCGCCGCCGGTCCGATTGCCCGTCGCCGTGGGACGCGGCGCCGACACGCGCGCACCGTGCCGGAGAGCGGGGCCCGTACGGTGCGCGCGCTTTCGGGACGACGCGCTAGCGCGAGCAGCCGATGCAGATGCCGCGGGTGATCGCGTCGTCCTGCCGCTCGTTCACGCTGCGCCGATCGATGCTGCCGGTCTCCTTCGGATTGAGGGCGCCCGGATTCGGCACCGTCTGGCCGGTCGCGGCGGTGTGCGGGGCCTTCGCGGTGGAGGCCGGGCCGCCGCCGGTGCCGGTCTCGCTCGCGGGATCCGCCCAGGCGGGCACGGAGCCGAGGGCAAGGGCCGCGGTCATCACGACGATCGTCGACATACGCATGGGAAGCTCCTGAAACGGCAAGCGTCTGTGTGTGGAACCGACGCCTCCGGACGCCGGAAGTTCCCGCCGGCCGGTTCGGCACGGGGCCACCTGACGGCGCGCCGGCCATGGCCTATGAGGACGAGCGACGGTCGGAAGGGGGCGACGGGATGGGCAACGGCGACGGCATCCGCGCGCCGAACGCGAAGCTCGCGGAGGTCCAGCGCCTGGCGACGGCGCTCGCCGCCCGGGTGCGCTACGCGCAACTCGTCGGGCGGCCGGTCTACGAGGAGCAGATCGCCGCCCTGGTCGGCGCCGCGCGGCTGATGGATGACGAGAACGCGCCCTGGCCGCCCATGGTCGAGGAGGTGCTGACCGAACTCGCCAGGTCCATCGACGGCCCCGATCCGGCCCCGGAGGCCGGCGACGGCCCCTGAGGCCGCGGCCGATGCCGGGCCGGAAATTTTTCGGTCGGGCGGCGGTCCGTTGGGCAGGGGCGCGCCTTCCGCCCGACACGGCGCGGGTCCTCCAACGCCGGGGGGCCGCCGCGCCCCGCTTGTGGCGCCGGCCGCTTCGGTCTAACCGTCCTCCCCCATGCGGGCGCCCGCTGCACCGCACGCCTGCCCCCCCGATAGTCCGGCCGGACGAGAGCCATGGTCGCCCACACCCGCGCCGACACGGCGCCGAAGTCCCAGGATCCGGCCTTGGCCGGGGCCCGCATCCTCGTGGTCGAGGCGCGCTACTACGAGGCGATCGCCGACGAGCTCCTGGCCGGCGCCCGCGCGGCGATCGCGGCCGCCTCGGCGCACGCCACCGTGGTCACCGTGGCGGGTGCCCTGGAGATCCCCGCCACCGTGGCGATCCTGCTCGACGCGGTGCCCTACGACGCCGTGGTGGCGCTGGGCTGCGTGATCCGCGGCGAGACCGGCCATTACGACATCGTCGCCGGCGAGAGCGCCCGCGCGCTGATGGATCTCTCGGTCGACCGCCGGATCCCGCTGGGCAACGGCATCCTCACCGTCGAGACCGAGGCGCAGGCGCTGGCCCGGGCCCGGGTGGCCGAGATGAACAAGGGCGGCGGCGCGGCCGAGGCGGCCCTCGGCGTGCTCGCCCTCAAACGCGCGGCCGAGGCGGCGCCCCCGCGATGACGGATACCGACATGACCGGGACCACCGACACCCCGCCGGAGGGCGCCGCCGCCGCCGGCGCGGCCCCCGGGCCGGCGAAGATCAGCCCGCGCACCGGGGCCCGCCTCGCCGTCGTGCAGGCGCTCTACGAGATGGACATCTCCGGCAAGGGCGTCCTCGACGCGCTGGCCGAGTTCGAGGCGTTCTGGATCGGCCGGGAGATCGACGGCATCGTCCATCCCCAGGCCGAGACCGCGTTCTTCCGCGACCTGCTGCGCGGCACCGTCGCCGAGCAGCGGGCGATCGACCCGAAGCTCGATCAGGCACTCGCCCAGGGCTGGCCGCTCCGGCGCATCGAGATCGTGCTCCGGGCGATCCTGC
>CAXTCV010000034.1:0-24893 GCA_964242725.1 uncultured Methylobacterium sp.
AGGTCCGCGCCGCGGGCTTCGCGCAGGCCGCCATCGTCGGGCGGTTCGAGGCCGGTCCCCCCGGCATCCGGGTCGAGGCCTGACGCGGGTTCGATCCCGCGCGGCCGCGCGCGACGTTCTCGCGCAGGCGCGCGGCCAGGCGGTCCCGTGCCGTGCCCCGGTCCAGGCCGATGGGTCGGGCCGGCGCTTCCGCGCGGGGCGAAGCCAACGGCGCCAGGGGCGCGCGTCTAGAGCGCCACGGTGCGGAAGCCGGCGAAGACGTCGCGGCGGTCCGGACCGAAGAAGTTGCGATAGGCGGTGTCGACCATGCGCGCGCGGGTCGCCCAGGCGCCGCCGCGCAGCACCTTGCGCGTCCCGAAGGCGGGCACCGAATACTCCTTGTAGGCGTCGGGGGCGAAGCCGGGGAAGGGCAGGAACGGGCTCGCCGTCCATTCCCAGACGTTGCCGAGCATCTGCCGGCAGCCCCAGGCGCTGTCGCCCTCCGGGTAGGCGGCGACGTCGACGCAGCCGAGATGGCCGCCGTCGAGATTGGCGCGGTCGGGGGTGGGCGCCGCGCCGCCCCAGGGATAGGCGCGCTTGACCGCGCCGAGATCGCCGTTCGGAGCCGGCACGCCGGCGGCGGCGGCCTCCCACTCCGCCTCCGTGGGCAGGCGCCGTCCCGCCCAGCGGCAATAGGCGTTGGCCTCGTGCCAGCTGACGTGGACGACCGGCTGGTCGGGGGCCAGCGGCGCGTCCCGGTCGAACCTGCGAACGGTCCAGTCCCGCGCGCCGCGACGCGTCCAGGAGACCGGGTGCTCGGCGCCGCAGCCGTCGCGCCAGCGCGCGCCCTCCGCGTCCCAGTAGGCGGCCTCCCGGTAGCCGCCATCCGCGACGAAGTCCGCGAACGCCGCGTTGGTCACCGGCGCGCGGGCGATGCGGAACGCCGCGACGGGGACGGGATGCGCCCATTTCTCGTTGTCGAAGACGAAGCCGCCGCCGGGCTCCGCCCCGAGCCGCCAGGTCCCGCCGCCCACGGCGACGTCGCCGGGCCAGGGACCGGTTCCCGGAGGCCGGGCGGAGGCCGATGCGGCGAAGGCGGGCGCGGGGTAGCCGAGGGTCTGGCGCGTGTAGGTGAAGGCCTCGTCGTGCATATCCTCGTGGAAGGTCACGAGCTGGTAGAGGTCGGCCTCCTCGGGCGTGGGCTCGCGATCGGCGAGGCGCCGGATCAGGGCCGCGTGGACGCGGGCCATGTAGGCGAGGGTCTCGGGCAGCGCCGGCAGCGGGATCGACCAGCGCGTCGCGTGGGGCACCCGCGCGGAATCGTAGAGCGCATCGGCCCCGTCCATCAGGGGCGGATGGCCGTCGAGGCGGCGCAGGATGAAATGCTCGTGGAACCAGGCGAGATGCCCGATTTCCCACAGGAGGGGGTTCACGATGTCGCGCTGTGGCCCCATGAGTTGCGCGCGGTCGAGGCCAGCCACGAGTTCGAGCGTTCGCGCCCGGGACTCCTGCAGCATCGCCACGAGATCGGCGGCGGAAACCTGTGCGGTCATCAGACGTCCCGGAAGCCTGTCGCAATCATGAAGATCAGCCTCATCACGCCGGCGGCGAAGCGGTCGCGCGCCGGGAACCGGACGACGGCGATGCGCTGGGCCCGCATCCTCGGCGATCTCGGCCATCAAGTCGACGTGGCGACGACCTACGATGCGGAGAGCGATGCCGACCTGATGCTGGCGCTGCACGGCTGGCGCAGCGCCGCGTCCATCGCGCGCTTCAAGGCGCGCCACCCGGAGCGGCCGCTCATCGTCGCCCTGACCGGCACGGACGTCTACCACTATCTCGCGGCCGACCCGGAGCCGACTCTGCGCTCGCTCGACCTGGCCGACCGCCTGATCGGCCTCCATGACCTGATCCCCGCCGCCCTTCCGGAGCGTCACCGCGCCAAGGTCGATGTCGTATTCCAGTCCGCCCTGCCGCGTCGCCAGCGCTGGCCGGCCTCCGAGGAGGCCTTCGAGGTCCTCGTCGTCGGACACCTGCGCGCCGAGAAGGACCCGTTCCGCGCCGCCCGCGCCGCCCGGCGGCTTCCGGCCCGGTCGCGCATCCGCGTCGTCCATCTCGGCGGGGCGCACGACGCGGTCTGGGCGGCCCGGGCGCGGTCCGAGATGGCCGAGAATCCGCGCTACCTGTGGCTCGGCGACCGGCCCGGATCGCTGGTGCGGCGCTGGCTGACCCGCGGGCGTGTCATGGTCCTCAGTTCCCACCAGGAGGGCGGTGCCAACGTGGTGTCGGAGGCCGTCGTGGCCGGCCTGCCGGTGATCGCCTCCGACATTCCGGGCACCCGCGGCCTGCTGGGACCGACCTATCCCGGCTATTTCCCGGTCGGCGACGACGCGGCCCTGGCCGCCCTGCTCCTGCGGGCCGAGGCGGAGCCCGGGTTCCTGACCGCCCTGGGCACGTGCTGTACGGCGCGCGCGGATCGGTTCGCACCGGCCCAGGAGCGCGAGTCCCTCCGCCGCGTCGTCGCGCGCTGCTGCATGGCCTAGCACGCCGCTCCGGCACGGCCGGCCGACGACAGGTTTACCGGGCGCCGGCCTCCCCCAGCGCCGGCCTGCGCCCGAACAGGCGCGCGGCGATCTCCCAGTCCGGGCCGGCCTGCCCGACCAGCAGGGCGTCGTAAGGCGCAATCGGTGCCGAGACCAAGCGCCCGTCCCGCAGGATCCGGAACGGCACGTTCTCGCGCTGCAGGCGCGACCACGCATCCGACGCCGCCCGACGCGCGTCGAGGTTGGACGCGACGATGTCCCGCCGCGGCATCAGACCGAGGGACCAGGGGGTCCGGATCCCGTCCGCCGTCGGGATGGCGAGGGCGGTCGCGTCTGCGAAATCGAAGGGCCTCCCCTGCCGCTCGGGCATCGCGACCGGTCTGCGCTGACGCCGCCCAGATCTCCGCCGCGAAAGGCAGCCCACATAGAGTATCGATCCAGATCATGGACGCAAATATCGTTCATATCCGAGGATATCTATAATCAAATATCTTATTTACCCAATCGAATTCGATATTTTTGTCGACTTTTTTGATCTGCAGCCCGCGCGAACCGAATTTTTTCGACACCGAACACTCGCCAATCCGCACAGTTCAGCTTAGAGGGTGCGACCAGGCGACCACAGGAAGCGTTCAGATGGTGTCGGTTGATTTGCGTCTGCTCGTTCGCCGCCTGAACGACGTGTGCCGGCAGGAGCTCGAGGCCGCGGCCGGACTCGCGCTGACCCGCGCGCACCACAACATCGAGATCGAGCACTGGCTCCGCCGCCTCGTCGAGCATCCCCGGTCGGACGTGGCGGTGATGCTGGATCAGGTCGGCATCGATCGGGGGCGCCTGATCGCCGGTCTCGACCGCATCCTCGACGGGCTGCGCAGCGGCAACGGCCGGCCGCCCGGCTTCGCCCCGGACGTGGTGGCGCTGATCAAGGCGGCCTGGCTCCTGGCCTCGGTCGAGGCCGGCGCGACCTCCGTCCGCTCCGGCCACATTCTCTGGGCGATGCTCGCCGACGAGGCGTCGGCGCGGCGCCTCGGCCAGATCTCGGACGACCTCCATCGCCTCTCGGCCGAGGGCGTGAAGCGGGACTTCGCCGCCCTGACGGCGGGGAGCGCCGAGGCCGTGCCGACCGCGCAGGGCGGGGCGTCTCCCGATTCGGCCGGGGGCCTCCCGCCGGGTCCCGGCGGGGCCCTGGCGCAGTTCACCGTCGATCTGACCGAGCAGGCCCGCGCCGGGAAGATCGACCCGATCCTCGGTCGCGACGAGGAGATCCGGCGCTGCATCGACATCCTGATCCGCCGCCGCCAGAACAACCCGATCCTGGCGGGCGAGGCCGGCGTCGGCAAGACCGCGGTGGTGGAGGGCCTCGCCCTCCGGATCGTCGCCGGCGACGTGCCCCCGGCCCTGAAGGACGTCACCCTGCGTGCCCTGGACCTCGGCCTTCTCCAGGCCGGCGCCAGCATGCGCGGCGAGTTCGAGCGCCGGCTGCGCGCGGTCGTCGACGCGGTGAAGGCGTCACCCAAGCCGATCATCCTGTTCATCGACGAGGCCCACACCCTCGTCGGGGCGGGGGCCGCCGCCGGCCAGGGCGATGCCGCCAACCTGCTCAAGCCCGCCCTGGCGCGCGGCGAGCTGCGCACCGTCGCGGCCACCACCTGGGCCGAGTACAAGAAGTATTTCGAGAGCGACGCCGCGCTGACGCGCCGCTTCCAGATCGTCAAGATCGACGAGCCGTCCGAACCCGTCGCGATCACCATGATGCGCGGGCTCGTGGCGACCCTGGAGCGCTACCACAAGGTCCGCATCCTCGACGAGGCGGTGGGGGCCTCGGTGCGGCTCGCCGCGCGCTACATCCCCGCGCGCCAGCTCCCCGACAAATCCGTCTCCCTGCTGGACACCGCCTGCGCGCGCGTGGCGGTGAGCCAGACGACGGTGCCGGGCACGATCGAGGACCGCCGGCACCGGCTCGACGCGATCGAGACCGAGACGGCGATGCTGGCGCGCGAGGCGCGGACCGACGGCCAGGGCGGGGCGCGCCTCGCCACCCTGGCGCAGGAGCGGGCCGTCCTCGCCGGGGAGCTCGACGCCCTGACGACGCGCTGGGATCGGGAAAAGGCGCTGGTCGCCCGCCTGGGCGCGCTGCGGGCGGCGATCGAGGCGGCGGAGAGCGACGATCCATCGGCAGACAGGTCGGCGGCGTTCACCGCCGCCTCGGACGAACTGAGGGCGCTCCAGGGCGAGGCGCCGCTGGTCTTCCCGCTGGTCGACGCCCAGGCCATCGCCGAAGTGGTCCAGAACTGGACCGGCATTCCCGCCGGACGCATGCAGTCGACGGAGATCCGCTCGGTCCTGACCCTGCGGGCCGCGATGGCGGAGCGGGTCATCGGCCAGACCCACGCGCTCGAGGCCGTGGTGCAGGCGATCGTCACGTCCCGGGCCGGCCTGACCGACCCGCGCAAGCCGCTCGGCGTGTTCCTGATGGTCGGCCCCTCGGGCGTCGGCAAGACCGAGACCGCCCTGATTCTCACCGACCTGCTCTATGGCGGCGCGCAGAGCCTCACCACCATCACGATGACCGAGTTCAAGGAAGAGCATAAGGTCAGCCTGCTGATGGGCAGCCCGCCCGGCTATGTCGGGTACGGCGAGGGCGGCATCCTGACCGAGGCGGTCCGGCGCCGGCCCTACAGCGTGATCCTGCTCGACGAGATGGAGAAGGCCCATCCCGGCGTCCAGGACGTGTTCTACCAGGTGTTCGACAAGGGCCAGATGCGGGACGGCGAGGGCCGCGACATCGACTTCAAGAACACGGTCATCATCATGACCTCGAACGCGGCCTCCGATCTGATCGCCAAGCTCTGCGCCGACCCGGAGACGATGCCGGATCCGGCCGCCCTGGCGGCGGCCCTGCGGCCGGAACTCGGCAAGGTCTTCAAGGACGCGTTCCTCGGCCGCGTCACCCTGGTGCCGTACCTGCCGCTCAGCGACGAGACCCTGCGCCGCATCGTCGTGTTGCAGCTGGAGCGGATCCGCCGGCGCTTTGCCGACACGCAGAAGGCGACATTCGACTACGATCCCGACCTGATCGAGACCATCGCCAACCGCTGCACCGAGAGCGCGTCGGGGGCGCGCAACGTCGAGAACATCCTGTCGCGCACCCTGCTCCCCGAACTCTCGGTCCGCGTCCTCGAACATCTCGCCGGCGGCGCGCCCATCCAGCATGTCCATGCCGGCATCGATCGCGATGGCGGCTTCGTCTACACGGTGCGCTGAACGCGCCGACCGGAGCCCCGCCCATGCCGCCGGCCGCTCGCATCGGGGACCTCGTCCTGCAGACGGCGCCCCATTGTCACGCGCCGATCCACCCCCCCGCCCCGGTGCCGACGCCGGTGCCGCATCCGGCCATGCCGCTCGCCATCATCAAGGGCTGCCCGACGGTCCTGATCGGCAAGATGCCGGCGGCCCGGGCCACCGACACGACCATGCCCTGCCTCCTGATCGGCTGCGTTCCGGCCGGTCCCGGCATGATCGCCAAGGGTTCGTCCACGGTGCTGATCGGCCAGATGCCGGCGGCGCGCGCCGGCGACGCGACCCTCCACGCGAGTTGCGTGGCACCGATTCCCAGCCCGTCCGGCAAGATTCTGCCGCCGGGCTGCGCCACCGTGATCATTGGCGGTTGACCGGATGCGCCGTCTGCATTTCGACGCCCTGAAGCCCCTCTGCCCGGCCTGCCGCCGGGGCCCCCTGATCCTGGAGCCGGGGGCGGAGGCGACGCGCGACGCGATCGTGTTCGGGGTCCTGCGCTGCGTCGACGCGGCGTGCGGCCAGCGCTTCCCGGTCATCGCGGGCGTTCCGGTGCTGGTCCCGGACCTCGACGGATGGCTGGCGGCGAATCTCCACCTCGTCCTGGCGGGCGATGTCGAGGACGCGGCGGTGGAGGCCGTGATCGGGGCCGCGGTCGGGCCGGATTCGGCCTTCAGCATCGCCCGGCACCAGCAATCGAGCTACGCCCACGATCACTACGGCGACCTGTTCGCGGGGGAACCGGACACCGCGACGCCGCCGCCCGGCAGCGTGCGAGGCTGCCTGGATCAGGCCCTGCGGCGACTGGGCGCCGGGGGCAGCGGCCCGCGGCTCGATATCGGCTGCGCCGTCGGGCGGACCAGCTTCGACCTGGCGGCGCAGTGCGACGACCCCGTGCTCGGCCTCGACCTGAACTGGCCCCTGCTGCGCATCGGCCGGGGCATCCTCGATCGCGGCCTGCTGCGTTACCCGCTCCGGCGGCTCGGCAACCGTTACGAGCGCCGGGAAACCCGCTTCTTCCCGCCGGAGGCCGAGCGGGTGGATTTCTGGATCGCCGACGCCCTGTCCCTGCCCTTCGCCGGAGACACGTTCCAGCGCGTCCTGGCGCTGAACGTGCTCGACTGCGTCCCGGACCCGGCGCGCCTCGTCGCCGAGATCAGCCGGGTGACGCGGCCGGGGGGTGACGTCGCCGTCGCGACGCCCCTCGACTGGGCCTCCCACGCCACCCCGTCCTCGGCCTGGCTCGACAGCCCGGAGGCCCTCGCGGCGATGATCGCGATGGCCAACCGGGGCATCCCCGACGCCACGCCTCTGACGCCGACCGGACCGCCCCTCGACCTGCCCTGGTCCGTCCGGCTGCACGACAACGCCACCGTCACCTATCGATCCCGGTTGGTGACCCTGACGGCCGCGGCCGGTTGAGCGCGTCGTCGACGCCGATGGGTCCGTGCCGAACAACGGCACTTCGCGTCCCTCCGGCGAAAGCGCCCGTATTCCTGCGCAGTTACAGATCTGGCGCGACATAGATTTCCAACACACGGTCTTCGGTGATGTGCGACCGACTATCTGCGGGATCAATCCGGTCGAGCAACGAAGATGGATCTCGAGTCTTCGCAGACAGAAGAGTTCACAGCAAATGAGTCCCGCCCTCGGAAAAGCGCATTGCGTTTTTGAAGTCTTTCCCTATGGTCCACGGGCCGCTCGGGAAATCATAACTCAACGTGCGAGTCGATATAAATCAAATGCTCCGAATGTATTATTCGGGAGACTTATTATCAAACAAGCCGGTCGATTGGGGAACATACGATGGCCTCGAGCACTGCGACGGCTGACAACGACCCCACGATCTTTTCGCCCGGCGGCCAGACCATCGCGTCGTCCCGGATGAGGCCGATCGCGAGCGAGCCGCCAGCCCGCGTCGCGCCGCTGCCGGATGCAACCCCGAGCGCCCTGCGGCCGCCGCGGTCGCCCCCGGCCGAGCCGCCGCTCCGGACCGGACCCGACATGGTCCGCACCACGCTGCCCCTGTCCGAGCACAGCGCCGGCCTCCCGACGGTCGTCGACGTCTACGGCGACAATGTCGGACTCGCCCTCGCGGCGCCGATCTTCGATTGGCTGTTCAGGATTCAATACGCCACAGAGATCGACGTCGATTCACTGCACCAATATCTGGTCTCGGCACTCAAGCATTTCGAAGTTCAGGCCGCCCATCGCGGCCTCACGCCGGTCCATATCAGGATCCTGCTCTACGGGCTCGCCGCCACGGTCGACGACATCGTGCTCAAGACCGCCTGGGGTGGCGACAGCCCCTGGGCCCACAAGAGCATGATCTCGATGTTCTTCCGCGAAACCTGGGGCGGCGAGCGGTTCTACGTGCTGCTGAGCCAGATGATGGCGACGTCGCGCTCCTTCGCGCGCGAGATCGAAGTCTATTACCACTGCCTGCAGTTCGGGTTCGAGGGGCGCTACCGGTTGGAGCCGCAGGGCGCGGCGGACCGTGCGCGGATCCGCGAGGAAGTGTACCTGTTCCTGCGTGCGCTGCGTGGCGCGCCGCCGGCCGACCTGTCGCCGGCCTGGCGGGGCCTGGTCGTGGCGCGCGACCGGTTCCGCGGTCTCATGCCGTACTGGCTCGCCGGCCTGGGCATCGTCCTGGCGACGGCCTGCATCTTCATCGTCCTGAGCACCCTGCTGCACCGGAACGCCACGCGGGCGGCCGACGAGATCAGCACGCTGGTGCTCACCCCGCCCGATCCCGTCCCGGCCCCGCCGCCCCCGGCCCCGCCGGTCGCGCCGGTCGCGCCGGTCGCGCCGGCCATCGTCACGCCGCCGCCGCCGAGCATCGCGAGCCTTCTGGCGCCGCAGGAGCAGGCCGGCCTGCTGACCGTGTCCGAGCGCGGCGACGCCACGGCCATCACCACGACGCGCGACCTGTTCGCCTCGGGCTCGATCGTCCTGCGCGACCCCTATCCCGAGACGATCCAGACGATCGCCCGGGCGCTCGAATCCAGGCCCGGACTGATCCAGGTCGTCGGCTACACGGACAGCGTCCCGATCCGCACCGCCGCGTATCCGGACAACGTCAGCCTGTCGCGGGCCCGGGCCGAGGTCGTGGCCGACCGGCTCAGGGCGAATCTCACGGATCCGAGCCGCGTCGCCTTCACCGGCCTCGGCGCGGCGGACCCGATCGCACCCAACACGACGGCACAGGGGCGCAGGGCCAACCGGCGGGTCGAAGTCCAGTTCACGCCCCCGCCGGGCCCGGCGCGGGCGCCCCGGCCAAGCGCCTCCGGGCCCGCGCCGCGAGCCGAGCCATGACGCGTCCGAAGCAGATCCTCGCCTATGGGCCGTGGCTGCTGCTGGCGATCGCCTGCTTCGGCCTGGCGGCGGCGACGTGGTTCCTCGGTCGCGACCTCAGGATCGGCAATCAGCCGATGCTTGCCGATCCGGCCCTGCGGCTGTTCGTGACGCTGGTCATCCTCCTGCTCGGGGTCATCGCGGCGCTGGCGCTGCTCCTGCGCCGGCGTCCGGCCCGGGCCTCCGCCGAGATCCCGGCCGCCGACGATGACGGCCGGCAGAGCCGAGCCCTCGACCGCGCGATGCAGCGGATGATGCGGATGCTGCGCCAGCTGCCCGGGACCGGCTGGCGCGGCCGCTCCCATGCCTACGCCCTGCCCTGGTACCTCGTCACCGGCCCCGCGGGCGCCGGCAAGACCGCCCTGGTCGAGGCTTCGGGCCTGCGCTTCGGCGGCGGCGCCCGACAGACCACCACCGTCGCGGCGGGGCCCGCCTACACGCTGTCGTTGACGGACCGGGCGGTGTTCGTCGACAGCGCGAGCGCCCTCGGCAGCCAGCTCGACCGGCGCGGCTGGAGCTACTTCCTCGGCCTGCTGAAGCGGTTCCGCCGCCAGCAGCCGGCCAACGGCGTGATCCTGACCCTGAGCCTGCCGGAGGTCCGCGCGGCCGGTCCCGCCCAGACCCTGGCCCTGGGCGACGATCTCCGTCACCAGCTCGGCGAGATGGTGAGCCGCCTCGGCGTGCGGCTGCCGGTCTATCTCGTCGTCACCAAGCTCGACGCGCTGCCGGGCTTTCGCGCCTTCTTCGGGGGGGCATCGGCCTTCCCCCGCGACGGCGTCCTGGGCTTCACCCTGCCGCTCCTCGACGGGTCGCACGCGGGCGCCGATCCCGACGACGTGGCCACCGTGTTCGGACGCGGCTTCGACGAGCTGGTGCTCTGGCACACGCCGCGGACCCTGGAGCTGATGAACGCGGAGGGCGAGGCGGCATCGCGGTTCGACGCCTTCATGTTCCTGCCGGAATTCGCCGCCCTGAAGTCCCGGCTGGGCGATGTCATCGCCGAGGTCTTCAGGCCGAGCCAGTTCGAGGCGCCGCTGCTCCTGCGCGGCGTCTATTTCACCAGCGCGCGGCCCGATGCCGGGCACCTCGCGCTGCCGGGTGGCCCGGCCGAGGGGCCGGCGGCGGAACCCGGCCTGTTCATCCGCGACCTGATCGACAAGGTGATCCTGCCCGAATCCGGCCTCGCCGGGCTCAACGCCGGGGCGAGCCGGACCGCCCTGACCCTGCGCGCCGCCCTTCTCGGGACCACCACCGCGGCGGCCGTCGCCCTGGTGGCGTGGTGGTCGGTGAGCTTCCTCGGCAACGCACGGCTGATCGAGACGGTCCGCGCCCAGCTGCCCAAGGTCCGCTCGAGCCTCGCCCTGATCGCCGACACCGAAGGCCGGGCGAACACGGCGGTCGACCTCGCGTCGTTGCTGGCGGCCCTGAAGCGGCTCCAGGCCCTGCCGGAGGGCTGGAATTCCCGGTCCGACGCGGTGCCGCTCGAAGAGCAGGGGGGCCTGTCCCAGCACGGCGTGATCGCCGCGGCGACCCGCGGCGAGTATGTGCAGGCCCTGCAGCAGATCTTCCTGCCCCGCCTCGCCCTGAAGCTCGAGACGCGGATCCAGGCCAGCCTGAACACGCCGAACGACCTCTACGGCGCCCTGATGATCTATCTGATGCTCGGCGGCGAGCACGCGGTCGAGGACGACGTCGTCGTGGGCTGGATGAACCAGCGGTGCCGCGCGCTCTATCCCGAGCCCCTGCACAACCAGCTCTGCAGCGACTTCCCGGGCCAGGTGCAGAACCTCCTCGCGGTCGGGTTCGAGCCGATCGCGCTGAACGCCGCCCTGGTGGCCCGGGCCCGCACCGCCCTCAACGCCCTGTCCCCCGCCCTGTATGGCCTGGCCCTGCTCAAGGCGGCGGACGAGATCACGAGCCTGCCGCCCTGGCAGCTGACGAACGTCACCGGGCCGCTCGCCGCCTACGGCCTCGTCCGGCGCTCGTCCGGCCAACCGTTGAGCGAAACGATCCCGGGTCTCTACACCCGTGCCGCCTTCGCGACGGCGGTGCTGCCGAAGATCGGCGAGGTCGCCAAGCACGTCATCAACGCGGATTGGGTCCGCTATCCGAAGTCCGAACGCGGCCGCACGCCCATCCTGATCGACAATCTGTATCGGGAGATCGTCGATCTCTACGTCGGCGCGTACGTTTCGCGCTGGGAGCAGTTGCTCAACGACATCGACATCGCGCCGTTCGCGAACTTCACCGATGCCTTCGGGGTGCTCCAGGCCCTCTCGGGACCGCCCTCGCCCTACGCCGCCCTCCTGCAGGCGGTGGCGCAGAACACCGCCCTGGCCGGCCAGAGGCCGCCGGGCGGCGAGCCGACGCCCGACGGCGTCAAGCAGGATCTGAGCGCGGCGCCCGCTGCGTCGGTGGCCCCGGCGCAGGCCGTCACCGATCATTTCGCCGTGCTGCACCGCTTCGTCGCGGGCGCGCCGAGCGCCCTCGACGGGCTGCTGGCCCAGATCAACCAGCTCCGGGCCCTGCTCGGCCCGGTGGCCAGCGCGGGTCGCGCGGTTCCGGCGCTGGCCACCGAGATGACGTCCAATCCGGCCTTCGCCCAGACCCTGAGCCAGCTCCAGCTCAGCGTGATGAGCGCACCGCCGCCGGTGTCCGATTCGATCCGCACCCTGGTGCGCCGGACCTCGGCGATCGCCAGCACCAGTGTCCAGTCCGATCTCGATGCCGCCTGGAAGGCGCAGGTGCTGCCGTTCTGCCAATCCGCCATCGGCGGGCGCTATCCGTTCGACACCGCCGCGGCCGACGTGGCGCTGGCGGATTTCAGGCGGATGTTCGCCCCCGGCGGCCTGCTGGATCAGTTCTTCACCCGCCAGCTCAAGCCCTTCGTCGACACCAGCGCGAGCCCGTGGAAGCTCCCGGCCATCGCGGGCGCGCGGCTCGACATCACCCCGGAGGCCCTGCGCCTGTTCGAGCGGGCGAGCCGGATCCGCACCGTGTTCTTCGCCGGCGGGGCGGCGACCCCCCTCGTCCCGTTCGCGGTGACGCCGACCGATCTCGACCCCGGCGCGATGCGCGTGACCCTCGACATCGACGGGCAGTCGCTCACGTACCAGTACGGGCCGCAGCAGAGCGTCGCCATGCAGTGGCCCGGCACGCGCAGCGGCGTGCGGGTGGGCTTCGGGGCGAACGCTCCGGGCGAGCCGTCCTTCATCACCGTCAACGGGCCCTGGGCGCTGTTTCGCTTCCTCGCGGACCGATCCCTCCGGCTGACGGGGGGCAACAGCTTCGGCTTCACCGTCCAGCTCGGCAGCCGGACCGCCGGTTTCTCGCTGCAGCCCGCCACGGTCGACAATCCCTTCGGCACGACCCTGATGAGCGGCTTCCGGTGCCTGCCGTCGCTGGTCTCCGGATCCTCGTCGTCATGACGCCCCGCCGCGACACGGGACCGGGCGCGACGGAGCGCGGCACGGCGCCCGACCTGGTCCCGGGGGAATTCCGGATGCGCCGGCCTTGCGGCCTCCGGGCCTCGGGACGCTGCCGACCGGAGCCGCGATGACCAGTCCACCGACCCTCGACCCGCAGACCCTGCTCGCCCCGTTCGACGGCGCGAGCCCGGCCGGACAGGATCCGCGCGCCGACCTGTCGCCGGCCTCGCGCTTCCTGCTGATCAAGGACGCCCGGGCCAGCGCGCGCCGGAAGGAGCGGGCCCTCGACATCGACGCCGACGCGGCGCCGCCGACGGAGGAATGGTCCGTGGTCGCGCAGAACGCCTGCCGCGTGCTGTCCGAGGACGGCAAGGATCTGGAGATCGCCGCGTGGCTCATCGAGGCCCTGCTGCGGCTCGACGGCCTGCCCGGCCTGTCCACCGGCCTGAAGGTGGCCGAGGGGCTGGTCGCGCAGTTCTGGGACGACGTGCATCCGCGGCCCGACGAGGACGGCCAGGAGCCGCGTCTCGCGCCCTTCATCGCCCTCAATGGCAGCGGCGGCGACGGCACGCTGACCCAGGCGCTGCGCAAGCTCCCCCTGACGGGCGGCGACGGCTACGCCCTGTGGCAGTACGAGCAGGCGCGGGAGATCGAGGCCCTCGCCGACGAGGGCAAGCGGGCGAGCCGCCTTGCGGGCGGCGCCCTGAGCATGGAGGCCTTCCTGGCGGCGCTTCGGGAGACCCCGGCCGCCTTCTACGCCAACCTCCTCGACGACGTCGCCGAGGCACGCCGATCCCTCGACGCGCTCTCGGACGCCTTCGCGGCCCGGGTCGGCCGTGAGTCGCCCCCCGCCGGCGGCCTGCGCGGGATCCTGCAGGACCTGGAGGACGCCGTGCGCGTCGCCGCGGCCGACAAGCTGCTCCACATGCCCGCGGATCCGGGCGAGGCCGCCTCCGCGGACGCGCCGGGCGGCGGGGACGCGGCCGCCGCGGACGAAGCCGGCGCCCCCGACGACAGGATCCCGGCGACCGGCAAACCGGCCGGGCGCGAGGACGCGTTCCGCCAGCTGCTGCAGATCGCGGCCTTCTTCCGCGCGACCGAGCCGCATTCGCCGATTTCCTACTCGCTCGAGGACGTGGTCCGCCGCGGCCGGCTGCCGCTGCCGCACCTGCTCGACGAGTTGATCATGGATCCCGACGCACGCCGGTTCTTCTTCATCGCGTCGGGGGTGAAACCCAAAGACGAGGTGGAGTGACGTCACCGACGCAGGATCGGCGCGTGCCGATGTAAGTCGCAAAATATCAATCTTCGAGGTGTTGATCCATGGCAAGTATCCACGAAAAGCTGAGCCGGGTCCGCAAACCGCGGGTGCACATCACCTACGACGTCGAGACCGAGGGGGCCGTCGTCCAGAAGGAGCTTCCGTTCGTCGTCGGCGTGCTCGGCGACTTCTCGGCCGATCCGAGCGAGCCGCTCAAACCGCTCAACGACCGCAAGTTCATTCAGATCGACCGGGACAATTTCGATCAGGTCCTGGCGCGCATGACCCCCGGCCTGAAGATGAAGGTCGAGAACACGCTGACCAATGACGGCAGTCAGATGTCGGTCGAGCTCGCCTTCACGTCGATGTCCGACTTCGATCCGGCCGCCGTCGTGGCGCGCGTCGAGCCGCTGCGCAAGCTGCTGGAGGCGCGCAACCAGCTCCGCGACCTGCTGTCGAAAGCCGACCGGTCGGAGGATCTGGAAAACCTGCTCGAACAGATCCTGTCGAACGAGACCGATCTGAAGTCGCTGGGCGAACAGCTCGGCGTCGGCACGGAAGAGGACGCCCACTGATGAGCACGCAAGCCGCGCCCGAGACCGCCGAGGCGCAAGCCGGCACCGCCGACCTGTCGTTCCTCGACCAGGCCATCGCCGCCACGAAGCAGACCGATCCCGACCGGACCACCGAGTTGCTGCGGACCCTGACCCGCGAGGCCATGTCCGGGACCGTCACCTATTCGAAGAACCTCACGCAGACCATCACCGCCGCGATCACGCGCATCGACCAGAAGCTCTCGACCCAGCTCAACGCCATCCTCCATCACCCGGACTTCCAGACGCTGGAGGGGACCTGGCGCGGGCTGAACCATCTCGTGATGAACTCGGAGACGGGCGCCAGCCTGCGGATCCGGGCCCTGAACTGCACCAAGCGCGAACTCTACAAGAGCCTGACGAAGGCCTCCGAATTCGATCAGAGCACCATCTTCAAGAAGATCTACGAGTCGGAGTTCGGCAGCGCCGGCGGCGAACCCTACGGGTGCCTGATCGGCGACTACGAGTTCACGAACCATCCCGAAGACGTGGAGCTCCTGAGCCTCATGTCGAACGTGGCGGCGGCGTCCTTCGCGCCGTTCATCGCCGCCGCCAGCCCGAAGCTGTTCGGCTTCGACGGCTACACCGAACTCTCGAAGCCCCGCGACCTCGAGAAGATCTTCGATACGGTCGAGTACGCCAAGTGGCGCAGCTTCCGTGAATCCGAGGACAGCCGCTTCGTCACCCTGACGCTGCCCCGCACCCTGGCCCGCCTCCCCTACGGGGCCGCGACCAAGGCGATCGAGGCGTTCGACTACGAGGAAGGCAACATCCAGGACGGCGTCGCCCACGGGATGGTCCACGACGACTATTGCTGGATGAACTCCGCCTACGTGCTGGGCGCGCGTCTGACCGACGCCTTCGCCCAACACGGCTGGTGCACCGCCATCCGGGGCGCGGAGGGCGGCGGCAAAGTCGAGAACCTGCCGAGCCACGTCTTCGTCTCCGACGACGGCGACACCGACCAGCAATGCCCGACCGAACTCGGCATCACCGATCGGCGCGAGGCGGAACTGTCCAAACTCGGCTTCCTGCCGCTGTGCCATTACAAGGGCACCGACTACGCCGTGTTCTTCGGCGCCCAGACCACCCAGAAACCCAAGAAGTACGACCGTCCGGAGGCGACCGCCAACGCGGCGATCTCGGCCCGCCTGCCGTACATGATGGCCACGGCCCGCTTCGCCCATTTCCTCAAGATCATGGCCCGCGACAAGATCGGCTCCTTCCTGGAGGCGAAGGATTGCGAGGATTGGCTCAACCGGTGGATCATCAACTACGTCAACGGCAACCCGGATGCCGGCCAGGACATGAAGGCGAAGTATCCGCTCGCCGAGGCGAAGATCGAGGTTCGGGAGATCCCCGGCCGGCCGGGCTCCTACAACGCCGTCGCCTGGCTGCGGCCCTGGCTCCAGCTCGAGGAGCTGACGACCTCGATGCGGATGGTCGCCCGGATCCCGAGCGCCTCGTGAGCAGGGCGGCCTGATCCACATTCGCCGGCCCGTTCGGTCTCGATCGAGCGGGCCGGGCGCGACCGGCCCGCTCAAGCCCCGGGACGGGACGGCCGCGCGCTTCGGCGCCGGAGCGCGCCCCGCCTCCCGCGCCGCGGACACGCCGTTCCCCCACCCGATACCCTGCGCTTCCCGAAGGACCCCGTGTCGATCCCATCCCCGACATCCGTCGGCACCTCCGCTGCGCCCGGCGCCGTCCCCGCGGGGGCGGCCACCGGCCCGGCGCCGCTGCGGCGGCGCGCCGCCGACCTGGCGCTCGGACGGCTGCCGGCGGACCCGCTCGACCGCTTCCACGCCGCCGCCGACCCGATCTCGGCGCTGCGCGCGTGGTTCGGGGACGATCTGGCGCGCCTCGGGGCCCGGTCGGTCGCCGACGCCCTCGACCGCGACATCGCGATGCTCGACACGATGCTGACCGACCAGCTCAACGCCATCCTGCATCATCCCCGCTTCCGGGCGCTGGAGGCGTCGTGGCGCGGTCTCGATTACCTCTGCCGCTGCGGCGCCTCCGCGCCCGCCGTCACGATCAAGGCGCTCAACGTCAGCTGGACGGACCTCGCCCATGACTTCGAACGGGCGGAGGACGTCGAACGGAGCGCGCTGTTCGAGAAGATCTACAATGCCGAGTTCGGCATGCCCGGCGGTCAGCCCTACGGCGTGCTGCTGTGCGACTACGAGATCCGCCACCGGCCCCTGCCGTCCCACCCGACCGACGACATCTCGGTGCTGGCCAGCCTTGCGGGCGTCGCCGCGGCGGCCTTCGCGCCCGCGGTGCTGGGGGCGTCGCCGCACCTCCTGGGCCTCGACGATTTCGCCGACCTCGACCGCCTGCACGGCCTCGCGCAGCTGTTTCGCGGCGACGAATACCACCGCTACGAGCGGCTGCGGCAGCAGGAGGATACCCGTTTCCTCGCCCTCGTGCTGCCGCGCATCCTGATGCGGGCCCCCTATACGGACGTGCCGATGCCGTTCCGCTACCGCGAGGATCGTCGCGGCCTCGGCCGGGACGAACTGTGCTGGGGCAACGCGGTCTATGCCTTCGGCGAGGTGCTGATCCGCGCCTTCGACCAGCACGGGTGGTTCGCCGACATCTGCGGCGCCCGTCCGGACGAGATCGACCACGGCCTCGTCACCGGCGTCCCCGCCCCGTCGACCGAGCCGGACGCGCCGGAGGTGGTCCAGCGTCTCGGCTGCGAGATCGTGATCCCGGCCCCTGTCGAGGCCGACCTCTGGCAGCTCGGTCTGATGAACCTGAATGCCTGCAAGGACACGCCCTACCTGATCTTCCGCTCGGGCGTCTCGATCGGGGCGGTGCCGCAGGGCGCACCCACCCCGGCGGTGGTCAACGCCCGGGTCTCGGCGATGCTGCGGTACATGCTGTGCGTGTCGCGCTTCGCCCATTACGTCAAAGTGCAGGTGCGCGATCGGGTCGGCAGCTACGCCACGCCCGAGGCGTGCGAAGCCGCCCTCCAGCTCTGGCTGCACGCCTATTCGATCGGCAACGACGATGCCGCGCCCGAGGTGAAGGCCCGCTATCCCCTGCGCGAGGCGCGGGTCGAGGTGCGGGAGATCCCGGGCCGCCCGGGGGCCTACGCCTGCATCATGCAGCTGCGGCCGCATTTCCAGCTCGACCGGATCTCGACCACCTTCAAGCTGGTCACCGACCTCTCCCTCACGGGCCGCGCGCCGGCCCAGGTACCGACCTTCGGGAGCCGATCATGACCGACACCGCCCGCACGCTGTTCGCGGCCGGCCGCCTGAATGCGGCGCTGGCGGTCGCGACCGAGCAGGTCAAGGCCGCCCCGCAGGACATCCGGCTGCGCAGCGAACTCGCCGAGTTCCTGTGCCTCGCCGACGCGCTGGAGCGGGCCGAACGGCAGTTCGACACCATCGCGACCCAGGCCCCGATGACGGCGCCGCGGGTGAGCGCGTTGCGCCAGTTCGTGCGCGCCGGCCTCTCTCGCCGCGAGGTCTGGCGGAACGGCCGTGCCCCCGAACTGGTCGGCCCGGCCCCCGATCACCTCCGCCTGCGCCTGGAGGCGCTGGTCGACCTGCGCGGGGGCGACGCCGAGCGGGCGGCCCTCCGCCTCGCCGAGGCCGAGGCGGCGCGGCCCGCGGTGGCGGGCACCCGCGATGGACAGCCCTTCGACGATTGGCGCGACATGGACGACCTGATCGGCGGCGTGCTCGAGGTGATGACCCCGACCGGCCGGTATTTCTGGGTGGCGCTGGAGCAGGTCTTCGAGATCGCCGTGGACCCGCCCCGCCGTCCGATCGACGCCGCCTGGTGCACCCTGGAGCTGACCGTCAGGGACGGCCCGGCCGGTCAGGTCGTGGTGCCGGCGATCTACCCCGCCCCGGCGGAGGCGGACGAGGCGGCGGGCGAGGCGGCGGACCGGGAGGCGGACGACGCGATCCGGATCGGCCGCAGGACCGACTGGATCGAGCGGCCGGGCGGATGGGTCAGCGGCCGCGGCCTGCGCTGCTTCCTGGTCGGGGACGCGAGCGTGGCGATCCACGATCTCGGCACGCTGTCGTTCGAGGCCCCGTGATGGGCCCGACGGGCCGGGGGATCCGCCTGTCGATCCTCGACCGGCTGCTCGCCCCCGAGCAGAGCGCCCTCACGGTGCTGCGCGACGGCCTGCGCCGGGATCTCGAGGATCTGCTGAACGCCAATCCCCGGGTGCGCCGGTGGCCCGCCCACCTGACCGAGCTGGATCATTCGCTCTTGAGCTTCGGCATCATGGATCTCGCCACCGTCAATCTCGCGACCGAAGAGCGGCGCGCGGCGGTGGTGACGATCATCGGCGAGATCGTGCGCGAATGGGAGCCGCGCCTGGCCAACCTGCACGCCGTCGCCCTGCCCAACGCCGATCCCACCGACCGGGCGCTGCGCATCCGGATCGAGGCGTCGATCCTGCTCGAACCGTCGCCCGAGCCCATGGTCTTCGACACCATCATCGATCCGCTCACCAACACCGTGGCCCTGGTCAACGCGCGATGAGCGACGAGCTGCTCCCGTATTACAACCGCGAGCTCGAAGTCCTGCGCCGGATGTCGCAGGACTTCGCGGCCGCCCATCCGCGGATCGCCGGGCATCTGCGGCTCAGCGGCGACGCGATGGACGATCCCCACGTCCTCCGGCTGATGCAGGGCGTGGCGTTCCTCAATGCCCGCACCGCCCGCAAGCTCGACGACGAGTTCCCCGAACTCGTCGACACGCTGCTGGAGGTGCTCTACCCGCACTACCTCGCGCCGATCCCGTCGATGTCGGTGGTGCGGTTCCGGCCCGCGGCCGAGGTGACCGGGCCGCACCTGATCCCGAGCGGCAGCATGCTGGAGACCGAGACGGTCGAGGGCGAGGCCTGCCGGTTCCGCACCTGTTACCCGGTGACCCTGTGGCCGATCGAGCTGACCGAGGCCGCCATGCTCGGCCAGCCGCTGGCGGCGCCGGCCAACCCGGAGGCCGAGGGGGCCAGCGCGGCGCTCAGCCTGACGCTGCGCTGCCTGCCGGACGGGATGACCTTCTCGGAGCTGCAGCCGGAGCGGCTGCGCTTCTACCTGCGCGGGCCGGCCTCCCAGGTCTACACCCTGCACCAGATGATCCTGAACGACACCGTCTCGGTGGCCCTGGCCGACAGCGCCACCGATCCGCATCCGGTGATCGTGCCGCCCGGCGCGGTGACGGCCGTGGGCTTCGCCCCGGACGAGGCGCTGCTGCCCTATCCGGCCCGCTCGCAGGGGGCCTACCGCATCCTCACCGAGTTCTTCGTCTTCCCGGAGAAGTTCCTGTTCTTCGACGTGGAGATCCTCCAGAAGGTCCTGGCCCGGGCCGGGCGCGAGCTGCGCATCGTCCTCTATTTCCGGACGCGCGACGCCAGCCTCGAACGGGCGGTGACGACGAACCTGTTCGCCCTCGGCTGCACGCCGGTCGTCAACCTGTTCCCCCAGCGGGCCGAGCCGATCCTGATGGCGGCCAACCGGTTCGAGCACGGGCTCATCCCGGATTGTCGACGCGAGAGCGTCGTGGAGGTGCATTCCGTCGTCGCCGCCTCGGTGAGCAACGCGGCCGGCCAGCAGCGGGACGTCCTTCCCTTCTACGCCGATCGCCGGGCCTCGAACGCCCCCGGCCTGTTCTGGCACGGGGCGCGCCGTCCGGCCCAGGGGGGGCGGCGCGGGACCGACCTGTGCCTCTCCTTCACGGGGAGCGACCTGACCGATGCGACGGCCGCCTATGCGGAATGGACGGTGACGCTCGACACCCTGTGCTGCAACCGCGACCTGCCGACCCGGCTGCCCTACGGGGGCGGCCACCCGCGGCTGAGCCTCATCGACGGATCGAGCGCCGTCGCGGGCCTCGACTGCGTGGTGCCGCCGACGGCACCGCTCCACACCCGCCTCCCGGACAGTCATCGCTGGAGCCTGCTCTGCCACCTGAGCCTCAACCACCTGTCGCTCACCGGTGAGCGGGGCCTGGAGGCGCTCAAGGACATCCTGCGGCTCTACGACTTCCGCAACTCGGCCGAGACCCTGCGCCAGATCGACGGCCTCGTCGGCCTGTCCGCCCGGCGCGGCACGGCGCGGGCCCCGAGACGACCGTCGGATCCGCCCTGGGCCGACGCCCTCTGCCGGGGCATCGATGTCGGCGTCACCTTCGATCCGGCGCATTTCGTCGGCGGCAGCCTGTTCCTGTTCGCCCTGGTGCTCGACCACTTCCTGGCCCTGTACGCGAGCATCAATGCCTTCACCCGGCTGACCGCGACGGTGCGGGGGCAGCCGGGGATCCTCCGCGCATGGCCGGCCCGCGCCGGCGACAGGCAGGTCCTGTGATCGCGCCGCTGACCGACCGGCCGGACGCCTTCGATTTCGTTCAGGCGCTGCGTCTCATCGAGGCGACGTTCGGCCTCGGCCACGCGGATCCCGCCGCGCCCGGGGACGCCCATCCGGGCGGCGGGCGGCCGAGCGCGCGCTTCGTGACCGAGACGCGCCTGCGCTATCCCCACGCCACCCTGACGGCGGCCCGCTTCGACGGCGCGGTCCTGCATGTCACGGTCTCGGGATTCGGCCTGCTCGGTCCGGTCGGCGTCCTGCCCTACAGCTACACCGCCCTGGTGGCGGACAGCCTGCACGCCAACAATCCGGGGCTGAAGGCCTTCCTCGATCTCTTCCAGCACCGGGCCGTGACGCTGTTCTACGGCGCCGCGAGCAAGTACCGCATCGTCATCAACTACGACCGGAAGCTGCGGGGCGCGGTCGACCGCTACGGCGAAGCCCTCGCGCACCTGACCGGCCTCGGCCTCCCATCCCTGCGGGGACGGCTCGAAGTGCCGGACGAGACCATCCTCCACTTCGCCGGTCTGTTCGCCCGCAAGGCGCGCACCGTCGCCGGGCTGGAGACCATCCTGGCCGATGCCCTCGACGCGCCGGTCCGGGTCGTGCCCCTGATCGGCCGCTGGCTGGCGCTGGTCGACAGCGAGCAGACCCGCATCGGCGGCGGCGCGGGTCAGCGCGGCCCGGGCCAGCACGACGTGCTCGGGGCCAGCGCCGTGGTCGGGACGCGCACCTGGAGCGTCCAGAGCAACGTCCGCATCGTGGTCGGCCCGATCGGCGCCGCGCGGATCGGGCCGTTGCTGCCGGGCGGGCACGACGCCGTGAAGGTCGCCGACCTCGTCGGCCTGTATGGCGGCCTCGAATACGAGGTCGACCTCAATCTGGTGATCCAGGCCGCCGCGGTCCCGCGCGCGCGCCTCGCCCCGGCCGGGGACGATGCGGGCGCCGTGCGGCTCGGCGTGACCGCCTGGCTTCTCAGCGCGTCCAGCCCGATCGACCGGGACGAGGCCGTGTTCGCCCTCGCCCCCCTCTAAGGTGTCCGATCCCATGTCCCTCTGGTCCGACGGCTACGTCAGCGACGTCGCGTATCTCCCGGGCTTCCACCTGGAGCAGACGCCGGGGCACCTGCTGCTCGCCTGCCTGATCAACGGCGTCGAGCCGCCGGAATGCGGGGCGGCGTTCCGCTACTGCGAACTCGGCTGCGGCCAGGGAGTCACCGCGGCGGTGATCGCCGCCGCCAACCCCCGCGCCCATGTGGTGGCGATCGACTTCAACCCGGCCCACATCGCGCGCGCGCGTCGCGCCGCGGCGGAGGCGGGGGTGGCCAACGTCGAGTTCCGCGAACTCAGCTTCGCCGACCTCGCGGGCGAGCCGGCCCTGCGCGACTTCGACATGGTGTCGCTGCACGGCGTGTGGTCGTGGATCGCCCACAAGGACCGGCTCGACATCACGGGGTTCCTCGCCCGGGCGCTTCGCCCCGGGGGCCTCGCGGCGGTCAGCTACAACGCCATGCCGGGCTGGACCGCGATGATCCCGCTGCAGCGCCTGCTTCTGGAGCAGGCGCGCCTCGGCCACGGCCGGAGCGACGAGCGGGTCCTTCAGGGCCTGGCCTTCGTCCGGCGGATGCAGACGGCCGGCTCCGGCGTGCTGGGCGACGGGGCCCTGCTCGACCGGCTGCTGGCCGGCAGCAAGGCCGGGGCCGGCGATCGGGCGGTCTACCTCGCGCACGAGTACCTCAACGAGAACTGGCAGCCGCTCTATCACGCCGACACGGCCCGGCTCCTCTCCAGCGCCAAGCTGACCTATGCCGGCTCGGCGACGCTGACGGACAACTTCCCCGACCTGCAGCTGAACCCGGCGCAGCGCGACCTGCTGGCCGAGGTGCCGGCCGGCCCGCACCGGGAGACGCTGACGGACTTCCTGGCGGCCCGGCCGTTTCGCCGCGACGTGTTCGTCCGTGGCCGGCGGGCGATGCCCGACAGCGACCGCGACCGCCATCTCGCCGGGATCGGCCTGGCGCTGAGCGTGCCGCGGCCCGCGGCGCGGTTCGAACTCGACGTGCCGGCCGGCAAGGCGGAGCTGCCGGAACGCCATTACCGGCCGATCTTCGACGCCCTGGCGGAGCGCCCGCACACCCTCGCCGAGCTCGCCGCCCTGCCGCCCCTGCGCGCGCTGGCGGGGGCCCCGTCGATGGTCGAGATCGCCGGCATCCTGGTCGGCAGCGGCCAGGCGCTGCCCCTCCCCCGGGGTCTCGACCGGGAGGCGGCGCCCGGGGCCCGCGCCCTGAACCGCGCCGCGGTCGCGCCGGTGGTGAACCGTCATGCGGCGACCGCCTTCGTGGCGGCGCCCGGTTCCGGCTCGGGCATGACCCTCACGACCCTGGAGGCGCTGATCTACGCCGCCCTCGCCGACGGCGTCGCGGGGGAGCGCGACGCCCTGACCGCGCATCTCGACGGACGCCTGCCGCCGGACGCCCTGACAGGGGACGACGGCGCGCCGATGGGCAGCCCGGAGGCGTTGCGCCGACGCGTCGCTGAGGGCGTCGCCTGGTGTCTCGCCCATCGCCTGCCGCTCTGGCGCCGGCTCGGTATCCTGTGAGAACGCGCCGGGCCGGGCGGGCCTCCCGATGCCGGGGGCAGCCGACTCACCGGGGCCCGGTCGCGCATCCGGCGGACGCAGGGGCGACAGGATCGGCACGGCCGATCGCCCGCATCCCGACACCTGAACATCGAGAGCAACGCGCCGAAGATGACTTCGAATAAAATATCATACTCTTGAATGTTAATTTGCAATCTTTCGTACGTGGTCGAATTATCTGGCTATTCCAGCCGATTTTTTTATGCAAAAGATTCGACATTCTGTCGTTTTGTGATTTCCATCACTGGCGCTTCGTCTATAACGCACCCACCGGCAAGGTCAGAAACGGCACCGGGTGCAGACTATCGGACGGATGGAGCAAATTGATGGCAATTTATCTCAATTACGAAGGGATTCCGGGCGAAGCGACGCAGCAGAATCACACCAAGTGGATCGACGTGATGTCGCTGTCCTGGGGTGTCGGCCGCGGCATCTCGACGGTATCGGGGTCGACCAACAACCGCGAGGCCTCCGAGCCGTCGGTGAGCGAGGTCGCGATCGTCAAGGCGTTCGACAGCAGTTCGCCCAAGCTGTTCACGGAGGCCTGCACGGGCAATGCCGGCAAGACCGTCAAGATCGACCTGACGACCACCGGAAGCCCGGGCGCGACCTACTGCACCTATACGCTGACCAACGCCCTGATCTCGTCCTATTCGGTCTCCACCGGCGGCGACCGCCCGACCGAATCGGTCTCGATCAGCTTCACCAAGCTCGAATTCAAGTTCACGCCTTACGACGACAAGAACAAGGCCGGCACCCCGGTCACGGTCTCGTACGATCTCTCGACGACCAAGAGCGCGTAAGCCTTCGTGGAACCGGCGCCGCTGCGCATCGCCGACGCCACCGGCTCGCGAGGTCCGTCGGATCGCAGACTCCGCAGGTCCTTGCGCAGGCGTTCATTGCACTTGCAGCGTCGACCAGCGCGCACGCGATCGACGTTACAGCACAACGCTTCGAGGACACCGCGCGGAGCGTGCGGCGGAGGGCGGCATGACCGTTGAAGAATTTACGGCTCTTCTCGAAAACACAATGCGGAAGGCTGCCACCGCAGCCGGCGGCATGGACCAACTCACCGCCTGCCTGTCGCGCCCCTCGACACAGCTTAGCGAACTCTACGGCCCGTTGACAAACAAAATCCTGAAGGAAAGGGCACAGAAAAAAGCGCAGGATCTGTACGATCAATACAGCGGAGACGACACATTCTTAGCCGCCGTGCAACAGCTGTCCGACAGAATTGCCGCCGTTCCGCTGGACGCGACCAACGGAGCCGTCAGTTCCATGGGGGCGCTTTGCCATCTCAAGGACAATTTCGGCAGCAGCCTCGGCAGGGTTCTTGCTGGGGTGAAAGAGCCTCCGAGCAAGATAGAAGGTGTCCTTCTCGCCGTCGCCGACATGTCGATTACGGCGGGGCTGTCGTTCATTCCGGTCGCGGGTCCGTTTCTCGTTCCCCTGTCCCAAGGTATCGG
>CAXTCV010000035.1:0-24720 GCA_964242725.1 uncultured Methylobacterium sp.
AAGAAGAACAAGGTCGACACCTTCCACGGCACCGGCCGGATCGCCGGTGCGGGCCGGGTCGAGGTGGTGTCCGAGGATGGCGGCAACCAGATGCTCGAGACCAAGAGCATCGTCATCGCCACCGGCTCGGACGTGACGCGGCTGCCGGGCGTGACCATCGACGAGAAGGTCGTGGTCTCGTCCACGGGGGCCCTGGAGCTCGACCGGGTGCCGAAGAAGCTCCTGGTGATCGGCGCCGGGGTGATCGGGCTGGAGCTGGGCTCGGTCTGGCGCCGGCTCGGCTCAGAGGTCACCGTGGTCGAGTATCTCGACCGGGTGCTGCCGGGCATGGACGGCGAGGTCGGCAAGCAGTTCCAGCGGATCATGACCAAGCAGGGGATCGACTTCCGGCTCTCCACCAAGGTGACCGGTGTCGAGGTCGGCAAGAAGGGCGCGGGCGTCACCGTCGAGCCGGCCGCGGGCGGCGCGGCGGAGACGCTGCAGGCGGACGTGGTCCTCGTGGCGATCGGCCGGGTGCCCTTCACCGAGGGGCTCGGCCTCGAAACGGTCGGCGTCCAGAAGGACGACAAGGGCCGGATCCTCACGGATGCCCATTACGCCACCAATGTCACCGGCATCTACGCCATCGGCGACGTGATCGCCGGACCGATGCTCGCCCACAAGGCCGAGGACGAGGGCGTGGCGATCGCCGAGATGCTGGCCGGCCAGTCCGGCCACGTCAATTACGGGGTGATCCCCAACGTGGTCTACACGTTCCCGGAGGTGGCCTCGGTGGGCAAGACCGAGGAGGAGCTGAAGACGGACGGCATCGCCTACAACGCGGGAAAATTCCCGTTCACGGCCAACGGCCGCGCCAAGGCGAACGGCACCACGGAGGGCTTCGTGAAGGTGCTGGCCGACGCCCAGACCGACCGGGTGCTCGGGGTGCACATCGTCGGGGCGGATGCCGGCAATCTGATCGCCGAGGTCGCGGTGGCGATGGAGTTCGGCGCCTCCGCGGAGGACATCGCCCGGACCTGCCATGCGCACCCGACGCTCACCGAGGCGGTGAAGGAAGCCGCGCTCGCGGTGAGCAAGCGCGCGATCCACGTCTGAGAGGGCGCTCGTCGCCCGAGATCCCTCGGGAGCGCCGGGAGGATCGGGCGGACCCTGGCTCGCGCTCCCTCCCCCTTCACAGGGAGGGGAAGCGGGCGGCGACGGGTGTACGTCTCATCCGCCGCCGGCGCACGGACCCGGGTCCCCGCGCGGGAGAAGAACGGCCCCGCCCGGTCCTGCATCCCAGGCCCGCTCAGGCGATCTTGCGCCGGGGATTCGGCAGGTCGGCGATCCGCAGGAGCGCGCTCGGCGCGGGCGGCGCTGTCAGGGCGTTGAGGAGATATGGCCGGCGCAGGCCGAGGGCGTTGTGCAGGGCGAGGTCGATGTCACGGGCGTAGAACGGCATCCGCAGGACGGCATCGACGCCGAAGTAGCGGCCCGCCTGCGCGACCGATTCCGGCTCGGAGGTGGTCAGCAGGGTGATCCGCGTCGCGAGCCCGAGCGGCTGGATCTGGCAGGCGAGTTCGAGCCCGTCGATGCCGGCGAGCTTCACGTCGATGAAGGCGAAATCGTAGGCCGCGAGCTTCAGCTGCTTGAGGGCATGGCGCCCGTCATCCGTCTCATCGAGGGTGATGGCGAACCCGCTCCGGGCGACCACACGGCTGATGGCCGAGCGCCCGGCCGGCGTCGAGCAGGCGAGCAGCGCCCGCGTCGGCGTACGGCGGCGGGCATCCGCGTGGAGCAGCTGCTCGATATGGCTCGGGTCCAGGGGCGTCTTGAGGACCTCGTAGGCGCCGAGGCTCGTGGCGATCTCCTGCCATTGCGCCAGTACGCGGTCCGCGACCAGCACGAGGCAGGGCGGCTCCGCGCCCGACCGCCGCGCCACCGCGACCGCCTCGGGTCCGCTCAGATCCTCCAGCTGGAGGCCGACGAAGGCGAGGGTCGGGCGGTGCCGGAGCAGGATGTCGCAGAGCGCCTGCCCCGAGGTCGCCTCGTCGATCACGGCTGCGGGATCGAAGCGTCGCACGACGCTGGAGAGTTCCGCACGGCGACCCGCGTCACAATCCGCGATCGCGACCCGTGCGGGCGTCCGCCCCTCCTCAAGCTCCATGACGCCCGTCCAAGCCATCCCAGTCCGTGACCGTCAGAATGGCTGCAGATGGTGACAAAGCTCTTAAAGAAATCGACTGCTCGCTCTTTCAGCCGGATAAACTGTCAATTTCAGCCAGAAGTGGCCGTAAATTCCTTGCCTATAATAATCTATGTGAGCGGCCGGCCCTTGGATGGGCCGCCGCATAGGCACTCATCAGCCGGGCCGCGTCGACCTGGGTGTAGAGCTGCGTGGTCGACAGGGAGGCGTGACCGAGGAGTTCTTGGATCGCACGCAGCTCCCCCTGGCGGGCGAGGAGATGCGTGGCGAAGGAGTGCCGCAGCGCGTGCGGCGTGGCGCTGTCGGGCAGACCGAGGGCACCCCGGGCCCGGGCGACGGCGTATTGGATGATCCGCGGCGACAACGGGCCGCCCCGGGCGCCGACGAACAGCGGCCCGTCCGGCGGCAGCGGCAGCGGGCAGGCGGCGAGATAATCGGCCACGGCCTGCGCGACCACGGGCAGGATCGGCACCATGCGCTCCTTGCCGCCCTTGCCGAGCACGGTGACCTGATCGGAGCCCGGCAGCGGCGCGTTCCGACGCGTGAGGCCGAGGGCCTCGGAGATGCGGAGCCCCGCGCCGTAGAGGAGCGCCAGCACGGCGGCATCCCGGGCCAGCACCCAGGGCGCGCGCTCCTCGCCGGCGCGGATTTCCGTCCCGGTGAGCGCCACCGCGGCGGCGACCGGCATGGGACGCGGCAGCCGGCGCGGCACCTTGGGCGAGCGCACGCCGCCCAGCGCCGAGACCGTGCCGTAGCCCTCGCGTTCGAGATAGCGCCCGAAGGACCGCAGGCCGGCCAGCATGCGCATCAGCGAGCGCCCGGAGACGGCGTCGGCCCGGCGTGCGGCCATGAAGGCGCGGAGGTCGCGCACCTTCAGGGCCACGAGCATCGGGATCGTCGGCGTACCCTGGCGCGACGCGAGGTGCCGGAGGAACTGGCGCAGGTCGCGCTCATAGGCTTCGACGGTATTGGGCGACATCCGCCGCTCGCGCGCCAGCCCGTCGATCCAGGCCAGAACCACGGCACGCAGGCGCGCATCGCCCGGGATCAGCAGGAGGTCGTCGGTGGAGGGATCGGCGCTCATGAAGGCCAATCGACCGGATCACCCTTGCCGGGCGCTTAACGCGTGCGGCGATCCACGGTTGACGTCACCGCGCTCGCCGCACGCCGAGCCCTGTGCCAAGCCTCGATCATGACGTTCCTCACCTATGCCGGCGCCGCCCTCGCGGAGATCGCCGGATGCTTCGCGTTCTGGGCCTGGCTCCGGCTCGGACGGTCCGCCTGGTGGGCGCTTCCGGGCCTTGCCGCGCTCGCGGCCTTCGCTGCTCTGCTGACCCGGGTGGACAGCCCGGCGGCGGGACGCGCCTTCGCGGCCTATGGCGGGGTCTACGTGGCCGCCTCGGTCCTGTGGCTGTGGCTGGCGGAGGGCCAGCGGCCGGATCGATGGGACCTCGCGGGCGCGGCGGTCTGCCTCGCCGGGACGGCGATCATCCTGCTGGGCCGCCGGTGATCGGCCGGGTTCACCGGCCCATCCCGTAGAACTCGGCGTTCGGGCGCAGATCCGCCACGCTGGCGATCCGGTTCGAGAGCGCGAACAGCGCGGTGATCGCCGCGATGTCCCAGATGTCGTCCTGGCTGAATCCGTGGCCGGCGAGCGCGGCATGGTCCTGCGCGTCGACGGTCTGTGCGGCCGTCGCGACCTTGACGGCGAAGTCCAGCATGGCCCGCTGCCGCGGCGTGATCTCGGCCTTGGCATAGTTGATCGCGATCTGGTCGGCGATCCGCGCGTCCTTGGCCCGGACCCGGAGGATGGCCCCGTGGGCCACGACGCAGTAGAGGCAATCGTTGGCCGCGCTGGTGGCCACCACGATCATCTCGCGCTCGGCCTTGGTGAGGCCGCCGGGCCGGTCCATCAGCGCGTCGTGATAGGCCATGAAGGCGCGGAACTCGTCCGGACGATGGGCGAGCGCCAGGAAGACGTTGGGCACGAAGCCCGCCTTCTCCTGCACGAGGGCGATCCGGGCGCGCAGGTCCTCCGGCATGTCGGAGAGCTTCGGCACCGGGAAACGGCTGATCGGGGTGTCCGCAGGCATCGTTCGTCCCTTGGTGAAACCACGCGTTCACGATACGTACGGCAGCCTCGGGCCGTTCGTCGAGCCGTGGAGCCCATGATCAGCCCTGTGAACAGTTCCGTCCGTATCCTCGGCATCGATCCCGGCCTCCGGCGCACGGGCTGGGGCGTCATCACCGCGCAGGGCACCAAGCTCACCTACGGCGATTGCGGCGTCGTCACCTCGGACGGGGACCTGCCGCTGGCCCTGCGCCTGCGCGAGCTGTTCGAGGGAGTCGGGCGCGTGGTCGAGGCGGTGCGGCCCGACGAGGTCGCCGTGGAGGAGACCTTCGTCAACAAGGATGCGCAGGCGACGCTCAAGCTCGGCCATGCCCGGGCCGTGTCGCTCCTGGTGCCGGCGCTCGCCGGGCTGCCGGTGTTCGAGTACGCCGCCAACCTGATCAAGAAGACCGTGGCGGGCTCCGGCCACGCCGAGAAGGTCCAGATCCAGGCGATGGTGCGCTTCCTGCTGCCCAAGGCCGAGTTCCGCGTCGCCGACGCCGCCGACGCGCTGGCGATCGCGATCACCCATGCCAGCCACCGCGACGCGCACGCGCTCCGCCGGGCGCACCTGCCGGCGGGCAAGCGCCGGAGCCTGACCGGCCAGGCGGCCGCGGGACAGGGGCTCGAAGGGCAGGGTTTCTCCGCAGCCGCAGCCGCGCGCATCGAGGCCGCGCTGGCGAAACAGGGCTGACGGGATCGGGACACCTTGGTGGGGGAAGTAGGACTCGAACCTACGAAGCTTACGCAGCGGATTTACAGTCCGCCCCCTTTGCCGCTCGGGACATTCCCCCAAGGCGGGCTTCTCGCCCGCGGCGCCCTTATGGTGAGGGGCTCGCCGGGTGTCAACGCTTGTCGTGCGCCGATCCGCCGAAGACGGTGCATCCGACGGCCCGGCGCGAAGGAAACGCGAACGTTCCGCGATCGAAGGGGATTCACAAAGGAATCGGGATCGGCCACGGTGCGCGGATGTCGCCCTGCTTCGCCGGCCATTGACCCGCCCCGCCCCGTCCCTGCGGTCCCACCAGCGCACGCTGATGGCCCTGGTCGACGCCATGGCGCGGGGCGAGGCCGCGCATGTCCAAAAAATCCTCGCGGCGGTGACGCCCGGCGGCGGCAAGTCGCTGCTGCCGGTGATCGCCGCGCAGAGCCTGATCGCCGCCGGCCTGGTCGAGCGCGTCGTCTGGGTGGTGCCGCGGGATTCCCTGCGCCTGCAGGCCGAGGAAGCCTTCGCCGATCCCCTCTGGCGCAGCGTCTTCGGACACGCCCTCAGCGTGCGCGCAGCCGACAACGAGCGCGACCCGGCCCGGGGGCTCTCGGGTTACATCACCACCTATCAGGCGGTTGCCGCCGCGCCGGCGCTCCACCTCGCGGAGGCCAAGGCGCACCGCACGCTCCTGGTGATCGACGAGGTGCACCACCTGCCGGTGCCCGGCCGGCCGGGGGCGGAGGCAACCGACGCGGAGGATGCGGAGGCGGGGGCCTGGTCCCGGGCAATGCTGCCGGTGATGGAGGCGGCCGCGATCCGTCTCTACCTGTCCGGGACGTTGGAGCGGGCGGACGGGCGCCGGATCCTCGGGCTGCCCTATCACCCGGCCGCGCCGGGCCGCGGGCCCGAACTCGACCTGGAGGCGCCGGGGCTCGCGGTGATCGGCTATTCCCGGACGCAGGCGCTGAGCGAGCGGGCGGTGCTGCCGGTCACCTTCGGGGCCATCGACGGCGAGGCGAGCTGGCTGGAGGGCGGCCGGATCTCCGGCGACGGTCCCCGAGTCGGGCCGCACCGGCTGGGCGCCGGATCGGTGCGGGAGACCACGCGACCGGCTCTGTTCACGGCCCTGCGGACCGGTTTTGCCCGTGATCTCCTGAGCGAGGCGTTCTTCGCCACCAAGCGCCTGCGGGCCCGCCGCCGGGCCGAGCAACGCCTCACGCCGGGCGAGCCGGCGCGGGGGCTCGGCAAGCTCCTCGTGGTGGCACCGGATCAGGCGAGTGCCCGCACCTATCTGACCACCCTGCGCAGCTGGATGCCGGCGGGGCAGGGGGAGCGCGACGTCCGGCTGGCCACCTCCGGCCAGGGCGACGCCCACGCGGCCCTGGCGGCCTTCCGGCTGACCCCCGAACCCGCCGTTCTGGTGACGGTGGCGATGGCCTACGAAGGGCTCGACGCCCCCGAGGTCGCGGTGGTGGCGGCGCTCACCCATATCCGCTCGCGGCCCTGGCTCGAACAGATGCTGGCGCGGGCGACCCGGGTCGATCCGCATGCCGGCGCCTACGACAGCCAGCAGGCGCTGATTTTTCACCCGGACGACCCGCTCTTCGCCCGTTTCCGACTGGAGCTCGAGACCGAGCAGGGCAGCGGCGCGCGGCCCCGGCGCGAGCGCCCGGCGAGCGCCGTAGTCCCGGAGCGGACCCCATGGCGCGACGAGGATCCGGGTGGGATCACCCCCCTGGAGAGCAACGCGATCGGGCTCCGCTACGCCCTGCTGCGCCCGCGCCTCGTCGAGGCCGCCCCGACGGCGCCTGCCTCCGAACTGCCCTCGATCACGGAGCGCACCCTGCGCCAGAGGCTCGCCGCCGCGGTGGCCGCCCAGGCGGTTGAGGACGAGGCGTCCCTGCGGGTGGCCCGGGGCGGCAATCTCGCGCATCGCTACAACGCCGTGCTGAAACGCGTGCTCGGCAAGGGCCGCGCGACCATGACCCTGCCCGAACTGGAGGCGGCGCTGGGCTGGCTTGAACGCAACCGCCTGTCGGACCATCTCGACCGTCTCGACGGCGATGCCCGCTATGCGTGGTCCGCCCGCCAGCGCCGGGGCCCCTGGCCGCCGGCGCGCGCCGCCGGTCGATAGGGCCCGCGCCGCCGTGGTGGACACCGGTCCGGTGTGAGCCCGCGCGGCGGATCGAGGGCTTGGAGCCGCCGCAGGACGCGAGGAGAGTGCCGTGACCGAGAGCCTGCCCGCCGCGTTCACGGCGACCCTGATCGACACCGCGCCCCCGGCGTCTTGGCCGGCCCCGATGGCGGCGCTCTGGTGGCTGGCCCGGGATCCGTCCGGATCGGGTTCGGTGGCCTTTGAGCGGGCGCACGCCCTGGTGCAGGCGGAGCCGGGTCGCGATGCGGCCTGGGTTCACGCCCATCTCCACCGGATCGAGGGTGACGCGGGGAATGCCCGCTACTGGTACGGCCGCGCAGGCCGCGCGGAACCGCGTGGGACCCTGCCGGAGGAGCGGGCCGCCATCGCCACCGCGCTGTTCGACCCGGCCTGATCCGCCACGTCGCGAGGGATCGAAATCCGGTCGGGCGCCGTTCCTGCCGGGAGCCGCACGCTCGTCTGCATCTTATAGGCGAGTCAAAAGTCTTTGATCTACTTCAGGTTTAACCTTGTTCGATTGATCCTGCGGTCTGAACGTTTCACGCGTCCATCGATGTGATTCCCCGTCGTCTCACGACGTCTGATCAGATTTTCGCTCGACAGAACACGCTCACGCGATCGAGCTCTGATAATTCGACAAATCCTGAATAACTACGTTCTTTTTTCGCTGGCATAGCGGCGAAAACTGACTATGGGTACGCGCATCGATTTCGGATTCAGGGGAAAACGCTGGTCGCCGTGATGAGCTTGGCTTGTTTGATCTGCGGCGTGTGTCTCGCCGCCGTCTCACTGCGCGTTCCCGCCCGCTCCGCCGCGTTGGAGCGCTGGAGCGGCGTCTGTCTCGTCCTCGGTCTCGGCCTGCTCGGCGTCGCGCTGCACGGCGCCCGCGGTTAGGCTGCGTCGCGGTGGCCGATTCTCGGAACGCCCCGCGCCACCGCCAGTTTAACGCCCGCCCGGCGCCTCAGTCGGGTCGTGATCATCGGAGCGGACTCATGAGCCTCCTCGGCAGCATCGTCGGCAAGATCCTCCACCCGTTCGGCGGCGGGAGCGCGGATGCGGCGCCCGCGCCCACGGCGGGTTCGGGCGGGTCGGCCGGCTCGAGCAATCCGTCCACGCCCTCGACGGCGGGCGCACCCGGCGGCGGCGAACCGGTGGACGTGGCGGCGGTCCTCACGGGCCTCGCCGAGAAGAACTCGCAGACGCTCGACTGGCGCCATTCCATCGTCGACCTGATGAAGCTCCTCGGCCTCGATTCCGGCCTCGCCTCGCGCAAGCAGCTCGCCGACGAGTTGCACTACACCGGCGACAAGGACGACTCCGCCACGATGAACATCTGGCTGCACAAGCAGGTCATGCAGAAGCTCGCCGAGAACGGCGGCAAGGTTCCGGACGACCTCAAGCACTAGGGGCTGGCCCGCGATCATCGAACGTCAGCCCCGGCACCGCGCGCTGCCGGGGCTCTCGCCCGCAGGTGGGCTCGACCCCATCCTGAGGCGTCCGAACCGGCGAGCCTCGAACGCGTTCAAGAGCCGCGGCGATCCGTGGAGCCCTGCTGAGCGGCCTCCTCTGCGTCGCGATCCCCGAGGCTCCGGCCCCACCCAGAGAGACCGGTTCGCCTTGTCCCTCCTGAGGCCCGCTCAGCGCCCGGTGCGAACCCGCGTCCAGAGCCGCGTGACGAAGCGCTGCGTGCGGTCGTCCCAGGCTGTGTTGATCGACAGGCGCTGCATCGTCGCCTCGTCCGGGTAGATACCGGGATTGTTCAGGATCTCGGGCTTCACGAAGCGCTTCGCCGCGAGGTTGCCGCTCGCATAGGACACGAAGTTGGTGTTGGCCGCAGCCACCTCCGGCCGCATCATGTAGTCGATGAAGGCGAGCGCCTCCGCCGGGTGGGCGGCGTCCTTCGGGATCGCGAAGGTGTCGAACCACATCAGCGCCCCCTCCTTGGGGACGACGTAGGCGATCTCGATCCCGTTCTTGGCCTCCTCGGCCCGGCGCTTGGCCTGCATCACGTCGCCCGAGTAGCCGACCGCCACGCAGATGTCGCCGTTGGCCAGCGCCTGGATGTACTCGGAGGAGTGGAACTTCCGCACGGTGCCGCGCACCTTGTAGAGGGCGTCCGTCACCAGGGTCATGTCGTCCCAGCGCTTGGAATCGGCCTTGGCCCCGAAGGCCGGGAGCATGCTGGGGATCAGGTCCTCGGGGGAATCGAGCATCATGATCCCGCATTCCTTGAGCCTGTTGGCGGAGGCGGGATTGAGGACGAGGCTCCAGGAGTTCAGCGCCGTGCCGGCGCCCAGGCGCTCGCGCAGGGCGGCGACGTTGTAGCCGATTCCGGTGGTGCCCCACATGTAGTCGACCGCGTAGGCGTTGCCGGGATCGTAGACCGCGAGGCGGCTGCTGATCTCCGGCCAGAGGTTGCCGAGGTTCGGCAGCTTGGACTTGTCGAGGGGCAGGAAGGCGCCCGCCCGGATCAGCCGCTGCAGGTACGGCCCGGACGGTACGACGATGTCGTAGCCGGACCGCCCCGCCAGCAGCTTGGTCTCCAGGATCTCGTTGTTGTCGTAGGTGTCGTAGACGACCCTGATGCCGGTCTCGCGGGTGAAGGCGTCGAGCACCGTCGGGTCGATATAGTCCGACCAGTTGTAGATGTTGACGACCCGCTCCTCCGCGGCCGGAGCCGCGGCGCCGAGGGCGGTCAACAGGGCGACCGCGACGGCCGCCAGGACGGTGCGGCGGGGGCCGGTCACCGGCTCCTCGCGGCCACGACCACGATCTCGACGAGGTATTCGGGTCCGGCGAGCCTGGCCTCGACCGTGGCGCGGGCCGGGGGGTTCTCCGGCGAGACCCAGGCGTCCCAGGCGGCGTTCATCTCCGAGAAGGTCGCGATATCGGCGAGGTAGACGGTGGCCGAGAGGATACGCGTCTTGTCGCTGCCGGCCGCGGCCAGCAGCCGGTCGATCTCCACCAGGATCTGCTGGGTCTGGATCGTCACCCCGGTGCCGACCGTATCGGCGGCCACCTGCCCGGCGAGGTAGACCATGTCGCCGAAGGCGACGGCCTGCGACATCCGCTTGCCCGGCTCGATCCGCTGAACGTCCATACCCGTCTCCACCCAATGGGAACCGGCGTATCTGCCGCGGCGTCGGGCCGGCCGTAAAGGGCGGCGTGTCCGCGCGCAGCGAGAACAGGCGGAAATTCGACGTCCCGTCACAGGGTGCGGGCAACCGTCGCGGGCCGCGGCGCGTTCTGCCGGCATCGTCAATCACGCACTGGGGTTTGTCATGGGTATCCTCTGGACCATCGTCATCGGCTTTCTTGCCGGCATCATCGCCAAATTCATCATGCCGGGGCCGAATGAGCCGTCAGGCTTCATCCTGACCACGATCCTCGGCATCGTCGGCGCCTTCGTGGCGACCTTCATCGGACAGGCGATCGGGTGGTACGGCCCCAATCAGGGCGCGGGCTTCGTCGGGGCCATCGTGGGCGCCGTGGTGGTGCTGTTCATCTACGGCATGATCGCGAGCCGGCGCAGCACCACAATCTGATCGTTCGGGGACGGCTAAAAAAACGAGGGGCGCCCCGCGGGGCGCCCCTTTTTTGTCGACCGGCGGCCCGGTCGCTCAGAAATGCTCGGACGCGGCCTTCACGGCGCAATGGCCGGTCGCCCCGCGCACCGCGAGGCCGACACCGACGACCAGGGCCAGCAGGCTCAGGATCTTGTTGGGCCGCGGCTGCGCGGCCGCGGCGGCGATCCCGAGGCCCAGGGCCACCGAGACGGCGCGTTCCGTCGTCGACAGGTTCGGCTGTCCGCTGAAGATATCGTGCATCATGTCGTTGGCCATGGAAAAATCCCTGCGTTGAGGTCGCCGGGCGAACGCGGAGGTGCCGGTCGCGTTCCCGCCGCGACCTGGAACAGGAGGTCGCCGATGGCGGGGCGAACGTCGCGCGAATTCCCGGAGGAGCGCGCGATCCGCGCGCTCCTCCGCCCGGCGGTGTTCGACCGCGGCCGCGCGTCCTGCAGCGACGGTGCTGTGTTCGACCTCGCCGCCCGCGGCGACACGATCACCGCGGCGGTCGAGGGCAGCGGGGCCGTGGCGCATGCCAGGGCGGCGTTCTCGACCCCCGCGGAGCCTTCGCTGCGCACCGATCTCCTGGCCGTCCTGGCCGCGGCCGGGCGCACCCATGACCGCGTCGCGATCCTGCTGGACGAGGGGATGATCGACGAAGCCGTGGCCCCCGTCGAGCCGGGAACCGAGAGCGGCGTGCCGCGGCCCCTCGCCGAGGCCGCGCATGCAGGCCATCCGGACTGCGTGATCGCCCTGGCGGAGCGGCGGGCGGTTGAGAACGCGCGGACGCGCCCAACTCTGCGGGGCCCGTCTCCGCAGTGTCTGGCGGAGGCGCTCGGTGGATGCGCCCGTCTCCGTACGCGTGCGCGAACCGACGTGATCCAGGGCAGCGCGAAATCGGGAGGCGCCGGTTGCCGCGCGCCGCTCACGCGGACAGCAAGGCGAAAAGAAAAGGGCGCGGCCCCGGGGGACCGCGCCCTTCATCTCAGTTCCGCGCCGGCCGGGACCGGTTCGGGGGCGACGCTTACTCGCCCGCCTCGCGGCGGCGCTCGCCGCGGTGGCGGCCGCCCTCGCGGGGCTCGCGCGGCTCGTCGCCGCGCTCGGGCCGGTCGGCGTCGCGCTGGGCCTTCACCTTCTCGGTGATGTCCTCGCCGGTCTGCTGGTCGACGACCTTCATGGACAGGCGGATCTTGCCGCGGTCGTCCTGGCCCAGGAACTTGACCTTGACCTTGTCGCCTTCCTTGACGACGTCCTGCACCTTGGCGACCCGGTTCGCGGCCAGCTCCGAGATGTGGACGAGGCCGTCCTTGGCGCCGAAGAAGTTCACGAAGGCGCCGAACTCCATGCACTTCACGATCGTGCCGTCGTAGATCACGCCGATCTCCGGCTCCGCCACGATCGAGCGGATCCAGTTGTAGGCCGCCTTGATCGCCTTGCCGTCGGCGGAGGCGATCTTCACGATGCCGGTATCCTCGATGTTGATCTTGGCGCCGGTCTTCTCGACGATCTCGCGGATCACCTTGCCGCCGGTGCCGATCACGTCGCGGATCTTGTCGGTCGGGATCTGCATCGTCTCGATGCGCGGCGCGTATTCGCCGAGCTCCGGACGGGCTGCCGTGAGGGCCTTGGCCATCTCGGTGAGGATGTGGGCGCGCCCGTCCTTCGCCTGGTCGAGGGCGACCCGCATGATCTCCTCGGTGATGCCGGCGATCTTGATGTCCATCTGGAGCGAGGTCACGCCCTCGTCCGTGCCGGCCACCTTGAAGTCCATGTCGCCGAGGTGATCCTCGTCGCCCAGGATGTCGGACAGGACCGCGAAGCGCTCACCCTCGAGGATGAGGCCCATGGCGATGCCCGCCACCGGACGGCGCAGGGGCACGCCGGCATCCATCAGCGACAGCGAGCCGCCGCAGACCGAGGCCATCGAGGACGAGCCGTTGGACTCGGTGATCTCCGACACGACGCGGATCGTGTACGGGAACTCGTGGGCCGGCGGCAGCACGGGCCGGATCGCCCGCCAGGCGAGCTTGCCGTGGCCGATCTCGCGACGGCCCGGGGAGCCCATGCGGCCGGTCTCGCCGACGCTATAGGGAGGGAAGTTGTAGTGGAGCAGGAAGCGCTCCTTGTAGGTGCCTTCCAGCGCGTCGATGAACTGCTCGTCCTCGCCGGTGCCGAGCGTCGCCACCACGAGCGCCTGGGTCTCGCCGCGGGTGAACAGGGCCGAGCCGTGGGCGCGGGGCAGCACGCCGACCTCGGAGAGGATCGGGCGGACCGTCTTCACGTCGCGGCCGTCGATGCGGGCGCCGCTGTCGAGGATGTTCCAGCGGACCACCTTCGACTGGGCCTCCTTGAAGGCGGCCTTGACCTTCTCGGCCGGGAATTTTTCCGCGCCCTCGGGGCAGAGGGCGGCCATCACCTTCGCCTTCACGGCGTCGACGGCGGCGTAGCGCTCCTGCTTGACCGTCTTGGTGTAGGCAGCGCGGAGCTCCGCCTCGCAGACCTCCAGCACCGCCGTCTCGACGTCGGCGTTCTCGGGGGCCCTGAAGTCGCGCGGCTCCTTGGCGGCCTTCTCGGCCAAGCGGACGATCGCCTCGATCACCGGCTGGAAGTGCTTGTGGCCGAACATCACGGCGCCGAGCATCACGTCCTCGGAGAGCTCCTTGGCCTCCGACTCGACCATCAGCACCGCGTCCTGCGTGCCGGCGACGACGAGGTCGAGGGCCGATTCCTCCTTGGTCTCGGTGACCGACGGGTTCAGCCGGTAGCCGCCGTTGATGTAGCCGACCCGGGCGCCGCCGATCGGGCCCATGAACGGGACGCCCGACAGGGTGAGCGCCGCGGAGGCCGCGACCATCGCGACGATGTCGGGATCGTTCTCGAGGTCGTGGGTCAGGACCGTGACGACGACCTGGGTGTCGTTGCGCCAGCCCTGGACGAAGAGCGGCCGGATCGGGCGGTCGATCAGGCGGGAGACCAGGGTCTCCTTCTCGGAGGGCCGGCCCTCGCGCTTGAAGTAGCCGCCGGGGATGCGGCCGGCCGCGTAGGCGCGCTCCTGGTAGTTCACGGTGAGCGGCATGAAGTCGATGCCGGCCTTCGGCTCCTTCGTGGCGACCACGGTGGCGAGCACCGAGGTGTCGCCGTAGGTGGCGACCACGGCGCCGTCGGCCTGACGGGCGACCTTGCCGGTCTCCAGCACGAGCTTGCGGTCACCCCACATCAGCTCTTCGCGTTGAACGTCGAACATTCTTGATCTCTTCCTTGCCTGCGGCGGGCCCGGCCCGGCGCCGCCCGGGGGCAAGACGGCGAGACACTTCCCCGGCGAAGTGTCTCGCGATCCTGCCCCGATGGCGCCTCGAAGCGGCCCGCTTGTGGGGCGGCCGGACCCATTCCGGCAGCCCGCGATGGTGAAACGCGGCCCCGGGCCGGGCCCGGAACCGCGCGAGACGTGCCTTAGCGGCGGATGCCGAGACGCTCGATGAGGGCGCGGTAGCGGGCCTCGTCCTTGCGCTTGACATAGTCCAGCAGCGAGCGACGCTGCGAGACCATCTTCAGGAGGCCGCGCCGGGAATGGTTGTCCTTGGCGTGGGTCTTGAAGTGGCCGGTCAGGTTGGCGATCCGCTCGGTGAGGATCGCCACCTGGACCTCGGGGGACCCGGTGTCCTTGGCGTCCTTGCGGTGTTCCTTGATGAGCGCGGTCTTGCGCTCTGCCGTGATCGACATCGCATGCCTTTCGGGTTGTGCTGGTCGGATGCGGCGCCCCAATCGGGCACGCGCGGGCTCGGCGTTCGGCCGGTGCCGGGATGTCGTCCAGCACGGTCACAGCGCCAAGCGGCTCAAGCCCCGCCCGGTCACCCGGGTCGAAGCTGCGGGATCCATACACGAAACCGTCGCGGATACCAGCCCCGGGCCCGATCGCGCGTCCCCGAGGGAACGGTTAACGCCGGCATGCTAGCCGGAAACCCGCACGACAAGCGGCCCGGCGATGAACGGCACTCTCTCGGATGCGTGCGGCGTCGTGGTCGCGGCGCTGCTCGGCATTCCCCTCGTCCTCCTGCCGGGCTACGCCCTCGGCACCCTGAGCGGGATCCTCGGCTTCCGCACGCTCGCGACCGGCGACCGGCTCCTCTGCGCGGCGTTCCTCGGGGTCGGGCTCCTGCCAGCCCTCGACGGCCTGCTGATCCAGGCGGCCGGCGTCCCGGCGGCGGCGCTGGCGAACGGCACCCTCGGGCTCGCCGCCCTCGTGCCGGTCCTCCGGGGCCTGCGCGGTCCGGTCGACCGGGGGGGCCTCGCCCTCGCCACGCTCTGGCTCGGGATCGTGGCCTATGCGCTGATCGACATCGACACCGGCGTCGCCCTCTACCAGCCGCTCACGGTCATCGACCTCGTCAAGCACGCGGCCCTGACCCGGGGAATCGTCGAGAACGGCCTGCCACCCGTGGATCCGTTCTTCGCCCGCCCCGAGCGGGCCGGCTACTATTACGGGTTCTACACGCTCACCGCCCTGGTGGACTGGGCCGGGGGCCGGCTCGTCGACGGGCGCACCGCCTTCGCGGGCCTCGCCTTCTGGACCGGCATCGCGCTCCTCGGCCTGCTGGACCGGCTCCTCGCCGCCACGGGGCTCGTCGGGAACGTCCCGCCCCGGCTTCTGCGCCGGGCCGTGCTCGTGCTCCTGCCGGCCGGCGGCCTCGACATCCTGCTGGTCGCCTTCCACCGGGGGACCTCGGGATACTGGATTCCCATCCCGGAATGGCTGAACGAGCAGGTCGTGAACTGGCCGAGCTCCCTGGTCTGGGTGCCGCACCACGTCGCCGCCGCCCTGGCGGGATGGCTCGGCCTCCTGGCGCTCGCCGAGATCGCCGACCGGGCGGACCCGGATCGGCGCGTGCAGAGCGCCGGCATCGTCACGGCGGGGACGGCCTTCGCGGCCTGCGCCACGCTGTCGGTCTGGGTCTGTCTGGGCACGGCCGCGGCGGCCGGGATCTGGCTGGGTCTGCTCGCCGTCGAGCGCCGCTGGCGCGCCGCGGCCCGGCTCATGGCGGCCGGGCTGCTTGGCGCGGTCCTGGCCGCGCCCTACCTGCTCGGCCTCCTGGCAAATCGCGCCGACACCGGCGGCACGCTCCGGTTCGCGGTCCGGCGCTTCGGCCCCGTGGAGCCGATCTTCGACGAAACGACCCTCGCCCTGCTCCGGCCGATCCTCCTGCCGGTCAACTACTACGTCGCGCTGGGGGTCTTCGCGGGGGGCGCACTCCTGTTCTGGCGGATCGTCCCGCGGCGGGAGGCCCATGCCCGCGAGGCGGGCCGGCTTCTGACGATCGGCGCGGTGTCGAGCCTGCTGCTCGGCGGGTTCCTGCGCTCGGCGATCCTCTACAACGATCTCGGCGCCCGGGTGGTCCTGCTCGCGCAGGTGGCGGCGCTGGGCTGGACCGTCGTGGCCCTGAGCCGGACCCGCGACGGCACCCGGCTCAGGCTCTCGGGATCGCTCGGCGCGCTGCTTCTCCTCGGCTACGCGACGACGCTCTACGGCTTTGCCGGGATGCGCGCCTATCCGGCCGCCGGCCATCCCGGGTTCGCCTTCCTCAACGGTCGCCCGGACATCGACCGGGCCTTGCGCGCAGCCTATGCCTGGGCCGGCACGCACCTGCCCCGGGACCTGGTCCTGCAGGCCTCGCCGATCCCGGCGCGGGTGTTCGATTTCGGCCTCTACGGAGGGCAGCCGGTGGCGGTGGCCGACCATGAGGCGCGCCTGTTCGGCGCGGCCCCCGAGGCGGTGGCGGCGCGGCTCGCCGCGGTCTCGCCGATCTTCGGCGCGACCCTGACCGGCGCGGAGGTCCGCCGCCGGGCCGCCGAGGCGGGCATCGGCGCGCTGGTCGTCACCGCGGCGGACGCCGCCTGGAACGCGCCGGACTCCTGGATCCGGCGCACCCGGCCCGCCTTCGCGGCGCCCTCGGTCCGGATCCTGCGCGTCGAGGACATCGATGACTGACGCTCCCGCGCATGCCGGCCGGATCCTGCGCTGGCTCGGCGCCCAGGCGCTGCTGCACGCCGGCGCGCTCGCCTTCGGCTTCGGCGGCTTCGTGCTGCTGTTCCAGACGGAGCTCTGCGCCGGCGTCACGATCCTGTTCTACCGGGGCCTCGTCCTGTTGCTCGCGGCCTTCCTGATCACCCTGGCGGCGACGGCGTCCCTCGCCGGCCTCGGCCGGGCCTGGGGCCTGCGCCGCCGCGACGCGCTGGGGGCCTGCGTGCTGTCGCTGTCCCTGAACCTGAGCGTCCTGGTGGTCCTCCCGGTCACGGTCGACCGCTCGATCAGCGTGTTTCTCCTCGGGCAGATGGCGGCCCATCCCGACGAGAGCTTCGATGCGGAGCGGGCCCGGACGCTGTTCGAGGCGATCTATCTCGGCGAGTTCCGCCAGATGGAGCGGCGCCTGGCCGAGCAGGAAGCCTCGGGCAACGTGGCGCCCACGGCGGACGGCTACGTCATCACCCCGCAGGGCCGCGCCTTCATCCGCCTCGCCGGCCTCGTCGCCCGGGCCTTCCGGACCGAAACCCGGCTGATCGAGCCGGCGCCGACGCCCGAAGCCGCGCCCGCGCAGCGGTGGAGCCTGCGCCGGGACCGGCCCGAGTGACGGGCTCGACGGCGGGGTCCGGTTCCACCGGCTTCGGGGCGTGCTTCTTGCCCCGGTGCACAGCGGGGTCGATCAGGGGGCGATCAACGTGGATACGCGCGCGATGGCGGAACCGGCCGTGACGGCGCAGGGCAACGACGCGTCCGGAGAGGACCGGACGCTGGCCCGGAGTCTCACCGCGCCGGGGCTCGTCGCGATCGGCCTCGGCGCCACGATCGGCGCGGGCATCTTCGTGCTGACCGGGACGGCGGCGGCGCAATATGCCGGCCCCGCGCTCAGCCTGTCGTTCGTGATCGGCGGGATCGCCTGCGGCTTCGTCGGCCTGTGCTACGCCGAGTTGGCCGCCATGATCCCGGAGGCGGGCTCCACCTACACCTACACCCGGGCGAGCCTGGGTGCGCTTCCCGCCTGGATCATCGGATGGGACCTCGTGCTCGAATTCGCCGTGGCGGCCGCGACCGTGGCGGTCGGGTGGTCGGGCTACGCGCAGTCGCTCGCGGCGGATTTCGGCCTGCGGCTGCCGCCGTCCCTGGCGGGCGCCCCCGGCGACGGCGGCCTCGTCAACCTGCCGGCGGTCGCCATCGTCCTGCTGCTCACCGGCCTGCTGATGCGCGCCACCCGGGAAGCCTCCCTGGTGAACGGGCTGCTGGTGGCCTGCAAGCTGGCGATCATCCTGGCCTTCGTGGCCGTCGGCGCGTTCCATCTCCGGCCGGACCTCTGGCACCCCTTCGTGCCGGACAATGCCGGCGCCTTCGGCGCCTATGGCTGGAGCGGCGTGTTCCGCGGGGCCGCGGTGGTGTTCTTCGCCTTCGTGGGGTTCGAGACGGTGGCCACCGCCGCCGGCGAGTGCCGGGCGCCGCAGCGCGACGCGCCGGTGGGGCTGATCGGATCGCTGCTGATCACCACGGTGCTGTACGTGGCGATGGCGGCCGTCCTCACCGGCCTCGTCCCCTACCGCGACCTGGACGTCGCCGATCCGGTGGCCAAGGCGGTCGACGCCATCGGGCTGTCCGCCTTCGCCATGGCGGTCAAGGCCGGCGCCCTGATCGGCCTGACCACCTCGGCGCTGACCGCCCTCTACGGACAGGGCCGGATCTTCTTCGCCATGGCCCGGGACGGGTTCCTCCCGGAGATGTTCTGCCGGGTCCATCCGGCGACCCGGGCGCCGGTGGCCAGCCAACTGGTGATCGGCCTGTTCACGGCCGCGGTGGCGGGGCTCGTGCCGATCGACATCCTGGGCGAGATCGTCAGCATCGGCACGCTCCTGGCGTTCTGCCTCGTCTGCGCCACGGTGCTGATCCTGCGCCGGACCGATCCGGACCGGCCGCGCCCCTTCCGCGTCCCGGCGGCGACGCTCACGGCCGGGCTCGGCATCCTGTCCTGCGTCGTGCTGATGGCCTCGCTGCCGGCCGAGACCTGGATCCGCCTGGCGATCTGGCTCGCGATCGGGCTGGCCGTCTACGCCGGCTACGGCCGGCACCGCGTCCGGATCAACTGAGGAGGTTGATGGTGGCCTGCGTCAACCCATCGAGGATGCCCGCGGCGCTGAGGTTGGCCTCGTAGTTCCGGACCACCGTCTGCAGGTCGGCCGTTTCCGTGGCGGCATTCACGTTGGGCAGGCGGATATAGCCCCGGCCGTCGGCGGCGGCGCTGGATGGGTCGTAGCGGCTGCGGAACGCGCCGGTATCGCGCACGACGCGGCCCACCGGATCGCGCGGATCGTCGGCGACGACGGGCGCGAACACCGCGATCTTGCGGGCGTAGGGCACCCCGCCGGGCGTTTCGGCGGCCGAATCGGCGTTGGCGAGGTTCTCGGAGATCGTGCGGATCCGGCCGCTCTGCACCTGCCGGCCGGCGGCCAGCGCGTCGGAGGCCGAATGGAGGGCGCTGGTATCCGGCATGCGGGGGCCTGGTCGGGCGTCGGGGAAACCGTCACCGGTTCTTTGACGAACAGGCTTAACCGCCGGTTAAGCGCCTCACGGAACGGCCCCGGCGACGTCGTGCACGGCGCCGGCCCTCACGGCGCCTTGCCGGAGAGGTTCAGCGCCTCCCGGAGATCCCGCCCGTCGGTCAGCCGCAGGTTCCGGCGGCGCAGGGCGGCCAGCATCGTGCGATCGGGGAACGGGCAATAGGGCAGAACCTCGGCGGTCCGGCCCTCCGGCAGGACGCCGGTGCGGGCGACGGCGTCGAGCAGCCGGTCCAGCATCCCGCGCCCGTGGGCGTGGAGCGCCACGGCCGCCCCTGTGGCGGTGGTCCCGGGGGGCAGGGGCACCGCCTCTTGGTCGAGGATCGCCCCGGTGTCGATCGCGGCGGCCAGGCGGTGCAGGGTCATGCCGAAGCTGCCGGGCCCCTCCGCCAGGGCGTGGATCGTCGGCACCGGGCCGCGGTGGCGCGGCAGCAGGCCGGGATGGCCGTTGATCCCCCCGAGCCGCGCCAGCCCGATGGTCGCGGGCTTCAAAATCTGGTCGAAATGGTAGGTGAGGATCAGGTCGGGGGCCGCGTCGCGCAGGGTCTGCGCCACCGCGGGGCCGTTGACGTCGTCGACCGTCAGGGACGGGATGCCCAGGCGGCGGCACAGGGTCCTGAGGGGCGTCGATTCCGGCGCGTCGCCGCTGCCGGCCACCGCCTGGGTCAGCGGCGCCAGCGGGCGCAGCAGATCGGGCAGGCCGAAATTGACCGCGAGATAGGGCAGGATCCCGGGTCCCGAGCGGGCGAGGTGCCGCCGGACCTGCCCGGTCAGGCCGCCGCTCGACGGCCGCTCGGCGTTCGAGAGGCCCACGAAGGCGATGTCGGCCCGATGATCGGCGACGAGCCGGCGCACCACGCGGGCGTTCGGCAGCGCTTCCAGGACGAACAGTGCAATCCGGGGGCGGCCCATCAGCGGCGCTTCCGGCGCTGGAACCGGAACGCGTAGAGCCCGGCCTTGCGGACGCTCTCCGGCAGGAGCAGCACGGTCCGGGCGAGCGCCGTGAGGATGAACGGGAAGGCGATCACGTCGCGGTTGGCCGTGATGCCCTTGGCGATGCGCACGGCCGCTTCCTCGGCGCTGATCTCCAGGGGCCGCCAGCCCTTCAGCTCGCCGCCCATCGGGGTCTTGACGTAGCCGGGCGTCACGACGTTGACCTTCACGCCCCGCGGCCCGACCTTCTGACGCAGGGCCAGCCCGTGGGCGACGAGCGCCGCCTTGGCGCCGCTATAGGCCGGCGCGTCCTGGAGCGGCGCATAGGCCGCCAGGGACGACATGAGAACGATCTGGCCCTGCCCACGCCGAAGCATCAGCGTCAGGCTGGGCAGCACCACGTTGAGCGAGCCCGTGTAGTTGATGTCCGCGGTCTCGAAGGCCACGTCCTCGGACTCGACCTGCCCCTCCTGATTGCCGCCGTTCACTGCGGCGTTGGCGATGACCAGGTCGAGGGGTGCGGCGGCGTCCGCCCGGCGCACGAGCGCCCCGGTGGCGTCCCGGTCACGGGTATCGAGGCGGACGATCTCGACGGCGGCGCCGCTGGCGCGGCAATCGCGGGCGACCGCTTCGAGGCGCTCGGCGTTGCGGCCGACGATGATGAGGCTCACGCCGGTCCGCGCGTAGTGGCACGCCAGCGCGGCGCCGATGCCGCTCGACGCGCCGGTGATCAGGATACGGGGCATGCGGCGGGTTACGCTGCCCGGCGTGGAAAGATCAAGGGCTCGCCGGACTCACCGGCCGTGAAAGCCGTGCCCGAGGCCGAGAACGACCCCGACGGTCGGCAGCGCGATCAGTAGACCGGCGCGAGCTCGCCGTTCCGCTCGGCCCCCTCGCGGATCGCCCGCGCCGCCGCCAGCATCGAATCGGGCAGGGCGGATTCCATGCGCGGCACGGAGCCGGCCACGGCCCGGTCGATGGCCTCCTTGGAGAAGAAGCCGCCGTTGACCTGCGTCCTGTGCAGGACGACCCGGCGAAAATCGGCCATCAGGCCCATGTCGGGGGGCGTCGGATTCCTCCAGAACCCGTCGAGATCGCCCTGATGGGTCAGCTCGGCCATGTTGTAGATCGCGGTTCCGACCGCGTGGGTCGGGCAGCCCATCTCCAGGGACAGCATGCCCACCGTCGAATTGACGATGACCACGCCGCGGGCTCCTTTGATCAGGGCCGGCAGATCGCCGCCGTCGATGAAATCGAGCCGGTCGCTGACGCCGTGCCGGCGGGCCGAATCGCGGGCGAACCGGCGCCAGTTGATCAGGCCGCTGTCCAGCGGATGCAGCTTCACCAGAAGCCGGGTCGGCGCCGCCGAGGCGTCCGCGAAGGACTTGATCACCCGGTCCATGAAGCCCTCGACGCCCAGGAAGGGCGAGTGGACCCGGATCTGGTAATCGCTGTCGAGCTGGAGCGGCAGCAGGAAATAGTCGCAGCCGACGGCGCGGTAGATCTCGTCGCAGCGCGCCGCCTCGCGGCGGGTATGGGCGCGGCGGGCGAACTTCTTGATCCAGCCCGCGTACTCGGCGGCGATATGGGTCGGCCGGTGGCTGCGGAAATGCGGGAAGAGGTAGGGGAACAGGATGTTGGCGAGGTTGTAGCCGACGTCCCAGACGCTCCGGCGCGCCATGTCGCCCGTGGAGGGCATCGCCCGTCCGGGCTGCGGCAGCCGCCGCGCCAGGGCGCGGATCTCGCCGGCCGTCCGGGGCAGGGACGAGAAGCCGTTCACGCCGCCGAGCTCGCAGGTGATCCAATTCGGGCGGATATAGCCCTCCTCGAACACGTGGACCCGCAAACCGCGGTATTCGGCGATCATCCGGGCGGCCTTGTGGAACGGCCGGCAGTCGCCGAACAGCACGATGTCGGTCACGCCCTCGCGGGTCAGATAGGCCTCGAGGTACTCGCCCCAGGCCTCGCGGCGGCCGCGGTAATTGTCCGCCGCACCGGTCCAGAACAGCCAGTCGCCGGGGCAGAGATTGATGCGCCGGACCTCATGACCCCGGGCGCGCAGCGCCTTTCCGAGATCGGAGAAGAACGGCGTGGCGATTCCTTGCAGGAACAGGAAGGTCGCGGGGCGGTTCCGAACTGCGTCGAGGGCGGGTTGTTGCATTCCGCGGCGCTTCTATCCTTGACCCTGTGACCGGCTGAACCGCGCCGGCGAGAGACCCTGAGGTGGCACGGCGCCCGGAGGCCCCGCAATCCGAGGCCGTGCCGCAGCACGGCTTTTCCGCGCCCGCGTGACCCGTCTGCAACGATCGCACGGCGGCGGCTCCGCCTGGATTGAGCGGGCAATCACGGCGACGGTATGTCCGAATCCTTTCAAGGGCGTGGCGCCCGCGCGACGAACTTCGGGTTGTCCCCGAAATCCCACACCATCCCATGCCGGCGAAAATGCGCTACAGGCGGGCGGAGCCCTTTCGATCGCGCGGAGCCGGACGCCCAGACCATGCCCCTTGAACCGACCCCGTCGCTCTACGCGACCGGCCGGACGATCCGCCGGCTCAGGGCCGAGATCGAGGCCGCGACGGGCCTGGCCTTCGCCCGGGCGCATCCCGGTGCGGCCGGCGCGATCTGGGGTGCGGGGAGCCTGGCCGACCGGATGCTGGCGCTCGCCGGCCGCCGCCGCCTCGTGGTCGCCCCCGGTCCGCTGCTGAGCCCCTACGACGATCCGGAGCGCGGGTTCTCGTCGCTGCGGATCAGCCTCGACGGCAAGCCGCTCGGCGGGGAGGGGGGCACCCACTATCTCGATCCCTGGACCCGGGTGCCCATCGATGGTGCCACCTGCGCCGAGCGGGTGGCGTGGCTCGCCGCGCGCTTTTCCGAGAACGACCGCCGGGTGATCTATGTCGGGATGTCGCGCTGGAAGCGGCCGGCCCTCGACGTGCTCGCGACCGGGCCCGCCGGACGACCGGTCCACACCATGACGACCGAAGCCGCGATCGCCGCGGGGCGGCGCCACCGCGGCCGGATCCTCGCCTGGGCGACCCGGGCGCCGGGCCGGCTGGAGGAGGCCTGCGCGGAGGCCGGGTTGCCCCTGGCCCGGGTGGAGGACGGGTTCCTGCGGTCCGTGGGCCTCGGCGCGAGCCTCCAGCCCGGCGCCTCCATCGTGGTGGACGACCTGGGCATCTACTACGACCCGCGCCGGGAGAGCCGCCTGCAGCGCCTGCTGGCGGAGTCGGACTTCACCCCGGAGCTCGTCGCCCGGGCCCGGCGCCTGCGCGAGGAGGTCGTGGCGCGCCGGCTCAGCAAGTACAATGTCGGGCTCGACGCGGCGGCGCTCGACTGGCCCGTCGGGCGGCGGATCGTGCTGGTGCCCGGCCAGGTCGAGGACGACGCCTCGGTGCGGCACGGCTCCCCGCTGGTCCGGTCGAACCGGGCGCTGCTGGAGGCGGCGCGGCGCCGCAACCCGGACGCGTTCCTGCTCTACAAGCCGCATCCCGACGTGGAGGCCGGCTTCCGCCCGGGCATCATCCCGGAGGCGCAAGCGCTGACCCTCGCCGACCGGATCGTTGGCGGAATCAGCATCGTCGACCTGCTCGACCGGGTGAACCACGTCGAGACCATGACGTCGCTCGCCGGGTTCGAGGCGCTGATCCGCGGGCTCAGCGTGGCGACGCATGGCCGGCCGTTCTACGCGGGCTGGGGGCTGTCGGAGGATCTCGCGCCGGGGGCCGACCGCGGGCGCAGGCTCGGCCTCGACGAACTGGTCGCCGGCGCGATGATCCTCTATCCGCGCTATCTCGATCCCGTGGCGATGAAGCCGTGCAGCCCGGAGCAGCTCCTCGACCGCCTGAGCGCGGCCCGGGAGACGGCCCCGCGCAGCGCCCTTTCCCTCGGCCGCACCGCCCATCTGCTGATGCGCGCCCGCTACGGTCTGCTCAACCCGCTGGTGCGGGTGCTGCGCAGCCGCCGCGGCGTGGGGCGCGAGGCCGGGGGCGGCCCGGGATAGAGCGTGACTGGCCCGCGACATCAAAGCGATAGCGCGGGCTTTTAAACCTGGGCGGCCAGCGATCCGCCCCGGGGCCGGACCCGATCCCGCTGGATCAGGAACGGCCCGCAACACCTTGCTCCCGCGCGCTCTTTCCCGTCGGACCCGCCCGGTCCCGGCGGCGAGGATGCCCGCTCAAACGTCGAGTGCCCGAGTCTTGACGACGTTCCTCACCGCCACCGGCCTCGCCCTCGCGCTCTGCCTCGTCCTGGAGGTCGTCGCGGGGGATTCGATCACCCGGGCGAGCCTCGCCCCGCGCGACCTCGCCCTCCGGCTCACCGGCTATCTGCTGATCCTGCTGTTCTGGTTCGCCTTCTCCTGGCGTCCCTGGCTCGCCGGGCTGACCTGCCTGATCTCGGTCGCGGCGCTCGTCTACGTGAGCCGGGCCAAGCGCTCGGTGATCGGCGAGCCGCTGCTGTTCAGCGATTTCGCCC
>CAXTCV010000036.1:0-23828 GCA_964242725.1 uncultured Methylobacterium sp.
GCCCGGCTCCGGCCGCTGCATCGCCGCGCCGGCCCGAGGGCGCCCGGCCGTCCGCGACGCCGACGGCCGCTCCGCGACCGCCGCTGACGCCGCGCCCGTCCACGGGTGAGCCGCGCAAGACGATCACGGCCGATACGCGCAAGCCCCGCGACCTCAACTTCATGGCCCGGCCCGCGCCGGCGCCCGAGCCGGAGAAGAGCGCGACGCCGGCCACGGCCGCCCGTCCCGCCGGTGCCGCCACCGCGGCGCGCCCGGCCGGCCGCGGTGCCCAGACCAACGAGGACGAGTCCGAGACCAAGCGGGTGATCCGCCGTCCCGGCATGCCGCTCAAGATCATCACGCCGCCCAAGACGCCGAAGTCGCCGGGCGGTGACCGCAACCGCGGTCGCCTGACCATCGCCACGGCCACGTCGGGCGAGGACGAGCGCACCCGTTCGGTCGCCTCGTTCCGCCGCCGCCAGCAGCGGATGAGCGGTCGCGGCCACGTGGAGCAGAAGGAGAAGCTGTCCCGCGAGGTGACGATCCCCGAGACGATCACCATCCAGGAACTCGCCAACCGCATGTCGGAGCGGGCCGTGGACGTGATCCGCATGCTGATGAAGCAGGGCGAGATCCACAAGATCACCGACGTGATCGACTCGGACACCGCCCAGCTCATCGCCGAGGAGCTCGGCCACACGGTGCGGCGCGTCGCCGAGTCCGACGTGGAGGAGGGCCTGTCCTCCGACGAGCCGGATCTGGAGGAGGATCTCGATCCCCGTCCGCCGGTGGTCACCATCATGGGCCACGTCGACCACGGCAAGACCTCGCTGCTCGACGCGATCCGCAAGGCCAACGTGGTCGAGGGCGAGGCCGGCGGCATCACCCAGCACATCGGCGCCTATCAGGTCGCGTCGCCCTCCGGCGACATGATCACCTTCATCGACACCCCGGGCCACGCGGCGTTCACGTCGATGCGCGCCCGCGGCGCCAAGGTCACCGACATCGTGGTGATCGTGGTGGCGGCCGATGACGGCGTGATGCCCCAGACCATCGAGGCGATCCAGCACGCCAAGGCGGCCGGCGTCCCGATGATCATCGCGGTCAACAAGATCGACAAGCCGGACGCGAACCCGCAGCGGGTCCGCACGGAGCTGCTGCAGCACGACATCCAGGTCGAGTCGATGGGCGGCGAGACCCTGGAGTTCGAGGTTTCGGCCAAGACCGGCGACGGGTTGCCGGAGCTGCTGGAGGGCATCCAGATCCAGGCCGAGATCATGAACCTGCGCGCCAACGAGAAGCGCGACGGCGAGGGCACGGTGATCGAGGCCCAGCTCGACCGTGGGCGTGGTCCGGTCGCGACCATCCTGGTCCAGCGCGGCACCCTGTTCACCGGCGACATCGTCGTGGCCGGCGCCGAGTGGGGCCGCGTGCGCGCCCTGATCGACGATCTCGGCGAGAACGTGCAATACGCCGGCCCCTCGGTGCCGGTGGAAGTGCTCGGCTTCAACGGCACCCCCGATGCCGGCGATCGGGTGACCGTGGTGCCGAGCGAGGCCCGGGCCCGTGAGGTCACCGAGTATCGCGCCCGTCAGAAGCGCGAGCGGCAGAATGCCCGCACCGGCGGTGCCAACCGCTCGCTGGTCGACATGATGCGCGACCTCAAGGAAGGCGCGGGCCGCAAGGAACTGCCGGTCGTCATCAAGGGCGACGTGCAGGGCTCGGTCGAGGCGATCTCGGGCGCCCTGGAGAAGCTCGGCAACGACGAGGTCGCGGCCCGCATCCTCCTGTCCGGCGTCGGCGGCATCACCGAATCGGACATCACCCTGGCGCAGGCCTCGAAGGCCGTGGTGATCGGCTTCAACGTGCGCGCCCTCAAGGAGGCCCGCGAGGCCGCCGAGCGGGCGGGCGTCGAGATCCGCTACTACAACATCATCTACGACCTCGTGGACGACATCAAAGCCACGCTGTCGGGGATGCTGCCGCCGACCCTGCGGGAGGAGCGCCTCGGCGAGGCGACCATCCAGGAGGTCTTCGAGGTGTCGAAGGTCGGCAAGGTCGCCGGTTGCCGCGTCCAGGACGGCATCGTGGAGCGGGGCGCCCATGTCCGCCTGATCCGCGACAGCGTCGTGATCCACGAGGGCAAGCTGAAGACGCTCAAGCGGTTCAAGGACGACGCCAAGGAGGTCACCTCCGGCCAGGAATGCGGCATGGCCTTCGAGAACTTCGAGAACATGCGCGCCGGCGACGTCATCGAGTGCTACCGGGTCGAGGAGATCCGCCGCACGCTCTGAGAACCCGGACTCATCCGGACCGGGCGGCCGCGGCACCTGCCGCGGCCGTCTTTTCTTTTTTCAGGACGTGAACCGGCCGCCCCGGCGGAGCCGGCCCGAGACAGAATGGCCCAGAAACCGACCTCCACCGGCCCCTCGCAGCGCCAGCAGCGCGTGGCCGAACTCGTGCGCCACGCGCTGGCCGAGGTGCTCCAGCGCGGCGACATCCAGGACCCGGTGCTCGGCACGCATGTCGTGACCGTGCCGGAGGTGCGGATGTCCCCGGACCTGAAGCTCGCCACCGCCTACGTGATGCCGCTGGGCGGCCTCGACGAGGCGCCGGTGATCGCCGCCCTGGAGCGGCACCGGAAGGTGCTGCGCCAGGAGGTGGCGCGGCGGGTGAACCTGAAATTCGCGCCCGAGCTGCGCTTCCGCCGCGACGAGACCTTCGACGAGGCGGCGCGCATCGACAGGCTGCTGCGGAACGAGCGCGTGCAGCGCGATCTCGATTCCGCGCCCGACGACGAACCGGAGACCGGGACGGGACATTGAGTCCTGGAACCGGACGGACTTGGACGGGGCATCGACCCCGGGGGACACGCGGACATGACGGTTTCCATGGAAGATTTGCCGCCGGCCGAGCGCGCGGCTCCCGCGCCGGGCGCCGAGCGCCGGGGCCCGGAGGAGCGCCGTCCGCAGCGTGGACCGCGTCCCGACCGGCCGAAGCGCAAGGACGTGTCCGGCTGGGTGATCCTCGACAAGCATGTCGGCATGACCTCGACCCACGCGGTCGCGGTGGTGAAGCGCGCCTTCAACGCCAAGAAGGCCGGCCATGCCGGCACCCTCGACCCGCTGGCCTCCGGCATCCTGCCGATCGCGCTGGGTGAGGCGACCAAGACCGTCCCCTTCGTCATGGACGGCCGCAAGGCCTACCGGTTCACGGTGCAATGGGGTGTCGAGACCGACACCGACGACGCCGAGGGGCGCCCCGTGGCGACCAGCGAGGCCCGGCCCGACCGCGCGGCGGTCGAAGCCGCCCTGCCGGCCTTCGTCGGGGCGATCGAGCAGGTGCCGCCGCGCTACTCGGCCATCAAGATCCAGGGCGAGCGCGCCTACGACCTCGCCCGGGAAGGCGAGATCGTGGAGTTGGTCGCCCGGCCGGTGCAGATCGACCGCCTCGCCGTGATGGAGCATGACGGCGCGCGCACGGTGATCGAGGCGGAATGCGGCAAGGGCACCTATGTGCGCGCGCTCGCCCGCGATCTCGGCCGGATGCTCGGCTGCTACGGCCACGTCGCGGCCCTGCGCCGGACCCGGGTCGGGCCCTTCGCCGAGGCGGATTCCTGTGCGGTCTCCAGCCTCTCCGAGGGGACCCCCGAGGCCGCGCTGGCCCATCTCCGCCCGGTGGAGACCGCCCTCGACGCGATCCCGGAGGTCGTGGTCTCCCGCGACCTCGGCCTGCGCCTGATGCGCGGGCAGCCGGTGATCCTGCGCGGCCGGGACGCGCCCGTTGAGGGGAAGGCCTTCGCCACCTGTGCGGGGATCCTGGTCGCCGTCGGCGACGTGGAGCGCGGCGAGCTGGTGCCGCACCGGGTGTTCCACCTCGGCGGTACGGCGCCGGGCCGCGGGGCCTGAGGCGCGGGGCCCGAGGGCCCGACCGGCCCGAGATGCGTGGGCGCAGGCGGAACCGAACCTGAGCCGTGCAGCTTTGCCCGGCGGATGGTCCGGGGTGAATGATGCGCGAAGTCGCGTGCGACGTGGCGGTGATCGGGGCCGGAACGGCCGGTCTCGCCGCGCGTCGCGCCGCCGCTGCGGCCGGGGCGCGGACCGTCCTGATCGAGCGCGGCCCCGGCGGTACCACCTGCGCGCGGGTCGGCTGCATGCCCTCCAAGCTGCTGATCGCGGCCGGGGCCGCCGCGCACGCGGCGCGCAGCACCGACCTGTTCGGGATCCGGGTGTCGGAGATCTCGGTGGACGGACCCGCCGTGCTGGCGCGCGTCCGGGCCGAGCGCGACCGGTTCGTCGGCGGCGTCCGCGAGGGCGTGGACGCGCCGCCCCAGGACACCCGGCTCGCCGGCAGCGCCCGGTTCGCGGACGGCGACACGCTCCTGGTCGGGGAGGAGGCGCGGATCCGGTTCCGCGCCGCAATCATCGCCACGGGGTCGAGCCCGATCGTGCCGGACCCTCTGCGCGGTCTGGGCGGCCGCGTCCTGACCACCGACACCCTGTTCGAGATCCCGGATCTGCCGCCCTCCCTGGCCGTTCTGGGCGCCGGCGCGGTCGGGATCGAGATCGCCCAGGCGATGGCACGGCTGGGCGTCGCCGTGACGGTGATCGATGCCGGCGACGCCGTGGCCGGCCTCAGCGAGCCGGAGCTCGCCCGCCAGGCCGCCGCGATCTTCGGTGCGGAACTCGATCTGCATCTCGGCGGCCGGTTGCGGGCCGCCGCGCCGGAGGGCGACGGCGTGCGCCTCGACTGGACCGATCGCCACGGGCGCGCACAGGTGACGCGGGCAAGCCGGGTGCTGGCCGCTGCCGGACGCTCACCGAATCTTGATGACCTCGATCTGGCCGCCGCGGGCCTGCGCCGCGGCGAGAACGGCGTGCCCGATTTCGACCGCGGCACCCTGCTTTGCCCGGGGGCGCCGATCCTGATCGCGGGGGACGCGGATGCCTGGCGGCCGGTGCTCCACGAGGCCAGCCGTCAGGGCGGGATCGCCGGAGCCAACGCCGCCGCCCTGGCCGCGGGGCGTCCGCTCCGGGTGGCGACGCCCTGGACGCGACTCGCCATGGTGTTCACCCATCCGCAGGCCGCCGCGATCGGCGCGCCCTACGCCCCCGAGGCCGGCGACCGCGTCATCGGCGCGATGGATTTCTCCGACCAGGGCCGCGCCCGCGTCGAGGGACACAACCGGGGCGGCATCCGGATCTGGGCCGATCGGGAGGGGCGGCTGCTGGGTGGGGAGATGCTCGGGCCCGGCGTGGAGCATCTGGCCCACCGCCTCACGGACGCGGTCGCGGACGGGCTGACGGCCCGGGATGCGATCGAGCGTCCGTTCTACCATCCTACAGTTGAAGAGGGATTAAAGACGGCGATGGCGAATATCATTCAGGCGATAAGCAAGTGCTGATCGTGTCGGGATCCCCAGCATTGCGCTTCCCCGATCTCACCGCCATACCCAAAGCATGAGCTGGTTTGGTTCCTGATGAGGCTGGGTCCGGTGCTCGATAGCGATATCGACCTCGACGCGCTTGCGCCCGACGCGATCGACCGCCTGGATCAGGGGGTCATCGGTCTGGATGCGGCGGGCGCGGTCGTGGCCTTCAGCGAGGGCGCGAGCACGATCTCGGGACTTGCCCGCGAGGCTGTTCTCGGACGCGACTACTTCCGCGACGTGATGCCGGGGGCCAACGTCCCGGCTTTCCGGGGACGCTTCCTGGCCGGCGCCCGCCGCGGCGCCTTGAACGAGCGCTTCGACTACGTGTTCGGTCACGTGCCGCAGCCCCTGCGGGCGCGGGTTCACATGCGCCACGGGACGATGGCCGGCGGGCCTCCGGTCACGTGGCTGACGATCGATCCACAGGAAACGCTGAGCGCCGGCCTGCCTCGGGAGGCGGTGCTCGCGGCGATCGGGCACCGGGTCCGGGCGGAACCGGTGGATGCCAGCCTGTGCGCGCGCGAGCCCATCCACATCCCGGGCTCGATCCAGCCCAACGCGGTGATGATCGCGGCCGATGTCGGCACCCTCCTGGTGTTCGCCCACTCGGCCAATATCGCGGAGATCGTCGGTCCGGCCGAGTCGCCGGTGGGCCGCCCCCTGGCGGAGGTCCTGCCGACCGCCTTCGTCGAGCGGGTCAAGGGCCGCCGGGCCGAGGGAACGCTGGGCGACGGGCGCTCGGTGCGCGCCCGGCTCACGCTTCCGGGCCGCGACGCGCCCTATTACGCCGTCGCCCACGCCCATGCCGGACAGCTGATCGTCGAGTTGGAACAGGAGCCGGACTCGGCCGACGACTTCGCCACCGCAAGCCAGGTCGACATCGAACTCGCGGTCGGGCGCCTGCGGGAGGCCGAGACCCTGGCGGATGCGGCCCGGATCGCGGCCCTGGAGATCCGCGCGCTGACCGGGTTCGAGGCGGTGCTCGTCTACCGCTTCGATGCGGACTGGAACGGCGAGGCGGTGGCCGAGGACAAGGCGCGCGACTGGTCGCGCAGCCTGCTCGGCCTGCGCTTCCCCGCCTCGGACATCCCCGCCCAGGCGCGCGCCCTCTACACCAAGGCCAAGAGCCGCTTCGTGATCGATCGCGACAGCGTGCCGGTGGGACTGGTGGCCGCGCCGGGTGCCGGCGACGGCCCGATCGACCTGACCTTCGCCCAGCACCGGACGCTGTCGCCGATCCATCTGGAGTACCAGCGCAATCTCGGCGTGAACGGCTCCATGTCGATCTCGATCATGGTCGAGGATCGTCTCTGGGGTCTGATGATCGGGCATCATCGCCGCCCGCACTACGTCACCCCGGAGACCCGCTCGGCCGCGACCGTGCTGACGGACGCCTTCGCCATGCGGGTGCAGGAGATCGAGTCCCGCAGGCTCTGGGCCGAGCGGCAGGCGCATCTCGACGTCGAGGGGCGGCTCGTACGCGGACTGACCCGCTCCGACGATTTCGTGGCCGCGCTGACCGCCGGGGACACCACGCTGCTCGACCTGTTCAGCGCCACCGGGGCGGGTATCGTCGCGAGGGAGCGGGTCACGCTGATCGGCCGCACGCCCCCGCAGGAGACCGTGACGGCGATCGCCGCCTGGCTGCGGGCGCGCATCCCGGAGGGCGCGTTCAGCTACAGCAGCAATTGCTTCACCGCCGAGTACCCGGAGGCCGCTCCGCACCGCGAGAGCGCGAGCGGGCTGCTCGCGGCCTTCGTGGACCAGGCGCGCGAGACCCTGCTCCTGTGGTTCCGCCCGGAGGTTCCCAGCACCGTCACCTGGGGCGGCGATCCGCGCAAGCCCGTGCTGGCCGGCAGCGGCCCCGTGGCGGTGCTGCCGCGGCGCTCCTTCGAGCGCTGGGTGGAGGAGCGCACCGGCTTCGCCACCCCCTGGGCCGAATGGCAGACCCAGCTCGCGGCCTCCCTGGCGGAGGCGGTGGAGGGCGTCGTGCTGCGCCAGCGCCGCAAGATCGACGAGTTGACCGGCCTGCTCGCCGAGAAGGAGCGCCTGCTCGAGCAGAAGGACCTGCTGACGCGGGAGATCGACCACCGGGTCAAGAACTCGCTTCAGATCGTCTCGGCCTTCCTGCAGATGCAGCGCCGGCAGATCGCCGACGGCGACGCCCGGCAGGCCTTCGCCGACACCTCGGCGCGGGTGATGAGCGTCGCGCGCGTCCACGACAGCCTGTACCAGGCCGAACGCGTGGACGAGGTCGATCTCGGACAGACCCTCGAGAGCCTGTGCAACGATCTGGCCGAGCTGGCCGGCGAGGGTCACGCCGTCGACCTCACCGCCGAGCCCGGGCTGATGGTGCCCTATCGCAAGGCGGTGGCACTCTCGCTGATCGCCACGGAACTCGTCACCAACGCGTTCAAATACGCCGCCAAGCCGGCCGGCGGCGGCCGCGTCGAGGTCACCGTCTCGGCCTCCGGCCCCGGCGAGGTGCAGCTCCGGGTCTGCGACGACGGCGCCGGCCTGCCCGACGACTGGGCCGACGCCAAGGCCCGCGGCAGCAGGGGCACCGGCCTCGGCATGAAGCTGATCCGGGCGATGCTCGACCAGATCAACGCCCGGCTCGACGTCGCCAACACGCCCGGCGCCTGCTTCACGATCACCGCGTGAGCGCCGCCAACCCGATCCGCCGCGACGGCCTGCATGCCCGCCTGCGCACGGCCACCGATCCGGCGCACCAGGCGCTGGAGGCGGGTCTCGACTGGCGGGCGCGGGTCGCGAGCCTCGCAGGCTACCGCGATCTGCTGGCCCGGCTCCACGGCTTCCATGCCGTCTGGGAAGCGGCGATCGGGGCGCAGCTCTCCGACGAGCCGTTCCTCGGGCCCCGGCGGCGCCTCGCCCTGCTGGTCGCGGACCTCGACCATCTCGGCCTCGCGCCGGCGACGGTCGCGGCTCTGCCGCGGCCCGCGCCCGTCATCCTCGACGGTCCCGCGGCGGCGATGGGGGCACTCTACGTGCTCGAGGGCTCGACCCTGGGCGGACAGCTGATCGGCCGCCACATCGCGGGGCTGCACGGCTTCGGCGAGGCGGGGCTCGCCTATTACCGGGCCCACGGCCCCCGGGCCGGCGCGATGTGGGGCGCCTTCCGGGTGCGGCTGGAGGATTTCGCCGCGGATCCCGTCGCGGAAGCCGCCCTCACCGGGGCGGCGGTGACGACCTTCGCGGCCATGCGCGACTGGCTCTGCACCGCGCCGCCAGCGGACTGACCCGCGCGGCCTCAGACCAGCGCGTCCCGCTCCGCCTTCAGATGGGCGATCAGCCGCCCGGCGAGGCGGCCCGGCGGCCGTCCGCCCGGGGACAGCAGGAGCGTCTCGATCGGGATGCCGGGCCGGAACGGGCGCAGGACGATCGGCAGACCCGCCATGTCGCGCGCCGGGACGGGATCGACGAGGGCGGCGCCGAGACCCTCGGCCACGAGCCCGCAGCGCGCGGCGGTGTATTCCGCCATGAGGACGAAGCGCGGGGTCACGCCGGCCTCCGCGAAGGCCGCCTCCGTGGCCGCCTGGACCGGGCTCGATCCCGCCGCGATCAGCGGGACCCCGGCGAGATCCGCCGCGGTGACGACCCGCCTGCGGGCGAGGGGATGCCGCCGCGGCAGCGCGCAGACGGCCGCCACGGTCAGGAACGGCTCCGCATTCACCCCCGCATAGCCGGATCGCGGCCGCGCCAGGCCCAGGTCGCACTGGCCCGAGGCCGCCCAGGACCAGATCGTGTCGGGGCTCGGCACATGGACCGAGACCCGCAGGCCCGGGCATTCCGCATCGAGGCGCCGGAGCGCCCGGGGCAGGAGCCGGGCGGCCAGGGACGGCTGGCAGGCCACGCGCAGGGCGCCAGTACCCCGGTCGCGGATCCGGCGGGCGGCGTGGCGCAGATGGTCGAGGCCCGCGAAGGTCTGCGCGACCTCGTGGGCAAAGGCCTCGCCCTCCTGGGTCGGAACGGCGCTGCCGTGGCCGCGGACGAAGAGCGGGAAGCCGAGGTCGGCCTCCAGCTGCGCGATGGCGCGGCTGACATGGGGCTGCCCGACGCCCAGCGCCTCCGCGGCCCGCGTCATGCCGCCATGGCGGATCACGGCACGAAACAGATCGAGATGGGCCGGGTTGATCATGCCGATCTCGGATGGACTCTGGGGAAAACGGCATTTGACGGCATGACGCGGAGGGGCTGTCAATGACGGCCCGGTTTCACTCCGACACAGGCCCGCCCATGCCCGTCCTCGCGCTCTCAGCCCTCCTCGCCGTGCTGGCGGGCGCCGGGCTCGTGGTGCAGCAGATCCTGAACGCGAACCTGCGCGCAGGGCTCGCCTCGACGGCCTGGGCGGGGTTCGCCAGCTACTTCGTCGGCCTCGCCTGCATGACGCTCCTGGCCGCCGCCCTGCGCGATCCCCTGCCGGCGGCGAGCGCGGCGGGGCGCATCCCGTGGTGGACCTGGAGCGGCGGGCTGTTCGGCGCCCTGTTCATCGGGCTCGCCATCCCGCTCGTCCCGAAGCTCGGGGCCGCGACCTTCTTCGCCCTCCTGGTGACGGGCCAGATGCTCGCCTCTGTGGTGTTCGACCACGTCGGCCTGCTCGGTCTCGCGCAACGGCCCATCGACCTGCCGCGCCTCGTCGGGATCGGGCTGCTGATCGGCGGCGTCGTGCTGATCCGACGGTAGGCGCTTTGCCGCTTCTGGACGCGGCGTTGCGAGGATCCCACCCGCGCCCCGAACGCGATGGCATCGCGTGCGTGCCGTCTCCCGGGGTTCCGGGACCATCCGCGCGGAGCGCCGTCCCGGAAGGCGGCCGTCCGCTTCGGGCGAACGCTGGAAACCGGCCGTTCACCATCGGCGCTACGGGATCGGCGTGTCCCGGTGATCGCTCATCGACGACGGTGCATCGGTGATGTCGTCCATGACGAGCTGGTTCAGGGCACAGATGAACGAAGACAGCCGGTAGCCGTCGTGGCGCGAGAGGGCGTTGTCGAAAGCCCGGACGTTCCAGAACGGGTCGTTCGGGCGGGTGATCGGTGCGAGGCCGGTCAATTGCAGGCCGTGCAGGAAGCGCGCGGCCGGGCCGGTCTCGCCGGACCCGCCGGGCGCGAGGTCGGTGCTGTCCCAGAAGTTGCCGCGCCGGTCGGCACGCGCCAGCCGGGCCCGGGTCAGCCAATGGTCGGAGCGTGGGCAGTCGAAGGCGGCGTCGGCCAGCGTCGCGTAGGGGTGGTGCCGTTCGAGGCCCGGAGCATCGAGACCGAGCAGCTCGTGGGTCGTGCCGAAGGGCGCGGCCGACGGCTGGGCATCGGCGAGCACGCCGGCCGCCGGCCGCGGCGGGTCGAGGTTGCCGATGGTGTGCGAATCCTCCCGGGCGCTGTTCTGGAAGGGGAAGGTCGCGGCCAGCAGCGACAGGGTGCGGAGCGGCAGCGTCAGCAATCCCGCCACGAGGTCGACGGGCGGCGGCGGGGTGCAGCTCTCCCCGCGGGGCTGGCGGCCCTCGAACCGCGCCGCCACACGGTCGAGGAAGCCGGCGGCCGGGCGGAAATCGAACTTGAAGGTCGGGAACAGGTCGTGCGTCGCCCAATCGTAGTCGACGCCCGCATCGAACATGCTGTCGGTCGCGGCCAGCCGGCTCCGGATCTTTCGGCGGGCCGCGGCGAAGCGATCCTCGGCATCGAGGCCGATCCACGCGCAATCCCCGGGCCGCAGCCCGCCGGCCGGGAAGGCGAGAGCCGCCGTCACCGACATCAGGACCGGCCGCTGGTCGGCCGGGAAATAACCGTCGTCGCGCGCGACCTCGGAGGCCGGCGTGTGCGCGTCGGCATGGTCGGCGAGCTTGACCCAGACCTCGCGCTGGATCGCGGTCCACTTGCTGGCCTCGGAGGCCGGGTTGATCAGGACCACGAGATTGCCGAGCACCGGCGGGAGCGTCTCTCCGAACCGATGGCGGCGCACCGCCTTGACCAGGTCGTCCTTGAGCCCGCTCGCGAGCATGTTGCCGCCGAGGCTGTGTCCGGCCACGATCAGCTTGTTGTGCGCGCCCGGCGCACTGAGCGTCGTCTCGATCGTGCGGAGCGCCGAGATCGCCGCGGGCGCGATCGCTTCGCTCACGGGCTTCCGGTCGAACAGGGTGGCGCCGGCCGACAGGTTGCCGAAGACGCCGCCGATCGCGTCGCCGAACCGGAGCCGCAGGCCGCGCTCGTCGACCCGCGCCCCCCGCCAGCCGACATAGATCGCCGTCACGTCCATGTCGCAGACGCTCGGGTCGCGCGGGCAGCGCTGCGCGAGGAAACGGGCGGCGTGGGCCGCGTAGAGGCGCAGGTCCGCCACGTTGCCGTCGCCGATCCGCGCATCGTGCCGCCAGCCGTGGACGAAGGCGATCACGTAGTGCGAACCGGTCGAGAGATGCGTCGTCAGGGCGTCGAGCTGGGTGATGACGGGCTTGACCCTCGTGGCCGGCACGCCCTTGGCGCGCATCTCGTTGTCCATGGCGTGGCGCAGCATCGCGCTGTCGATGGCCGTGTCGCTCGCCCCCTCGCGCGAGACCAGCGCGTAGGGTTCGCCGTCCTCCTGGAACTCGATGAAGCCGAGGTGGTAGGCGAGGTCCCGCCCGCCGGGCTCGCGGGCCGGCACGACGTGACGCTGCAGGGCGCAGCGCAGCCGCGTGGCCCAACGCGCATCCGCCGCGATCACCGCGTCCTCGTCGTTGCTGGCATCGACCCAGCCGTCCCCGTCGGACGGCATCGTCGCCCGCAGGGTCGCACGCCCGGTATCGGCCAGGATCGTCCAGCCCGTCGCCAGCCCGTCGCGGCATTCGGCCAGGCTCGGGTCGAGGTTGCGATAGGCGCGCGCCTTGTCGGTCGAGAGCACCACGTAGTTCAGGAACAGGATGCCGAGGGCCCCGAGGACGAGCGCGCCGGCCATCCGGGCGGCGGTGCGCACGGTGTACGAGACCCCGCGAACGACCCTGAAGGCTGCCCGACGCACGGGGCGCCGTGGTTCGCCCCGCCCCGTCACGTGTCCCGTGCTCATCGCGCCCGCGTCCTGATCGAGGGCGCCGAGGGTCGCCGCTTCAATCGGACCGCAGACGGCGTCATCGCAATCCCCCCCCGCCCTGCCGCCCTTCGTCCGCATTCGGCGCTCCGTTACGCGGCGGGCGACGATGATCCGGTCCCGGTAACCGCCGGGCCCAGGACGGCGAAGTCCCCTCGGTCGAACCGGAAGAGATCCCCCATGATGCGCGCACTTCTGCCCGCTGTCGCGCTCCTCGCCGGCACGGGCGTGGCCACGGCGTCCTTGTCCAGCGTGATCGGCGCCTGGGGGCACGACTTCGTCGTGACGCCGTTCGAGCCGATGCAGCTCATGGTCGCGATGGCGACCGACAAGGCCACCGGCAAGCGGTTCAACCTCATCAAGATGCCGGACGGCCCCGTGATGGCGGTCGTGCCCGTCGACCAGATGGCGAAGATGCCGGAGATCGACCCCAGGAGCCTGATGCCGTCGAACGGCGGACGATGAGCGACCGAATGCCGGCTCCATGGCCCGTCGGACGCATCCGGCGCGACCGCCGGCATCACCGAAAGGGGTCGAAAAGGGCGGTCCGCACGGTCAGGCGGATCGCGTTCGGACCCTACGGCGTCTCGGCCAGCAGCCCGTCCACGAAGGTCGGGAGGCCGGTCCGGCGCCCGCGCCGCAGCCGCTCGGCCGCCAGGATCCCCTGGAGGGCCCGGAAGGCATTCTGCAGGTCGTCGTTGACGATGACGTAATCGTACTCGACCCAGCGCTGGATCTCGGTCCGGGCGTTGGCGAGGCGCTTCTCGATCGTGTCGGCCGAATCCTCGGCCCGGCGCTCCAGGCGCTGGCGGAGCTCCGCCAGGCTGGGCGGCAGGATGAAGACCGTCACCACGTCCTCGGCGAGCTTGGCGCGCACCTGCCGGGTGCCCTGGTAGTCGATGTCGAAGATCATGTCCCGGCCGGCCCCGAGCACCTTCTCCACCGGCCGGCGGGGCGTCCCGTAATAGTTGCCGTGGACCTCGGCCCATTCGAGCAGGTCGTCGCGGCTGCGCAGGTCCTCGAAGGCCTCGCGGTCGATGAAGTGGTAGTGCCGCCCGTCGATCTCGGAGGGGCGGCGGGCCCGGGTGGTGACCGAGATCGACAGGTCGAGCGCCCAGGCGGAATCCTGCGCGATCGCCCGCGTCAGGGTGGTCTTCCCCGCCCCGGAGGGCGAGGACAGGATCAGGATCAGCCCGCGGCGGGCGATGGTCTCCGAGACGCTTGCGGCCGGTTGGGTCATCGGCGTGGCTCCGCGGCGTTTCGCATCCGTAGCTTCCCGTCTCGACGCGTCATTCGATGTTCTGGACCTGCTCGCGGAACTGCTCGACCACGGCCTTCAGATCGAGCCCGATCCGCGACAGGCTGATGTCGTTGGCCTTGGCGCCCAGGGTGTTGGCCTCGCGGCCGAATTCCTGGGCCAGGAAATCGAGGCGGCGGCCGATCGCGCCGCCGGCCGCCAGGAGTTCGCGGGCGCCGGCGATGTGGGCGCGGAGCCGGTCGAGTTCCTCGCGCACATCCGCCTTGCCGGCGAGCAGCATCGCTTCCTGATGGAGCCGGTCCGGATCGAGGCCGCTGCCGCCGAGCGCCGCCACGGCCGCCTCCAGGCGGGCGCGCACCGCCGCGGGCTGCCGGGCCGGGTTGTCCTCCGCGGCCTGGGTCAGCGCCGCGATCCGGTCGACCTGGGCGGTCACGACCTGCTCCAGCTGGCGTCCCTCGGCGCGGCGGGCCGCGACGAGATCCGCCACGAGCCGGACCGCGCCCTCGGCGAGGTCCTGGGCCAGCGCCCCGGTCTCCGGCGTCTCGTCCTCGATCTCGACGACGCCGCGCACGCCGAGCAGCCCGTCCAGCGTGGCGGGGGCCACGCCCGCGGGGATCGGCACCCGCGCGACAGCCTGGGCGAGGCGCGCCAGCAGCGTCTCGTTGATCCGGACCCGCGCGGACGTGTCCGGCTTCGTCACCGTCAGGGTCAGCTGGCACTGGCCGCGGGCAAGCGCCTTCTGAAGGGCCGCGCGGGCGACCTCGCCGGGCCCGTCCTGGCCGGCCGGCACCCGGACGCGCACGTCGAGGCCGCGCCCGTTGACGCTGCGGACCTCCCAGGCCCACTGGACCGAGCCCGTCGTGCCCGCCGTCCGGGCGAAGCCGGTCATGCTCGCGATCTGGGCCATGCCGACCCCCCGTCCTCAAGAAGATCGGGGCCTGTAGCACGGATCGCTTCTGTGGGAAGTGGCGATGGGGCGGCCCGGTGCGGGCGCGGCCGTCGGACGACTTGGCCGAAGCTCAGCGGCGCCCGCTTCGCCCGCTTAGCGCCGCTTGCGCGGCACGGGGGCTGCCGGGTCGGCCAGGGACGGCACGGTCTTGGGCGAGCCCAGGTCGTAGCTGCGGTTCTTCAGCGGGTCGAGGCGCGTCCCCTCCGAGGCATCGAAGGCCCGCGTGCCGGCCGGCGAGCCGGTGTCGAGGGCGAAGGCCGCGTTCGTGTTGGTGCCGTCGGCGCCCGCGGGGACGCCGCCCGGCGCGTAGGCCGAGGCGCGCCCCGGCGTGACCGGGTCGGGGCCCGGCTCGACCTTGTCGACCGCGTCCGGCGGCGCCTGACGGCCCTTCTCCACCGCCCGCCAGCGGGCGACGTTGCGCTGATGCGCCTCCAGGGAATCGGCGAAGGCGTGGCCGCCGGTCCCGTCCGCCACGAAGTAGAGGTCCTTGGTCCGGGACGGGTTGGCCACCGCCTCCAGGGCAGCCTTGCCGGGATTGGCGATCGGGCCCGGCGGCAGCCCCTCGATCACGTAGGTGTTGTAGGGCGTCGGCCGGTCGATCTCGGAGCGCAGGATCCCGCGGCCGAGGGTGCCCCGGCCGCCCACGAGCCCGTAGACGATCGTCGGGTCGGATTGCAGCTTCATCCGCTTGTTCAGGCGGTTGATGAAGACGCCGGCCACCCGCGGGCGCTCGTCGGCGCGCCCGGTCTCCTTCTCGACGATGGACGCCAGGGTGACCATCTCGGCCGGGGTCCGCACCGGCACGTCGGCGCTGCGCCGGAGCCAGATCTGGTTCAGGACCTCGCGCTGCTTGGCCTTCATCAGGTTGACGATCTGCTGGCGCGTGGCGCCACGCTCGAACTTGTAGGTGTCGGGCAGGAGCGTGCCCTCCGGGGGGATCTCGTTGATCTCGCCGGTGAGCACGTCGTTGTCGTTGAGCCGGCCCATGATCTGCTCGGAGGTCAGGCCCTCCGGGAAGGTGATCGCGTGCTGGACCTGCCGGCCGGTGGCGATCGTGTCGAGCGTTTCGGCGATGCTGCCATGGGCCTTGAACACGTACTCCCCGGCCCGCAGCGCCGGCCGGCCGCCGAAGCGGGCGGCGAATTCGAACAGGCCGGTATGGTCGATCACCCCCTCGCGCTTCAGCGTGTCGGCGATCTCGCCCGTGCCACTGTGGGTCGGGATCACCACGACCTTGTCGGCCGGGAGCGGCCCCGCCTCGCGCACCTGCCGCTGGAACAGGGTGATCCCGATCATCGCCGCGATGGCGATGACCACCGCGAAGGTCAACGCGCCGCTGATGATGCCGATGAAGCCGCTCCGCTCGCGCTCGGGACGCTCCGGGGGCGGGGGCGCGACGGTCGGCTTGATCGCCTCGCCGGGCGAGCGCGGCGAGAGCCGCTGCGGCAGGGCCGGCTCGTCCGTCGGATCCTGCGTGATGACCTCGGGCGCGGGCGTCTTTGGGCGGCGGAAGAACATCGGGATCCTGTCTGGAGCCGTGCGACCCGCCACGCGCCGCGGGCCGGGATCGGCTGCCCGCAACCGGGTGCGCACGTCGAGGGCTGCGACCCTAGCCGGGTTTGTGGCGAAAATGCCGTCCGGCCGCGCCGGGATGCGCGGATCGTCGCGGTCAGCCGAGGGGCTGGCAGGCGGCGCAGAAGAAGGTCGAGCGGTTGGCCTGCACGATCCGGGTGACCGCGCCGCCGCAGCCCGGCCGGCTGCAGGCCAGGCCGACCCGATCGTAGACCCGGAAGGCGTGCTGGAAGGCGCCCGCGCTCCCGTCCGTATGGGCGTAGTCCCGCAGGGTCGAACCGCCGGCCTTCACGGCCTCCTCCAGCACCTGCACGATCGCCTTGGCCAGGGCGTTGGCCTTGGGCGTCGGCCGGCCGTCGGGCCGGGCGAGGCTCCCCGCCGGCGTCTCCGGATGCAGCCGCGCCCGGTGCAGGGCCTCGCAGACGTAGATGTTGCCGAGCCCGGCGATGAGGCGCTGGTCCAGGAGCGCGGCCTTCAGCGGCGCGATCCTGTGACGGAAGAGCTGGGCGATCACCGCGCCCGTCAGCCCGTCGAGGGGCTCGATCCCCATCCGGGCGAAGTGGCGGCAGGCGGCGAGATCCGCGCTCGGGACGAGGTCCATGAAGCCGAACCGGCGGGCATCGTTGTAGGTCACCGTGGCGCCGGTGCTCATCGCCATGACGACATGGTCGTGCTTGGGGGTGCCGAGCGCGCCATCGAGGTAGAAATCCCCCGGCGAGAGGTTGCTGCCGTCGGGCAGCGCCACGTCGAACCGGCCGCTCATGCCGAGATGCATGATCAGCGTCTCGCCGGAATCGAGGGCGGCGGTGAGGTACTTCGCCCGGCGCGCGAGGCCGGTCACGGTGCGGCCCTCCAGCCGGGCGGCGAAGCGCTCCGGGAAGGGGAAGCGCAGGTTCGCCCGGCGCAGGGTGACGCGGCTGAAGCGGGCACCGACCAGGGCGGGGGTCAGTCCCCGCCGCACCGTCTCGACCTCGGGAAGTTCCGGCATCCGTCTCGCGGCTGTGTGCAGGGCGCTGGATGCGCCGGCTTCGGATATCGGCGGGATCGGGCCGGGCCGCAACCGCGCGGCCCGGCGCGGTTTGCCGCGCAGCGGCTCCTCAGCGCCGCCGCAGCCGGACGTAGAGCGCCCCGCCCCCGCCATGGTGGCGGCTGGCCTCCTCGAAACCGAGGACGATCCCGCGCAGCTCCGGTCCCCGGAGCCAGTGCGGCACGCTGCGGCGGAGCACGCCGCGCTCGGCAAAAGCCTCGGAATAATCGGGCCCGCCCTTGCCGGTGACCACCAGCACGTAGGCATGCCCGGCGGCCCGCGCCTGGAGCAGGAAGCCCGTGAGCGCGGCATGGGCCTGCGTCTGCACCATCCCGTGCAGGTCGATCCGCGCCTCGATCGCCAGCCGCCCGCGGCGCAGGCCGACCTTGGCGGTCCGGTCCAGGCCCGGGCTCGGCCCGTGGCGCTGCGGCGGGGCCTGATAGGGCGCGGCGGACGGCGCGCGGGGCGGCTCCGCGGCCGGCTTCGGCGGACGCTTCGGGCGCGGCCTCTTGGCGACCGGCGGCGCGCTCGGCGTCAGGATCGGGTCCGTGAGCGGCGGCATGGTCGCGGCGGGCGCCGCCGGGATGCGTGCGGCCTCGGGCGGCGGGGCCGCCCGGCTCGGCAGCGGCGTCACCAGCTGGGCGATCGCGTCCCAGAGCCGGGCCTCCCCGGCGGTGAGGCGGCGCCCGCGGCGCGGCGGCCTCATCGGGGCCCCCCGCCCGGAGCGGCGGGCTTTGGCAGGAGGACCACGAAGCCGACCGCGTCGCGGAGGTTTCCCGCCGCCGCGCCGGCCTGCGCGCCGGTCCCCAGGAAGAGATCGCCCCGGGCCGGGCCGACGATCGCCGATCCGGTGTCGGCGGCGACCACCAGGCGCCCGGCCTCGTCCGGCGCCCCGCCCGGGAGCGGACCGGCCAGCCAGAACGGCAGACCGTAGCGCCACAGGGCCGCATCGACCGCCAGGCTGCGGCCGGGGCTGAGCGGAGCGTTCGCAGCCCCGGGCGGCCCGAGGGCCGGATCCGCCACCGCGGCGAGGCGGAAGAAGATGTAGGCGGCGTTCCCCCGGATCAGCGGCTTGGCCGCCTCGGGATGGTCGCGCAGCCAGCCGGTCCAGCGGGCGAGGGTCAGGCCTTCGAGGGGCAGGTGCCCCGCCTGGACGATCAGCTTGGCGACCGCTGTGTAGGGCCGCCCGTTGCGCCCGTCGTAGAGCACCCGCACCGCTGACCCGTCGGGGAGCCGGACGCGGCCGGAGCCCTGGACCTGCAGGACCAGCAGATCGACCGCGTCGCGCAGCCACAGGATCGGCCGGGCATGGTCGCCCAGCGCCCCGTCCTCGATGGCGGCGCGGTCGGGATAGGGGGCGAACCCCTCCGCGGTCTTGCGGGCGGCGCGCAGGGTGGGATCAAGGCCCGGACGGGTCTCGCCGGGGCCGAGGGTGACGAGATCGTCCGGGCGGGCGAAGACCGGCGTCGGGAAGTCCGGCCCCGGTTCGAGGGAGCCCGTCAGCTCGGGCTCGAAATAGCCGGTCAGGAAGCCGGTCCGCGCCGCATCCGGCCGCTCGACCCGGAAGGCGTCGAAATGCGCCCGGAAGAACGCGGCGGCGTCCGGCACGTCCCCCGCGGCGGCCGCACAGGCCCCGTCCAGGTCAGCGGGATCGCCCGCGACCCCGGCGGCCTGCGGCAGGGCGGGGGCCGGGGCGGTGCAGACCCGGCGGAACGCGTCCAGGGCCGCGGTCGGGTCCCGGCCGGGGAAACCCGGCACGGCCGCGAAGGCGACGGGGATCAGCGCCGCGCCGCCGACCGTCCCCGGTGCAGCGGCCGACGCGCCGGTCAGGAGGAAGGCGAGGAGGGCGGCCGGGGCAGAACCGGACCAGACGCGCGGGAGGGGCACGGCAAGGGTGTCACGAACGTCAGGCGCCAGCCTCGGTGGCCACGAGCTGCCAGTTCGGGTCGCGCGAGCCCAGGGTGCGCGCGAAGGTCCAGACATCGGGCACCTCGACCACGGTCTCGGCGCTGCCGTCCACCACCTTGCCCTCCGCGTTGCGGGTGGCCGTGATCAGGTTCGACAGGAAGCGCACGGTGACCTGCGCCACGCGGTTGCGCACATCGACCGCCACGATCTCCGCCTTGTCGATGGAGACGAAGGTGGTTTCCAGGGTCTGCTTGTTGCGCTCGCGCTCGGTGATCGCCCGCTCGAACGCCTCGCCGACCTCCTTCGAGAGGAGCCCGCGCAGGGTCTTCCGATCGCCCTTGGCGAAGGCGATCATGATCGCCTCGTAGGCGGATTTCGCGCCCTCCAGGAAGGCGCGCGGCTCGAAGCCGGGCTCCGCCTGGACGCAGGCTTCGAGCCCGCGGGCAACCTCGGATCCGGGCTCGGCGATCCCGCGCCAGTCCCGCGACGCCGGGGCCGGCGGCGCGGCCGCCTGAACCCGGTCGGCCCCCGGCAGGCGCACGACGTTGTCGCCCTCGCTGCGCGCCTGGGGCTCGGTGCGGCTGCGGTCGATCGGCTTGAACGGCGAGCGCTCCGCGCCGGTCTTCTGGCCCAGCACCGAGCGCAGACGCCAGATCACGAAGACTGCGAGCGCGAGGAAGATGATCGTCGTAACGTCGAAACTATCCTGCATCATCGATCCGATGGTGGCCGCGGCGAGACCCTGTGCCCCTTGCTCAGGTCATGCGCGGTGCGGCGCCGGCAAGGCGCGCATCGTCCTGGCGACTCATATCCGACCAACGCGCCGGGGGCGAGCCGGTTGTAACCGCACGCGAAGCCGGCTTCGTGTCGCACGCGATATGGGTCGCCGCGGTGCCCGCCGCCAGCGCCGCGCCAGCTCGCTTGTCCACGCTCGGCGCGCGTGTTAGCGGCCCTCCCGTTCGGGACGGTTCCGCGGCGCAATCCAGCGGCTCCCGCTGTGACAACGCGCGCCGGCCCCGCCGGCCGATCGAGAAGGATGACCCGCATGGCCGATTCACCGGCAGCGAACGGCAACGGCGGCGGCATGCCGCAGGGCGATATGCCGATGATCAACGCCCTGGCGCAGTACACGAAGGATCTCTCCTTCGAGAACCCGAACGCGCCGCGCTCGCTGCAGCCCAAGGAGGGCCAGGGCCCGCAGATCAACATCCAGGTCAACGTCAACGCGGCGCAGCTGTCCGACACGGACTTCGAGGTCGAGCTGAAGCTCGACGGCGACGCCAAGGTCCAGAACGACGTGCTGTTCGCCTTCGAGGTGACCTATGCCGGCGTGTTCCGCCTGCTCAACATCCCGGCCGACCAGATCCACCCGGCCGTGATGATCGAGTGCCCGCGGCTGCTCTTCCCCTTCGCCCGCCAGATCGTGGCCGAGGCGGTGCGCAACGGCGGCTTCCCGCCCCTGTACATCGATCCGATCGATTTCGTCGGGCTCTATCGGCAGAAGATGATCGAGCAGCAGGGCGCGCAGGGCCCGCTCGCCTCCTGAGGCCGCCTCCGGCGGCCCGTCAGCGGCCGCCGGACCCGCGATAGGCCGCCGCCAGGGCGCGGAGCGCCTCGGCGGGGCGCTCCGCGCCCTGGCGGCGGGCCCGCAGCACGATCCAGGTCCGGGGCAGCTCGGGCAGCCCGAAGCGCGCGCCGACCTCCGCGGTGCCCGGTGGCGCCGTGCTCGGCGCCAGGGCCGCCACCGCGAGCCCCGCCATGACGGCCGCCCCGACGGCCGGCACCCCGCCGCCGCCGAACACCTCGGTCCAGGGCAGGGCCGCCGCGTCCGGCGCCTCCGGTTCGCTCCACCTCTGGCGAGAGGCTGGCGCGGCCGCGGATTTCCTCGCCGGCTCGGGGTTCCGCGCCGTAGTCGAGGGCTTCGGCCGGCCCCGGATCGAGACCTGGCGGGTCTACGTGGCGGCGTTCGGTTCCTCCACGGCGGCGCGTGGACCCACCGAGAAGACTCGGCTCGCCGGTCTTGGAGACGATCCCGCGGCCCTGCACGACGGGGAATCCGCCCGCGGGCGCGATCCGGGCGTCGAGCCCGCCGATGTCTTCATCAACCGCGTCGAGGTCGCGGCCGAGAACTGGTCGTTCGGGACCGGGCGGATGCAGTAGGAGCCGCCGGCTGCATGAGGGCCGCCGTTGCCCGCCCGGCGATCGCTCCGCGTCGCGGAGGGCAGGCTTGACCGTTGCGGAGACCGAGTCCAGGTCCGGGGCCGATTAGCAGCTCCGAGATCGCATGGCTCCCACCGCACACCTCGCCCTGATCAACGTCTTCATCGGCGACATCCAGGGCGGCCTCGGCCCCTTCCTCGGGACATGGCTGGCGGAGGCGGGCGCGTGGAGCCCCGCACGGGTGGGATTCGTCATCACGCTGGTCGGGTTCGGGACGCTGTTCCTGAGCGGCCCGTTCGGGGCCCTGGTCGACCGCTTCCCCCGGCCGCGCCTGCTGATCGCCCTGGCCTGCGGCGGCATCCTGGCCGGCACGCTGATGCTGCTCCCGGCGCGCAGCTTCCCCGCGGTGCTGTGCGCGCAGCTGCTGGCCGCGGCGGGGGGCACGCTGCTGTTGCCGGCGGTCGCGGCCCTGACCCTCGGGATCGTCGGGAAGGACGGGTTTCCCCGGCAGCAGGGCCGCAACCAGGCCTTCAACCACCTCGGCATCCTGATCGCGGCCGGCGGCATCAGCCTCGGGACCGGCACGTTCGGCCCGGCGATCGCCTTCTGGGTGCTCGGCGGCATGGCGGTCGCGGCGATCGTCGCGAGCCTCACGACGCCGGCGGGGGCCTGGAACCGGCGGCGGGCGGTGGGCTGGCAGGAGGATGCGGCGGACGAGCCGGCACGCGGCGGCCTCCGCCAGGTCCTGGGCAACCGGCGGCTGCTGGTGCTCACGGTGGCGCTGACGCTGTTCAACCTGGGCAACGGCGGCATGCTCTCGCTGCTCGGCCAGAAACTCGTCGCCACCGCCGCCGACGCCACCACCTGGACGGCGCGCTACGTGATGGTGGCGCAACTCGTGATGGTCCCGGTGGCCCTGTATGCCGGGTCGCTCGCGGACCGGCGCGGGCGGCGCCAGCTGCTGATGGTCGCCTTCGCGGTGCTGCCCGTGCGGGCCCTCCTCTCGGGCCTGATCGACGACCCGGTCTGGCTCCTCGCCGCCGAGATCCTCGACGGCGTGGCCTCCGGGATCGTCGGGGTGGCGGTGCCGGTGGTGGTGGCGGACCTGACCTGGGGGTCCGGGCGGACCCAGACGGCGCTGGGCAGCGTCAACGCCGTGCAGGGGGTCGGAGGCGCGCTGTCGGGCTGGTACGGCGGCCTCTCCTACGGATTGTTCGGCTGGACGGGGGCGTTCCTGGCGCTCGGCGTGCCGGCCCTGCTCGCGCTGGTGCTGGTCTTCTGGCTCGACGCGACGCCCGAGCCCGGGCGTCGTCGCAAGCGGCGGGAGCGGCGCAGCGCGGCGATGCAGGGCGCCTAGGCGCGTCGCGATCGATCGCAGAATCGGGACGAGACGCGCTGATCACCGCCGTCACCGTGACGCGACCCAGGAGAGCGCGACGGTGGTGAGCGTGGCGTGACCCCGGGTCGCCTCGCCGCGCCCGCGATGACGGGCGGGAACCGGATCGGGGTCCACAACACAAAAGCCCGGCCGATGGCCGGGCTCGTTGCAGGGCTCGCGAGGCTCCTCAGCCGATATGCGGGCTGCCGGTGGCGGCGGGAAACCGGTCGGCCAGGGCGCGGCGGAGCTTTTCCAGGGCGCGGTTCTCGATCTGACGGACTCGCTCCTTCGAGATGCCGAGGCGCTGCCCCAGCGCTTCCAGGGTCGCCTGATCCTCGGCGAGGCGCCGCTCGCGCAGGATGCGCAGCTCGCGCTCGGACAGGACGGTCAGGGCCTGCTGAAGCCAGCTGAGGCGCCGCTCGCCGTCCACTGTGGCGCTGACGGTCTCGTCCGGCAAGGCGGCACCGTCGACCAGGAAGTCCATCCGCTCCGAGGATGCGTCGCTGTCCTCGCCCACGGGGGCGTTGAGCGACATGTCCGGCCCGGACAGGCGCGCATCCATCAGGGCGACGTCGTCGCGCGAGACGCCGATGGCGGTGGCGATGCGGCGATGGATCTCGTCGCCGACATGCTCCTCGGTGGATTGCATCAGCCGGGCGCGCAGGCGGCGCAGGTTGAAGAACAGGGCCTTCTGGGCCGAGGAGGTCCCGCCGCGGACGATCGACCAGTTCCGCAGGATGTAATCCTGGATCGAGGCCCGGATCCACCACGTGGCGTAGGTCGAGAACCGGACGTCCCGCTCCGGCTCGAACCGGGCAGCGGCTTCCATCAGGCCGACATGGCCTTCCTGGACGAGATCAGCCATCGGCAGGCCGTAGTGACGAAAACGCCCCGCCAGGGCGATGACGAGGCGCATATGGGCGGAGATCAGGCGGTGAAGGGCGCGCTCGTCGCGGTCGTCCTTCCAGCGGACGGCGAGGCCACGCTCTTCCTCCCGGGCCAGGAAAGGCGCCTCCATCGCAGTCCGTATGAACTGCCTGCGTATTCCCGCGATCTCAGCCATTCCGCCTGCCTCTTGTTGTCGAGTGCTGTTGC
>CAXTCV010000037.1:0-23684 GCA_964242725.1 uncultured Methylobacterium sp.
GCCCCCGGATCGGCCGCATCGTCATGGCCCGCGGACGCGACGCAACCGATTGCGCGATCTCGACCAATTTCGGTTACGCGCATCTGGCGCGGTTCGATGTCCACACCGACGAGGTCGACTGATCCGGCTCGCACGGCCGGACGGGGATACGTAGTCCGCCGCCCCGTAGAATCTTGGCGGTTTTGTGGAACTGCCTGCCTATGCCCACGCTTGTAATGGCAAAGGTTATCGCACAGGCAGGCCACCCATGAAGACCACGGTCACCGCACTCGCAGCACTCCTCGGCGCGACTGTTCTTGCCGCAACGCCGGCCCTGGCGGCCTCGTCGTACGATCCCTTCGGGAACGAGGATGCCAACGCCTATTACTCGGATCAGGGCCAGTACGGTTACCAGGGGACGTACGCCCCCGGCTACGGCCAGGGCGTGCAGGCCGCGCCGCAGGCGCAGGTCCAGCCGATCCCCCGCGAGGTCGTGGCCTTCAACGCGCCCTACGCCCCGGGGACCATCGTGGTCTCCACCGCCGAGCGCCGCCTCTATCTGGTTCTGGGCGACGGCCAGGCCCTCCGCTACGGCGTCGGTGTCGGCCGCCCGGGCTTCAGCTGGAGCGGCACCAACACCATCACGGCCAAGCGCGAATGGCCGTCGTGGACCCCCCCGAAGGCGATGATCGCCCGCCGGCCCGACCTGCCGCGCTACATGGCCGGCGGCATCGAGAACCCGCTCGGCGCCCGTGCCATGTATATCGGCTCGACCGAGTACCGCATCCACGGCTCCAACGAGCCGGATACGATCGGCCAGGCGGTGTCGTCCGGCTGCATCCGGATGACCAACGACGACGTCACCGACCTCTACGAGCGCGTCAAGGTCGGCGCCAAGGTCATCGTGATAAACTGATCCGGTCGCTCCGGGCGCACCCACGGCCCGGCCCTGATCGAGACGGCCGCATCGTCCCCGGACGGTGCGGCCGTCTCGCGTCTATGGGACGACCCGTCCGACGGCGGTCTGCGGGGGGCTGAACGACGCGATCGGAAGATCGCAGAAGCAGCGCACGCCGAGGGGCCTGGGGCCGGGGAGCGGGCAGGAAAACGGCTTCGGGCCGGTGATGCCCTGCTGCACGGCATCGCAGTTGAAGCCGACGGGCGCGCGCTCGCGCCGGGGCGGCGGCCGCCGATATCCACGCTCGTAGCCCGGCTCCTCATAGCCGGACGATGGAGCACCGTAGGCGGGGCCGTCGACATACTGGGCCCGTGCCGCCGTACCGGGCAGCACGGCGGCAAGCGCCAGCGCGGCGACGGTCAGGCGGAGGGGTATTGGCGACCCGATACGGCCGGAGACAGCGAGGCACATCCTTGAATCCTTCGCTCGACGCGGATCCATCCCGTCCGCCTGGCGGCTCTCTTTGGCAATACCGGCGAAAACGAGACGGCCCGCCCCCGGGATCGGGAACGGGCCGCGCTGCGGCGTGCGACCGGAGTTCAGGTCGCCGCTTGGGATGGGGGACATCGGACGCCTCCGGCCGACCGGCGGCAGGCTGCGCCTGGCGCCTTCGCGCATCGTCCCGGATATCGAAACCGGGACGATGCGCTCGGCCGTCGGTCTTGCATCATCTGTTTCCGAAAGCCGGAAACCACCTTTCGGGACGAGGCTCTAGTGGCTGCTGCGCTCGGCGGCGTCCTGGGCGTTATGGACGGCGTTCTTGGCCGCTTCCTGACCCTGCTCCATCGCCTTGCGGGCCTCGTCGGCCCCCTGCTGCATCGCCGACTTGGCGCGCTCGGCACCCTGCTGCATCGCGCTCTGGGCGATGCCGCTAAACTCCTTTGCCTGCGCCTGGATGGCGGCGAACTGGCTGCGCACGAACTCGGCCTGGTGCTGCATCGCCTCCTGCATGTCCCGGGAGCGGACCAGCTTCTGGGCGAGGTCGAAGGCCGCGTTGACGTTCTGCTCGGCGTATTCGAAGCCGCGTGAAGACACGTCACGGGCGTTGGTGCGGGCCAGCTCGGTCGAGCCCTGCACAGTGTCGGCGGTGCGACGGGCGGCACCGATGAAGCTGTCGAAGGCCTTGCGGGCCTGCTCGACGCTCTTCTCGGCGAGGTCGCGCATCTCGGCCGGGACTTCGTAGTTCGGGGGATTGCTCATGTGCCGTCTCCTCTCGTGTTGACGCCTGTGGATGGCTCTTTGTGCATCGCACAATAACCGATTCGTCACCGTATGCCACCTGCGCCACCGGCGTTAAGGTTGACATGCCGTAAACGTGTGACGGTCGGCGCAAGAGTCCAGCGCCGCGGCGACGGGGAGTTTACAATAGGGGTACGGTCGTGCGCGTTTCTCGGGCAGATGGGTCGGGGAACGGGTGGCCGCGTGTGGGTTCGAGGTCGCGGGCTGTGGAGACGACACTGATATCCGCCGACGAAGCCGAGCAACCGGGGCTCGCCGCCGCCTTCGCGGCCTGGTCCCGGCTGCCGAGCCTGTCGGCCGCGTTGACCGCGCCGGATTCGGTTCACTTGGTGATCGATCCCGGGACCGGGCGGGTCCTGCATGCCTCACCGACCGCGCGCCCCCTGTCCGACGTCTTCGCCGCCGCGGATCTGTCCCGGCAGATCGCCGCCGCGGCCCCGCGGGATGCGGCGCCCCTTCTCGCGCGGCTGCGCTTCGACCCTCGCAGGATCGCGCCCCCCGTGCTGTGCTGGCTGGCCCGGAGCAGCCAGGAGGGGGGAAAGCCCGCGATCCTGGTGTTGCCGACCGCTCCGGTGACGCCGCCCCGGACGAAGGCGCGCCCGCCGGAACCCGCCGGGACGATGCTGCCGGAGCCGGCGCAACCCGTTCCGCCGCCCAAGCGGGAGGACCGTTTCCTCTGGCGCCTCGATGCGGCGGGCACGCTGGTCTCGCTCACCGGCTCGGACGTCCTGGCGGGTCTCGTCGGTCAGCGCTGGCAGGACCTCGCCGCAGCCGGCCGCGTGGCCGGGGCCGAGGGTATGCTGGCGGCCCTGCGGGACCGTCGCACCTTCCGCGGCGAGCCGGCGTCGCTGGACGCCGGAACCGGGCCGTTCCAGGTCGAGCTGTCCGGCGCTCCCCTGGGACGGGACGAGGCAGCCTTCGCGGGCTTCGCCGGGTTCGGCCTGATCCGGGGCCTGCCGTCGGCCCGATCGGACGCCCCTGCGGACGCGGCGGCGGCGACCGCAATGCCCACGCCCGCGGCATCGCCCGAACCCGGTTCTGCCCGGGGGGCGGCCTCCGAGCCGGAACCCACCGCGGCCCCCCTGTCGACGGACGAGCACGCCGCGTTCCGGGAGATCGCCCGGGCCCTCGGGGCGCGCTACGCCGGCGACGAGGCGGCGCCCGAGGACCGGCGTCCGAAGGCCGAAGGCGGCGCGGTCATGGTTTTTCCCGGACCTCAGCCCGGTCCCGCGGAGCCGCGCGACGATCGCGCCGCCGCGGGGGCGTTCGCCGACATCCTGGCCGGGCTGCCGCTTCCGGCGCTCGTGCATCGCGGCGGCACGATCCTGGCGGCGAACGGCCGTCTCCTGAGCCTGACCGGTCACACCGACGTGGTGGCCCTGTCGGCGAGCGGGCTCAGCGGGCTATTCCCCGGCGCTTCGCAGGAGGCGGAAACGGATCCGCCCACGCGCCTGACCGCCATCGCGGCTGCCGACGGACGCGCCCGACCGGTCGAGGCCCTGAGCGGGCCCTGCACCTGGGCGGGCGAGGCGGCCCTGTGCCTGGTCCTCCGCCCGGTCGACGAGGCCGATGCGGCGGCCGCCCTCGCCGCCGAGCGCCTCGCCCGCACCGCGCAGACCGAGCGGGCCGCCAGCGCCGAGGCCACCCTCAACGCCCTGGAGACCGGAACCGTCACCCTCGATCAGGCCGGGCGCATCCTTGCAGTGAACCGCGCCGCCGCCGGACTGCTCGGCTGCGAGCCCCAGGAAATCGTCGGCGCCAGCTTCGTCGCCCAGGTCGACCGGGACAGCGTGCTGGCCGTCGCCGACCTGCTGCGCGGCGTGGCCCGGGGCCGGCGCATCGTCTTGCTCGCCGGCCAGCCCGTGACCCTCGACGTCAGAGCGGTCGAGGGCGACGGCCGCCGGGTGGCCGTGATCGAGCGGACGAACCACCCGCCGGCGGCCGCCACGGACCTCGCGGGGGACCGGGCACCGTCGAACGGCGCCGGCACCGCCCTGGCGCGCCTGGACCGCGCCTTCCGCGAACCCCTGGCCGGGATGATCGACCTCGCCGACGCGATGCTGACGGAGCCCTTCGGCACGCTCGGCGACGCGCGCTACCGGGCCTGCCTCACCGAGATCAAGGCCTCCGCCGACGCGATGCTCGAACGGGTGGGCAAGCTCCTCGATCTCGCCGCGGTGGAGGCCGGCACGCTGCACCTCGAGCCGCGCGCCCTCGATCTCAACGACCTCGCGGCCGGCTGCGTGGCGCAGCTCCAGGCGGCGGCGGCCCGCGGCCGCATCGTCGTGCGGACGAGCTTCTCCACGGATCTCGGGGAGCTGGAGGCCGACGAGCGCTCCGTGACCCGCGCCGCCGCCCTGGTCATCGAGAACGCGATCCGGCGCTCGACGGCCGGGGGCCAGATCATCGTGTCGACGGGCGCGGCCGAGCGGACCGCCGTCGCGCTTCGGGTGCGTGACACGGGCGCGGCGACGCGGGCCGCCGGCCCCGCGGGGGATGTCGAGGAGGGTCTCGCCCTGCCCCGGGCCCTGGTGGAGGCCAATGGCGGCCGCCTCCAGCTGTCGACGCCGAACGAGGACGGCACGCTGGTGGAGATCATCATGCCCACCCGGCGGGCGGCGAACGGCTGAGGCCCGCGGGTCCCGGGCGGGAGGCGGGACCGACTAAGTATTCGGGCTCGGCGTGCCGTCTCGGCAAGCTCGGCTTGACAGCGCCGGGCCGAAGCGCCACTCACCGCCTTACATTGTGCCCAATTTATCTACCGAATCCGCAGTGTGAACGAGCGGAAAGGCGATGATATCGCCACCGTAAAGTGTAGACTACGTTACTTTGGAAGTCCTGGCTGCGCGGCTCACGCCGCGATACGATCGGACGCCAAGCAGGGATGGAACGCCATGGACGGCAAGGTCATCGACGTGCAGGCAGCGTGGCGTGAGGGTGCTCACGTCGACGATGCCAAGTATCGGGCTATGTACGCGGCGTCGGTCTCGGATCCGGACGCCTTCTGGGGCGAGCACGGCAAGCGCATCGATTGGATGACGCCGTTCTCGAAGGTCAAGAACACCAGCTTCGAGCCGGGCAAGGTCTCGATCAAGTGGTTCGAGGACGGCACGACGAACGTCGCCTACAATTGCATCGACCGGCACTTGGAGAGCCGCGGCGACCAGACCGCGATCATCTGGGAGGGCGACAACCCGGACGAGTCCAGGCACATCAGCTACCGGGAACTGCACGCGCAGGTCTGCCGGATGGCCAATGTCCTGCGCAATCGCGGCGTCGGCAAGGGTGACCGGGTCACGCTCTACCTGCCGATGATCCCCGAAGCCGCCTACGCGATGCTCGCCTGCGCGCGGCTCGGGGCGATCCACGCCATCGTGTTCGGCGGCTTCTCGCCGGATTCCCTTGCCTCGCGCATCCAGGGCTGCGGCTCCAAGGTGGTGATCACCGCCGACGAGGGCCTGCGCGGCGGCCGCAAGGTGCCGCTGAAGGCCAATGTCGACGAGGCGATCAAGCGCCTCGGCGGCGACTTCGTCGACCACGTCATCGTGGTGCGCCGCACCGGCGGCGACGTCGCCATGGAGGCGGGCCGCGACGTCTATTACGACGAGGCCGCCGAACAGGTGACCGACGCGTGCCCCGCCGAGGCCGTGGAGGCCGAGCACCCGCTGTTCATCCTCTACACCTCGGGCTCGACCGGCCAGCCCAAGGGCGTCGTCCACACCACGGGCGGCTATCTCGTCTACGCGTCGATGACCCACGCGTACGTCTTCGATTACCGCGAGGGGGACGTGTACTGGTGCACGGCCGATGTCGGCTGGGTCACGGGCCACAGCTACATCGTCTACGGTCCCCTCGCCAACGGCGCGACGACGCTGATGTTCGAGGGCATCCCGACCTACCCGTCGAGCTCCCGGTTCTGGGAGGTGATCGACAAGCACAAGGTGAACATCTTCTACACGGCGCCGACCGCGATCCGCTCGCTGATGGGCGGCGGCGAGGGGCCGGTGAAGAAGACCTCCCGGCAGAGCCTGCGGGTGTTGGGCTCGGTGGGCGAACCGATCAATCCCGAGGCCTGGGACTGGTACTTCAACGTCGTCGGAGACCGGCGCTGCCCGATCGTCGACACGTGGTGGCAGACCGAGACCGGCGGCATCCTGATCACGCCGCTCCCGGGCGCCACGGCGCTGAAGCCGGGCTCGGCGACCCGGCCGTTCTTCGGCGTGAAGCCCGAGATGGTCGACGCCGAGGGCAAGGTCCTGGAGGGCCCCTGCGAGGGCAACCTCTGCATCGCGGATTCCTGGCCGGGCCAGATGCGCACGGTCTACGGCGACCACGAGCGCTTCGAGCAGACCTATTTCGCGACCTATCCCGGTAAATACTTCACCGGAGACGGTGCGCGGCGCGACGCCGACGGCTACTACTGGATCACCGGTCGAGTCGATGACGTCATCAACGTCTCGGGCCACCGGATGGGGACAGCGGAGGTCGAGTCGTCGCTGGTGGCGCATCCCAAGGTCGCGGAGGCGGCAGTGGTCGGCTACCCGCACAACGTGAAGGGCCAGGGCATCTACGCCTATGTGACCCTCAACGACGGTGAGGACGGCGACGACGCGCTGCGCAAGGAGCTCGTGACCTGGGTCCGCAAGGATATCGGGCCGATCGCCTCGCCCGACCTGATCCAGTTCGCGCCGGGCCTGCCCAAGACCCGCTCGGGCAAGATCATGCGCCGGATCCTGCGCAAGATCGCGGAGGACGATTTCGGGTCGCTCGGCGACACCTCGACCCTGGCCGAGCCGGCGGTCGTCGAGGACCTGATCGAGAACCGGCAGAACCGGCCCTGATCGGGCCGGTCGCCGGGAGACGATGAGGCGGATGCCGGTCCGGCGCCCGCCCCCAACAAGAACCACGACACGTCAACGCGATGTACCCGAGGACGCGCAAATCCTCGCGGGAGGAACAGCCATGAGCAGCGGCACGACACTCGGCCTCCGGGGGCGCAATGCGGCCCCGGGGACAGGCCCGATCGGGGCGGATCTCGATCCGCAGGTCGCGCGGATCGCGCGGGCACCGGAATTCCAGCAGCTCGTCGCCGAGCGCACCCGCTTCGGCTGGATCCTCACGATCCTGATGCTGGTGGTCTATTTCGGCTTCATCGGGCTGATCGCCTTCGACAAGTCGCTGCTCGCCGTGAAGGTCGGCGGCGGCACCGCGTCGCTCGGACTGTTCATGGGCGTATTCGTGATCCTGTTCGCCTTCGCGCTGACGGGGATCTACGTGGCCCGGGCCAACACGCGCTTCGACGCGCTGAGCGCCGCCCTCAAGCGGAGCGTGGCCCGATGAACCGCCTCCTCCTCGGCTTGACCCTCGCCGCCATCGTGGCGAGCGGCGCCTACGCGGCCGGCCCCGATCTCGGCGCGGTCACGCAATCGGCCACGAACTGGCCGGCCATCGGCATGTTCCTGTTCTTCGTGCTGCTGACCCTCGGCATCACCTACAAGGCCGCCAAGGGCACCAAGTCGGCCGCCGACTTCTACGCGGCGGGCGGCGGCATCTCGGCCGGGACCAATGCCCTGGCGATCGCCGGCGACTACATGTCGGCGGCCTCGTTCCTCGGGATCTCCGGCCTCGTCTACACCTCGGGCTTCGACGGGCTGATCTATTCCACCGGCTTCCTGGTCGGCTGGCCGATCGTCCTGTTCCTGATCGCCGAGCGCCTGCGCAACCTCGGCAAGTTCACCTTCGCCGACGTGGCGAGCTTCCGCCTCGATCAGACCTCGATCCGCATCATCTCGGCGGTGGGCACCCTGGTGGTGGTGGCCTTCTACCTGATCGCCCAGATGGTCGGCGCGGGGAAGCTGATCCAGCTCCTGTTCGGCCTGCCCTACCTCTACGCGGTGATCATCGTCGGCGTCCTCATGATCGTCTACGTCGCCTTCGGCGGCATGAAGGCGACCACCTGGGTGCAGGTGATCAAGGCCTGCCTGCTGCTCGGCGGCGCGACCTTCATGGCCGGGGCGGTGCTGTTCAAGTACGGCTTCAACCCGGAGACGCTGTTCGCCGCCTCCGTGCAGGTCCACCCGAAGGGCGACGCCATCATGGCGCCGGGCGGCCTCGTGTCGAATCCGGTCGAGGCGATCTCGCTCGGCGTGGGCCTGATGTTCGGCACCGCCGGCCTGCCGCACATCCTGATGCGGTTCTTCACGGTCTCGGATGCCCAGGCCGCGCGCAAGTCGGTGTTCTACGCCACCGGCCTGATCGGCTACTTCTACATCCTGACCTTCATCATCGGCTTCGGCGGCATCGCCCTGCTGATGTCGGATCCGAGCTACTTCAAGCTCGGCGCGGCAGGCACCTTCGACAAGCTGAAGGACATGATCGGCGGCACCAACATGGTCGCCGTCAACCTCGCCAACGCGGTGGGCGGCCCGTACTTCCTGGGCTTCATCTCGGCGGTGGCCTTCGCGACCATCCTGGCGGTGGTGGCCGGCCTGACGCTGGCCGGCGCCTCGGCGATCAGCCACGACCTCTACGCCCAGGTGATCGCCCGCGGGCGCACCACCGAGAAGCACGAGGTCAACCTGTCGAAGCTCTCGGCCGTGGTGATCGGCCTCGTGGCGATCTATCTCGGCTACGTGTTCGAGAACCAGAACGTCGCCTTCATGGTCGGTCTGGCCTTCGCGGTCGCGGCGAGCTGCAACTTCCCCGTACTGGCCATGTCGATCCTGTGGCGGGGAACCACGACCTGGGGCGCACTCGCGGGCGGCTTGGTCGGCCTGTTCGCGGCGGTCTCCATGGTCGTGCTGTCGAAGGCCGTCTGGGTGACGACCTTCGGCAATCCCGCGCCGATCTTCCCCTACGACAACCCGGCCCTGTTCTCGATGCCGCTGGCCTTCGCGACGATCTGGGTCGTGTCCCTGATGGACCGGTCCCGCCGGGCCCAGCGCGAGCGCGCGGCCTTCGAGGCGCAGTTCGTCCGCTCCGAGACCGGCATCGGGGCGTCCGGCGCGCACGCGCACTGACCGTCCGAGGCGCGGTGAAGATCGGAGGGCGCGGCGCGAGCCGCGCCCTCCGTCGTTTCAGGCTCTCGGGGCGGTTCCCGCGGACACCGGACACGGCAGGCGCGCGGCGTCCGGAGGCAACGAGGCCCGCGGCAATGCGGCGGCTCAGCCCGATCGCCCGTGTTGATGAGGTAGTCTACGATCGCCTGACGTGTTGACGATGCCCGCCCCGGCGATCACGCAACGGCGATCTGCGACGCGCACAGGGTGTGTCCGGGGAGAAACGGGTCATGGCTGGGGCGCATGCAGTCGGACGGGCGGACGAGGCCGCGCGGCCGATGCGTTCCGCTGAGAAGCGCGTGATCTTCGCGTCTTCGCTCGGCACCGTGTTCGAGTGGTACGATTTCTACCTCTACGGGTCGCTGGCTGCGATCATCGGGGCGCAGTTCTTCTCGGCCTACCCGCCGGCGACGCGGGACATCTTCGCGCTGCTGGCCTTCGCGGCCGGGTTCATCGTCCGCCCCTTCGGCGCCCTCGTGTTCGGCCGGATCGGCGATCGCGTCGGGCGCAAGTACACGTTCCTGGTCACGATCCTGATCATGGGTCTGTCGACCTTCTTCGTCGGCGTGCTGCCGAACGCCGCCACGATCGGAATCGCCGCGCCGGTCATCCTGATCGTCCTGCGGCTCGCCCAGGGGCTGGCGCTCGGCGGCGAGTACGGCGGCGCGGCGACCTACGTGGCCGAACATGCCCCCAACGGCCGGCGCGGCTTCTACACGAGCTGGATCCAGACCACCGCGACGCTGGGCCTGTTCCTGTCGCTGCTGGTCATCCTGGCAACCCGGACCTTCACGGGCGAGGCCGCCTTCGCCGAATGGGGCTGGCGCATCCCGTTCCTGGTCTCGGTCCTGCTGCTCGGCGTCTCGGCCTGGATTCGCCTCCAGCTCTCCGAATCGCCGGCCTTCCAGAAGATGAAGGACGAGGGCAAGACCTCGAAGGCGCCGCTCACCGAGGCGTTCGGGCAGTGGACCAATGCCAAGGTCGCGGTGATCGCCCTGTTCGGCCTCGTCGCCGGCCAGGGCGTGGTCTGGTACACGGGCCAGTTCTACGCCCTGTTCTTCCTGCAATCGATCCTCAAGGTCGACGGCTACACGGCCAACCTGCTGATCGCGTGGTCGCTGCTGCTCGGCACCGGCTTCTTCGTGGTGTTCGGCTGGCTGTCCGACAGGATCGGCCGCAAGGTCATCATCCTGGCGGGCTGCGCCATCGCGGCGGCGGCGTTCGTCCCGATCTTCAAGGGCATCACCTCCGCGGCCAACCCGAAGCTCGAGGCGGCGATCGAGACCGTGACGGTCACGGTGACGGCCGATCCGGCTGCCTGCGGAACCCTGTTCAATCCCGTCGGGACCCGGGTGTTCACCGCGCCCTGCGACCTCGCCCGTGACTTCCTGTCGAAGTCGTCGGTGCGCTACGCCACCGAGGCGGGCGCGGCCGGCCGGCCCGCCACGATCCGGGTCAATGAAACCGAGATCCCCTATCCCCCTGGCGGCGCGGCCGAGGCCAACCAGGCCACCACGGCAGCGCTGCAGGCCGCGGGCTACCCGAAGGCCGGCGATCCCGAGATCGTCAAGATGGCGAACCCGTTCGACGTGTTCCGGCCGCAGGTCGCCCGGGTGATCGGACTGCTCTTCGTCCTCGTGCTGTTCGTAACGATGGTCTACGGCCCGATCGCCGCCATGCTGGTGGAGCTGTTCCCGACTCGGATCCGCTACACCGCGATGTCGCTGCCCTATCACATCGGCAACGGCTGGTTCGGCGGCCTGCTGCCGGCCACCGCCTTCGCCATGGTGGCCCAGACCGGAGACATCTATTTCGGCCTCTGGTACCCGATCGGCATCGCGGTCGCGACGGTGATCATCGGTCTGTTGTTCGTGCCGGAGACCCGGGATCGCGACATCTTCACGGACGCCTGAATCGGGCGGACCCGGGGACGCCGGCTTCCTCCGATCATGTACCCCCGGGCCGGGTGCGCGGCCCGCTCGTTCGCGCTTGGCTTTCGGGGCAGCGCGCCGGTCTGGGGCCGTATCCGAGGCTGAAGGCGCGTTCGCCTCAGGGCATCGTGTTGCGTGCGCGCGCTTCCGAAAGCGTCCCGGACTGCCGGGTCACTATGACCTCCGTACGGTAATTGACTGCGATAGATCTTGCCTCAATCCTTCTTTATAAATAAATTTTGCAAAATACGAATGCATTGAAAGTCTAATTTTCGGTTTTGACGTTTCCTGAAACGGCGTGATCGCAGACATCGCAACAGGTCGGCGGGATGCCGCTCTTGTTTATTCTCGGGTACTTGGATCATCGAATTTGCGAAACCATAACCGGTTTCCGGCCGTATAAGCCATCCTTCACCAACCGAAGCCCAGGACCCCAGACGTGAACGACGCCTTTGCACAACTGCGCCGCAATGCCGGCGCGAGGCCACCACTTGCACTCGTATGCTCTTGGTCAGCGGCGACGGTCGTCTTGTGGCTGGCGATCGACATCATCGCGGCACGGCCGGTCTGGTGGTGGTGAGCGCGATGCGTTGCGTCAGTGATTCTGCTGATAGCCGCTCATGTAGGCGCCGAGCAGGTATCCGGACTGATGCGCGGCGAGGTAGCCCACGGTGATCAGCACGTGGAGCAGGTCGATCCCATACAGGGTGACGAAGCTCATCATAGCCGTGAGCATGATGACGGACGACGTCATGGCCAAGACGACGACCGTGTAAGACCGGCCGATGAGCCATCCCACCAGGCACAACATTGCAGCGATCAACATCTCATCATCCAGGCTAAACCCATTCGAGGAGATGCATCGCGCGATCATCCTGCAAAAATCAGTGGAATGATGACGTGATGAAGGTTGGAGATCAAGCCCAGCCGATATCGAGATGTATTTTTCGAATATATTGGGGCTTTATTTATCAAATATTGCAAATTACAAATTTAGCAGGCGCAATTTTTATTTAGATATACTTCTATCGGGAGAATTATTGCTACATAATATCTTTCAAGCTCGCACAATTCTTCTTCCGATATCGGCGCCCCCCGATCGATTTCGGGGGATCGTTAACGGCTCTGCCACCACGCCGCGGTCGTCATCGAGCCGGGCCGCAATCACGGTCGACCGGTCGGACAGCCGGGAATACCGGACGCTGTCGAACGCGTCCGGTGCCGTAATGGGTCGACGAAGGCGCCGGCGCGTCAGTGCCGGAAGTGGCGGTGGCCCGTGAAGACCATTGCCAGGCCGGCCTCATCGGCCGCCGCGATTACGTCCGCATCGCGCATCGAGCCGCCGGGCTGGATCACCGCCGTCGCCCCCGCCTCGGCCGCCGCCATCAGACCATCGGCGAAGGGGAAGAACGCGTCGGACGCGACCACGGACCCGACCGCGAGGCTCTCGGCGAGACCGAGGCGCTTGGCACCCTCGGCGGCCTTCCAGGCGGCGATGCGGGAGGAGTCGACCCGGGACATCTGGCCGGCTCCGATCCCGACCGTGGCGCCGCCCTTCGCGTACACGATGGCGTTGGACTTCACGTGCTTGGCGACCCGGTAGGCGAACCGGAGATCGGCGAGTTCCGCGGCGCTGGGCGCGCGCCGGGAAACGACCTGAAGCGGCATGTCGTCGACCACCGCCGCGTCCCGGCCCTGGACCAGCAGGCCGCCGGACAAGGTCCGGACGGTCTCGCCCGGCGCCCGCGGATCGGGCAGGCCGCCCGCCAGGAGCAGCCGCAGGTTCTTCTTGCCCGCGACGATCGCCGCGGCTTCCGGGGTGGCGTCTGGGGCGATGATCACCTCGGTGAAGATCTCGACGATCTTCTGCGCCGCCGCGGCGTCCAGCGTCCGGTTCAGCGCCACGATGCCGCCGAAGGCGGAGGTCGGGTCGCAGGCGAGCGCCCGCTCGTAGGCCTCGAGCAGGTTCGCGCCCTCGGCGACGCCGCACGGGTTGGCGTGCTTGATGATCGCCACCGCGGCGATGCGCGCGGGATCGAATTCGGCGACGCATTCGTAGGCGGCGTCCGTGTCGTTGAAATTGTTGTACGACAGGTCCTTGCCCTGGAGCTGGCGAGCGGTCGCCACGCCGGCGCGGGGCTTGCCCGGCGCCCGGTAGAAGGCCGCGGCCTGATGCGGATTCTCGCCGTAGCGCAGACCCTGCGCCAGGGCGCCCCCGAAGGCGCGGAACGGCGCCGGCTCGTCCGCGCCGAAGCGGCCCGCCATCCAGTTGGCGATGGCAGCGTCGTAGGCCGCCGTGCGCGCGAAAGCCTTCTGCGCGAGGCGGCGCCGGAGGTCCGCCCCGATCGCACCGTCGTTCGCCTCCAGCGCGGCGAGCACCCCCGCATAGTCCGAGACATCCGTGACGACGGCCACGTCCGCGTGGTTCTTGGCTGCCGCGCGGATCATCGCCGGCCCGCCGACATCGATGTTCTCGATGCATTCGGCATCGGGCCTGTCGGCCGCGATCGTCGCCTCGAACGGATAGAGATTGACCACCAGGAGGTCGATCGCGCCGATCCCGTGGGCGGCGAGGGCGGCCTGGTGCTCCGGGTTGTCGCGGATCGCCAGCAGGCCGCCATGCACCGCCGGGTGCAGGGTCTTGACCCGGCCGTCCATCATCTCGGGGAAGCCCGTCAGGTCGGCGACTTCCGTCACCGGCAGGCCGGCCTCCTGCAGCGCCCGATGAGTCCCCCCCGTCGAGACCAGCGCGACGCCGCGGTCGTGCAGCGCGCGGGCGAAGTCGACGAGGCCGGCCTTGTCGGAGACCGAGAGGAGCGCGCGGGAGACCCGCACCTGATCGTGCGCCATGGTTTCGTGCCGGTGGTTCGAGATTTTCCAGCGCGGTAGCATGGAACCCGGGAACCGGGCCAGCCACGCCTCAGGCCGGCGCCACCCCCCGCAACGGTGCCGAGGCCCGGCGCTCGAAGCTCCAGCGCACCTCGACATCCTCCGACACGCTGAGATGGAGCACGATCTGGTCGGTCCGACGGGCGCCGGTGAGGCCCGAGAAATACACGCTCTCCTCCAGGGCGATCTCCGCGTCCGCCGCACGGAACACCCAGATCTCGCCGAGGGCCGAGGCCAGTTCTAGCCCATCCGGTACCCCGCGCACGGCGATGCCGGGGTGGAGGTGGAAGCGGATGGCCACGTCGTGGGGGCGCCGGCGCGCCCGGCTCCCCGCCTTGCCCTGGCGCAGGAAGGCGTCCCGGCCCTCCAGACGCGCCGCGGCGGCGTAGAGCTGCCAGCGCCGCTCGTGGACGATCCCGAATTCCGGACCGAACCCGTTGTGCCGGGCCGCGAGCATGACGCTGTCGGCCTCCTCGGCCTGCTCGGCCGCGACCGCGGTCGGGCCGCTCAGGACCACCGGGCCGCGCCGCCGGATCAGCCAATCGGCCAGCTGGCGCTCGCCCCACCAGCCGTCGCGGGTGAGGAACCGGCACGACGAGGTGTGGGCCACGGAGGCGGTGGAATGCGCCGCGGTGGAGCGGGCCAGGAGGCGCAGGTCCGGCCCGCTCGCCGGCAGGCCGCAATTGACCACGATGCGCTGCGGTCCGCTCGACATCTCGAAGGCGAGGCAGCCGGCCCCGGCATTGACCGAATACGGCAGCGGCGGGCTCGCGCCGACATCGGCCACGATCACGATCCGGCCGCCCTCCAGGCGCTCGTAGCCCGAATTCGGCGCGTGCATCAGCGGCCGGGCGAGCGCGCCGTCATAGACCAGCAGGGTCGCGAGATGGTCGGCGTCGGTGGCGCCCATGCCATTGAAATGGCTGAGCGAGGCGTCCGGATGGCGCAGCAGCCGCAGGAGCGGCAGCATCCGGTCGATCGCGCGCAGGAGCGCCAGCGGCGGCTCGACGCTCCGGCTCAGGTAGCTCTGGCGCAGGGGCAGCAGGTCGAGGAGCAGCTCCATGGCGAAGCGCGGATCACGCGAGCGGTGGCCGCCGTCGGTCAGGATCTGCCGGTCGAGCTCCCGCGACAGGATCCGGGTCGCCCGGCGCAGGATCGGCTGGATCCCGTCGCAGCACAGGCCGGCGTAGCAGAGCGCCACGGCGGCGTTCAGGCGCCATTGCGGCGGCACGCCCCGCCGCAGGTCGCGCTCGAGCTGCTGGGCGTTGCGGCCGATGGCCTTGAGGAAGTTCTGGTAGAAGGCGTGGTCCGCGCCCTCCAGCACGAGGGGCGACTGGCACAGGAACGAGATCAGCCGCCGCGCCGCCACCGGCGTCTGGCGGGCCAAAGCCGGGTCGCCGCGGCCGGCGATAAAATCGGCCACGAAGGCGCGCGCATTGGCCCGGGCCAGCGCCGTGTCGGCGGCGCGCAGGTGGCGCAGCCAGCCGAAGCCGTAGAGCTCGTCGGCCCATTCCGGCGAGGGCGGCGCGTAATCGAAGGGCGAGCCGCCGCTCGCCGCCAGCGACCGGCCGGCGAAGACGAACAGGCCGGCATAAATGTCGTCCGCGAAGGTCGCGTCGGAGGTGCGCAGGTCCTGGGGCGCGATCACCAGACCGGTGACCCGCATCCGGGCGAGGATGTCGGGGGATGCCGTGAGGCTGGCTCCAGCCGCGCGGAGTGCGCGCGCGGCCTCGCGCGCGAGGAGCCGATAGAAGCGCCAGCGGTCAGGCCCCCAAGCCACGCGATCTCCGAGCTGCGCGATCTCACAAGGCCCCACGGCCCTGATCCCTCGCGGACGAGGATCGGCTGGCACCCGTTGCGTAAGGTTAGAAGAGGCCTCTTAACCGGCGGTTTACGCTATGTCATGTCGGACGCCCCGAAGGCGAACCAAAGCCCGGACCTCAGCCGGGCGCCAGGGCCGCCGCGAAGGCAAGCAGGTTCGCGCGCATCAGGTCGAGATAGGTCGGCGCCGGTCCGTCCGGACCGGAGAGCGCGTCGGAATAGACCTTGCCGCCGATGCGGGCGCCGCTCTCCCGGGCGATCTGCTGCATCTGGCGCGGGTCGCTGATCGTCTCCAGGAACACGGCCGGCACGCGGTCCCTGCGGATCTGCCGGATGATCGCGGCCACGTCCCGGGGGCTCGCCTCGCTGTCGGTGGAGACGCCCTGCGGCGCCACGAAGCGCAGTCCGTAGGCCGCGGCGAAGTACCCGAAGGCGTCGTGGGTGGTGATGATCAGGCGCCGTTCCGGCGGGATGCCGGCGATCGTGGCGCGCACGTCCCGCTCCAGGGCGTCGAGCTTGGCGACATAGGCGGCGGCGGCCGCCCGGTAGACGGCGGCATGGGCCGGATCGACCGTCGCGAGGCCGTCCCGGATGTTGGCGACGTAGCTCCGTACATTGGCGACGTTCTGCCAGGCATGCGGGTCGACGGCGCGGTCACCGTGCCCATGGTCGCCCTCGCCCCGAGCGTGCTCGTCCCGGGCGGGCATCGGTGTCACCCCCGTGGAGGCGACCGCCACCGGCGCCCGGGTGCCGGAGGCCCGGATCAGCCGGTCGAGCCAGCCCTCCAGCCCCAGACCGTTGACGACGACGATGTCGGCCTCGGCGAGCTTGCGCGCGTCGGCCGGAGTCGGGCTGAAGCCGTGAACGTCGGAATCCGGCCCGACCAGGGTCGTCACCGTCACGTCCGCGCCGCCGACCTGCCGGACGAGGTCGCCGAGGATCGAGAAGCTCGCCACCGCCCGGACCGGCCTCCCCTCCGGCGCCGCCCGGGCCGGGGCGGCGAGGCCGAGGATCGCGAAGCCCACCGCCGCCTGGACCAAGATCCGGATCGTTCCCGCTGCCCGCCGCACCGCCCCACTCCCTGAACTGCTCCGGTAAGCCCTGCCCCTAATGTAACAGTATTACATACACAAGCGGGATACACGACCGCGCCCTGATGGGCGGCGTCGGGCGCCGCGGCCAGTTCGGCCTGGCGGCGTCCGGAGCGTGAGACGGAGGTTTCCATGTCCCGACGTTTGAGAGCCGCGATCCTCGCCACCGGCGCCCTCGGCCTGGGCCTGGCGGGCGCGGCCGCCGCCCGCGACCACGGCCCCGGGGGTTTCCGCGGGCATGGGCGCTGGACCGCGCTCAGCCCCGAGGATCGAGCGGCGTTCACGGATGCCCGCATCGCCGCCCTGCATGCCGGCCTGAAACTCAACCCCGACCAGGAGAAGCTGTGGCCGCCGGTGGAATCGGCGATCCGCGGCATGGCCAAGCTGCGCCAGGAGCGCCGCGACGCGATGCGCGACCGGCCGAAATTCAGCGACGACGCGCCGGCGGCCCTCCGGGCGATGGCCGATGCCGCATCGGCCCGCGGCGAGGCCCTGCGCAAGCTCGCCGACGCGTCCCAACCGCTCTACGCCAGCCTCGATCAGGACCAGAAGCGGCGGGCGATGATCCTCGCCCGGCCGATGGGACCGATGGGCGGCCAGATGGGCGGTCATGGCATGCGAAGCGGCTGGCACCACGACGACGAGCACGGACGGGGCGGCGACGAGCCTGACCGAAGGCCTTGATCCGCGGCGGCTGCGGCGGCACACCGCTGCCGCGGCCCCTCCCGTGTGCGGGCGGCCCTGGTCCGACCCCGTAGGTTTCATGGCGCGCCTTCCCGGCGACACGGCTCCCCTCCTCGTCCGGCTCTGGCGCACGTGGCTGTTTCCGCACCGGGCGACGCTGGCCGTGGTGCTGGTGCTGATCGCGCTGGTGGGCGCCTCGACCGGGCTCTATCCGGCGCTGATCAAGGCCGCCTTCGACGCCTTCGACCGCAAGGACGCGGCCGCGATCGCCTACGGGCCGCTGGTGGTGATCGTGGTCACCGCCCTGCGCGGCTTCGCCCTCTACGGCCAGACGGTGCTGACCAACCGGGTGGTCACCCGGGTCGAGGCCGACATGCAGGCGGCGCTCTACGGCCACCTGATCGATTCCGATCTCGCCCAGCTCGGCCGCGAGAGCCCGGCGGCGCTGACCCAGCGCTTCACCACGGACTTCGCCTTCATCAAGGAGGCGCTGACCCGCATCTCGACGGTGCTCCTGCGCGACATCGCCATGCTGATCGGCCTCGTGGGAGCGCTGATCTGGATGGATCCGGTGCTGACGCTCATCGCCGGCGTCACGGTGCCGTTCGTGGCGGGTCCGATCGGGCGGATCGGCCGGAAGCTCCGGCGGGTCTCGACCTCGACCCAGGAACAGATGGGCGCCACCGCCAGCCTGATCTCCGAGAGCCTGCAGGGCGCGCGCGTCGCCAAGACCTACGCGATGGAGAGCTACCTCAAGGCCCGCGCCGCCGCGGCGCTCGACGAGGTGCGCCGGCTCAAGATGAAGGCCGCCAATGCCCGCGGCCGGCTCGACCCGCTGCTGGAGATCGGCGGCGGCATCGCGGTGGCGGGGGTGCTCGTGCTGGTCGGGCAGCGGGTGCTGGCGGGGGAGAAGACGGTCGGCGACTTCACCGGCTACGTGGCGGCCCTGCTGCTGGCGGCCCAGCCGGCCCGGGCGCTGGGCAATCTCAACGCCATCCTGCAGGAGGCGGCCGCCGCGCTCCGGCGCTACTTCGACGTGATGGACGAAGCCGCCTCCATCCGCGAGGCGCCGGGCGCCCCGCCGCTGGCCGTGACCGCCGGCTCGATCCGGTTCGAAAGCGTTCAGTTCCGCTACCGGCCCGACGCCCCGGCCCTTGAGGGCATCGACCTCGCGGTGCGGGCCGGGTCGGTGACGGCGCTGGTCGGGCGCTCGGGGTCCGGGAAATCCTCGCTGCTCAACCTTGTCCCGCGTCTCTACGACGTGACGGCGGGCCGCGTGACCATCGACGGCCAGGATGTGCGGGACGTCACGCTGGCCTCCCTGCGCGCGGCGGTGGCGGTGGTCTCGCAGGAGGTGGTCCTGTTCGACGACACGATCGCCGCCAACATCGGCTTCGGCCGCCCCGGGGCCGCCCCGGGGGAGATCGAGGCGGCGGCGCAGGCGGCGGCGGCGCACGCGTTCGTCACGGCCCTGCCGGAGGGCTACGCGTTCCGGGTCGGCCCCGGCGGCGGACGCCTCTCGGGGGGCGAGCGGCAGCGCGTGGCGCTGGCCCGCGCCTTCCTCAAGGACGCGCCGATCCTGCTCCTCGACGAGGCGACCTCGGCCCTGGATTCCGAATCGGAACGCCTGGTCCAGGAGGCGCTGACCCGGCTGATGCGCGGCCGCACCACCCTGGTGATCGCCCACCGCCTGTCGACGGTGCGCGACGCCGATCAGATCGCCGTGATGGAGGCCGGCCGCGTGATCGAGACCGGCCGCCACGACGACCTGATCGCGACCGGGGGCACCTATGCGCGGTTGCACCGCCTGCAGCTGTCGGAGCCCGCGACGGCGGCATGAGCCGCGCCAGCGGCGACGCCGTCATGCGCCGGCTCCGTAGATTCGCGCGCCGGAGCGCGCCATAAGAGCCTCAGCCGATGAGGATGAGACCGTGAGCGACCTGACGTTCGACATCAAGAGTCACCCCGCCCCGCGGACCGCCGAGGAGCGGGCCGCTTTGATGGCGAATCCCGGTTTCGGCAAGGTGTTCACCGACCACATGGTGGTGGCGCGCTATGCGGCCGGGCGCGGCTGGTACGATGCGCGGATCCAGGCGCGCGAGGCGATCCCCCTCGATCCGGCCGCCGCGGTGCTGCACTACGCGCAGGAGATCTTCGAGGGTCTCAAGGCCTACCGGACCGCCGATGGCGGTGCGGCCCTGTTCCGGCCCGAGGCCAATGCCCGGCGCTTCCGCCGCTCGGCCGAGCGCATGGCGATGGCGCCCTTCCCCGAGGACGCCTTCGTGGAGGCGATGCGCCGGCTGGTCGAGATCGAGCGCGCCTGGATCCCCGACACCCCCGACGGCAGCCTCTACCTGCGGCCGTTCATGATCGCCTCCGAGGCGTTCCTCGGCGTGAAGCCGGCCTCGGAATACCTGTTCGTGACGATCGCCTCGGCGGTGGGCTCGTATTTCAAGGACCCCACCGGCACCGTCACGGTCTGGATCTCGGAGCATTTCACCCGCGCCGCCCCCGGCGGCACCGGGGCGGCCAAGTGCGGCGGCAACTACGCGGCGAGCCTGGCGGCGCAGTCGGAGGCCGCCGCCCAGGGCTGCGAGCAGGTGGTGTTCCTCGACGCGGCCGAGCGCCGCTTCATCGAGGAACTCGGCGGCATGAACGTGTTCTTCGTGTTCGGGGACGGCACCCTGGTCACGCCGCCGCTCTCGGACAGCATCCTGCCCGGCATCACCCGGGATTCGGTGATCACCCTCGCACGGGAAGCCGGGATGACGGTCCGAGAGGAGCCCTACACGATCGACGCCTGGCGCGCCGATGTGCGGGAGGGCCGCCTGACCGAGGCCTTCGCCTGCGGCACGGCGGCGGTGATCACGCCGATCGGCACGGTGAAGGGCCGCGAGGAGAGCTTCACCGTCGGGACCGGCAGGGCCGGACCGGTGGCGCAGCGGCTGCGGAATCTTCTGGTCGACATCCAGCGGGGCAATTCCAATGACGCCCATGGCTGGTTCCAGAAGATTTTTTAGGGTGTCCAGCCGCCTCGCATCGATGCGAGGTGGGATGCATTCACGCCATGCTGTCACGCGCCTTACCGCCCCCGCAAAGGCTCCCGGATTCCCACATCGGCTTCGGCAACGTGGCAGCAGGCCCCGGCACGGGTCCCCTCTCCCGGGCGGGAACGGGGGTGCGTTGCGTCCCGTGTTAGCCGATATGTGAACATCGTCGCCCGCAGAGGGAGCAGGGAAATGCGCGGATGACTGGCGCGGCTGCCGACCCTCCGGAACCGCCCGCCGGCCCGTGGAACCCGGGTGTCCGATCCGATCTGCCGGCCGCCTTCCTGCCGCTGATCACCGTCTACCGGCCGGAGCACGTCGAGACTCCGCTGCGCGATGCCCTGGAGCTCAGCGACCTGTGCGGGCTGCCGGCCCGGCAGCTCGTGCGGTTCAGGGCCCGCCGTCTCGTCGTCCACGAGGTGCTGATCCGGGTCATGTCGGACCTGTCCGTGCCGGTGGGGGCGGTCTACGCCGATCTCGGGGTGAACTTCCGGGCGATTGTCGCCACGATCCTGCGGGAAGGGATCGAACCCCGCCTCGGCGCGGTCGAGGCCACCCTGGCGGAGATCCGCACCGCGGCCGACGCGGTGCTCTCCCGCGCGATCGCCGCCATCCTGGACGACCGCCCGGCCCCCGCTCCGCCCGAGCCGCGCTGGCTCGATCGCCTTCTCGGCCGGCGCCCGGTCCCCGCCGCGGCTCCGCGCGAGGACCCCGCGACCCGGGCCCTGCGCCACCTCGAATCCTGGCAGCGGCGGGCCTCCGAATCCGGCGACGGCCTGGAGATCGCCGCCTGCGAGGCCCTGCGCACCGTGGTTTCGGGCCTCATCGCCCGACAGAACACCCTGATTCGCGATGCATCCCTGCTGCGGAGCCTCGCCGGGACGCTGGTCTCGAACGGCTACGGCAGCCGCCGCATCGGCGAGCAGATCGAACCCTGGATCGCCGGGGTGGTGGAGGCGCGCGGCTACCGCCGGCTCGCGCCGCAGGACCATCCGGTGGTGATGAACGTCAAGGGCGCCTCGGCCTCCGGCAAGAGCACGATCCGGCCCTACCAGCTGGCCCTCGCCAGGCGTCTCGGCATGGCCTGGTCCGATTTCGCGGTGATCACCCCGGACGTCTGGCGCAAGTACCTCCTCGACTACGACAGCCTCGGCGGGGCTCATCGCTACGCCGGCACCCTGACGGGCTACGAAGTCGAGATCATCGACATGAAGCTCGATCGCTACGTCACCCGCAAGGCGGCGGAGGGGCGGATCTCGAACCTGCTGATCGACCGGTTCCGGTTCGACAGCTTCCAGGCCGAGACCGGGTCGGACGGCGGCGGCCAGTTGCTCACCCGGTTCGGCGACCGGGTCTACATGCAGTTCATGGTCACGCCCCCGGCCGACACCGTCGAGCGCGCCTGGAAGCGGGGCGAGCTGTTCGGCCGCTACAAGGCGGTGGAGGATCTGCTCGCCCACAATGTCGAGGCCTATACCGGCATGCCGCGCCTGTTCTTCAACTGGGCGCTGGCCCGGGACAAGCAGGTGGTCTGCGAGTTCCTCGACAACAGCGTTCCGCTGGGGCAGCGCCCGCGCACCATCGCGTTCTGGGCCGGCGGGATCCTCAACATCCTGGACGTGAAGGGGCTGATCGACATCGACCGGTTCCGCAAGGTCGACATCTTCGCCCGCGGCCCCGATACGGTCTTTGCGGGTGCCGACCTGTCGGCATCGGCCAACACCGCGTTCCTCCAGGCCTGCCTGAGCCGGATGGCATCGATCCGCTTCCTCCGCGCCGAGACCGGGCGGGCGATCCTGCGCCTCGACCGCGGCCGGATCGTCGGACTGGACCGTCACGCCCTGGTGGCGTCGGATGAGGGGCCGGACTGGGCCGCGGCCCGTCCATTGCTTGGCATTCCAGCCGATGCCGCGTCGATTCCCCACCTCGACGAGACACTGATCCCGACCGACCAACCGACGCTCGGCGCCTGGGGCCCGACCTCGCAGGCCGGGCAACCGGAATAATATCGCCGCCTGACAGTTCATCTCGACCGTCGCACGCTGGTATATTGCATACCCAGATGGGATGTGCATGATCTGCGACGTACGAGACGGGCCACCGCAAGGCCGCGCCGCCCAGGAGAGAGGCTCAGGGATGGAACGCCAGGATTCGCCTTCGGCGAAATGGTGGCAGCTCGCCTTCGGCGTGATCTGCATGGCCATGATCGCCAACCTTCAATACGGTTGGACCTTGTTCGTGGACCCGATCGATCAGCGTTATCACTGGGGCCGCGCGGCGATCCAGCTCGCCTTCACGCTGTTCGTCGCCACGGAGACCTGGCTGGTCCCGGTCGAGGCGTGGTTCGTCGACCGCTACGGCCCGAAGCTCGTGGTTGCCTTCGGGGGCGTGATGATCGCCATCGCCTGGACCATCGACGCCTATGCCGACAGCCTGTTCCTGCTCTATCTCGGGGCCGTGACCGCCGGCATCGGCGCCGGCTCGGTCTACGGCACCTGCGTGGGCAACGCCCTCAAGTGGTTCCCGCACCGGCGCGGCCTCGCCGCGGGCGCCACCGCGGCAGGCTTTGGCGCGGGCGCGGCCATCACGGTGGTGCCGATCGCCCGGATGATCGCCACGAGCGGCTATCAGGATGCCTTCCTGTATTTCGGCCTCGGCCAGGGGGCGGTGGTTCTCGCCATCGCGTTCCTGCTGCGCAAGCCGGCCACCGCCGCCCCGATCCAGCGCAAGAGCCTGCGCCTGCCTCAGACCAAGGTCGACCGCAGTCCCCGCGAGGCGGTGCGCACCCCCGTCTTCTGGGTCATGTACGCGATGTTCGTGATGGTCGCCTCCGGCGGCCTGATGGCGGCGGCGCAGATCGCGCCCATCGCCCACGACTTCCAGGTGGCCGGTGTCCCGGTGAGCCTATTCGGCCTCCAGATGGCGGCGCTGACCCTGGCGATCTCCCTGGACCGGATCTTCGACGGGTTCGGGCGGCCGTTCTTCGG